>JAGNTC010000029.1 GCA_017987725.1 Flavobacterium sp.
ACATAAATCAATCCCATTTGAACTGCCGCTAATGGATTTTCTAACTCACGATCTCCGGAATAACGTTGGTCTTCCAACCATTTTCCTTCCGATCCCCAGTAGATGTCTTCTTCTGGTTCCCAAATGTCTTCACGTCCACCACCAAATCCGAAGGTGGTGAATCCCATCGATTCTAAAGCGCAGTTTCCTGCCAATATCATCAAATCTGCCCAAGATATTTTTCTACCGTATTTTTGTTTGATCGGCCACAATAAAAGTCTCGCTTTGTCCAAGTTTCCGTTGTCTGGCCAACTATTGAGTGGTGCAAATCTTTGTGCGCCTGCACCGCCACCGCCACGACCATCAGAAATTCTATACGTTCCTGCACTATGCCAAGCCATACGAATAAAGAATGGTCCATAGTGACCATAATCTGCAGGCCACCAATCTTGCGAATTGGTCATCAGTGCCTCGATATCTTTCTTTACTGCAGCAAGATCTAAACTGTTGAACGCTTCAGCATAATTGAAAGCCTCATCCATTGGATTGGATACTTCCGCATGTTGACGCAAAATGTTTAATTTGAGTTGATTTGGCCACCAGTCGGTATTTCTGCTACCAAAACCGGCGGTTTTTTTAACGATGTCGTTAGAAAAAGGACATTTGCCTTGACCGTTTCCATTGCTTAAGTGTTCCATTGTAGATTGAATTTTATTTGAAAATTTGTGATTGCTAAGGTACCGAAAAAGATTCTTTAGTAAAGTAACTTTATGGTATTTAAAAAATAGTGAAATTTTTATTTCAAGCGCAAATCTAGAAGAACTAGATTGTCGTATTAATAGCTTTTGATTATAATTTACTATTTGTTGATTGACTAAACTTATATTGACTAAATCTTCTCCATATTTCAATTCCTTTTTTATATTTGTTTGGCTCATATTAAAAAATATTATACCCAAAAAATCCTATGGCATTCATCGATTTATTCCGAAAAAAAAACGTTCAAGACATACTTAAACAAGTAGAAAAAAATGAAGCGGATGGACACCATTCACTCGGAAAACACCTCACCACAAGAGATTTAACCGCTTTTGGAATAGCCGCCATTGTGGGCGCCGGAATTTTTAGCACCATCGGGAAAGCCAGTGCCGACGGAGGTCCTGCCGTTATTTTCTTATTCATTTTTACCGCCATTGCCTGTGGATTTGCCGCTTTTGCCTATGCCGAATTTGCTTCGATGGTTCCGGTTTCTGGCAGTGCATATACCTATTCGTATGTAGCTTTCGGCGAGATTATCGCATGGATTATTGGCTGGGCCTTGATTATGGAGTATGCCATTGGTAATATTACCGTAGCCATTTCTTGGAGTGATTATTTTACCGGCTTGCTCGATGTAATAATTACGACTTTAAATACCAAATACAATATGCATATGGGCTATTTGGCCGATTGGGTTCAAATGGATTATTTAACCGCATCTAACGGTTACATAGAAGCAACAGCTCTTATGCAAGGCGGAAAATCCTTTGACAATTTGAGTGCCAATTTGCAAGCAGCCTATTATGCTTGGACCACGGCACCCACTTTAGGGCCATTGCACCTTGTCGCAGACATTCCAGCCTTGGGTATTATTTTTATCATCACGGCCTTGGTGTATCGCGGCATGAAAGAATCGCGTAATGCCAGTAACTTGATGGTTGTTGTAAAATTATGTGTGATACTTTTAGTAATTGCTGTGGGCGTTTTTTATGTCGATACCGACAATTGGCATCCGTTTGCGCCCAATGGAGCAGCAGGAGTACTCAAAGGTGTATCGGCGGTGTTCTTTGCCTACATTGGGTTTGATGCCATCTCGACTACGGCCGAAGAATGTAAAAATCCCCAACGCGATTTGCCACGAGGCATGATGTGGGCTATTATCATTTGCACAATATTATATGTAGTAATTGCTCTAGTCTTAACAGGAATGGTGCGTTATAGCGACCTAAACGTGGGCGATCCCTTGGCTTTTGTATTCGCTGAACTGAACCTTAAATGGATGTCAGGAATCATTGCCGTGAGCGCTGTGGTAGCTATGGCCAGTGTGTTGTTGGTGTTCCAAATGGGTCAGCCCCGCATCTGGATGAGCATGAGTCGTGACGGCTTATTGCCATCCAAATTTTCACGCGTGCATCCCAAATTCAGAACACCATCCTATGCTACCGTAGTTACCGGATTTGTGGTGGGAATTCCTGCTTTGTTTCTGAATCTCACTATTGTGACTGATTTATGCAGTATTGGTACCTTATTTGCGTTTGTGCTGGTTTGTGCCGGTGTATTGGTGTTGCAAAACAAACCCAATATTCCCCGTGGCAAATTCAAGACGCCTTATGTGAATGCCAAATTCATTGCGCCTGCTTTGCTTTTTTTGGGATTGGTTGTTGCTTTTACTTACAACAAAGACAACACCATGGCTTTCTTAACCAACGAAAAACAAGCCAATTCTCCTGCCGATATTGTCACCAATATTAGTCCTGCCGAAGCCAAAATCGCCTATGAATTCTTGATTTTTAAAAATGAATCGGATGCCAAAACGCCCGATTTAGAAGCCTTGCTAAGTAAATACGCCGACGACGAAGCCCAATACAACCAACTCATTGCCGAATTGCCTTTGAACGAAGACGTGAAATACCAATCGGGATTTGAGTTGTTTAAACACAAAATCCCGTTGTGGATTTTCATGATTGTACTCATTGGATTAGTGATTTGGTCTTATAAGCAAAACCTGTCTCTCATACCTTTGTTAGGCTTGGTATCTTGCCTTTACATGATGTCCGAATTGAGCGTGTGGAACTGGTTGTATTTCACCATTTGGTTGCTTGTTGGCTTGGTGATTTACTTTGGCTACAGCCGGAAAAAAAGCAAGTTGAATCCAATTAATAATTCTTAATTACCAAGCACCCCTAATTCAACCATGCATTCGCGCATCATGTTGTAGGTACGTTCAATGTCGTTGTCCAAACCAATCGAGAAACGGATCAAGCCATCAGTGAGGCCCATTTCTTGTTGCTCTTCGAGCGGAATTTCGCTAGAGGTTGAGGTGCCGGGTGCGCTAAACAAGGTTTTGTAAAAGCCCAAACTCACGGCCAAATAGCCCAAGTTTCTTGCTTGCATCAACTCCATAACTTCGTTGGCTTTGTCTAAGTTGCACATGTCCAAGGTCATCATGCCGCCAAAACCGTATTCGGGATTGATCATGCCTTTGTATAACGCATGACTCGGATGACTGGCCAAGCCGGGATATACCGTTTTGATGCCGTCTTTTTCAAAGCGTTCGGCCAAATACAGCGCATTTTGGCTGTGTTGTTTCATGCGGATGTGCAGCGTACGCAAATTTTTCATCACGCTCGCCGATCGCAAACTGTCCATGGTAGGCCCAAGTAACATGCTGGCGCCTGAATTCACATTTTTTAAGCTGTCGATAAATTCGCGCGAGGCACAGGTTACACCGCCCACCGTATCGCTGCTGCCGTTGATGTATTTGGTTAAACTGTGAATCACAATGTCGGCACCCAATTTGAGTGGCGCTACTGATAAAGGAGAAAACGTATTGTCCACCACCAAGGTCAAGTTGTGTTTTTTGGCGATTTTAGCCAAGGAGGCAATATCAGCTACTTCCAAAAGCGGGTTGCTCACGGTTTCGCAATACAACACTTTGGTGTTGGGTTGAATGGCGGCTTCAACAGCTTCCATTTTGGTGATGTCTACAAAACTGCAGCCAATGCCAAAACGCGGCACAAAATTTTTCAAAAACGCATAGGTTCCACCATAAATGGTGCGGCTTGACACTAAATGATCGCCTTGTCCACACAATTGCAAAAGAGTAGGCGTAATCGCGCCCATGCCCGAGGCCGAAACATTCGCTGCTTCAGCGCCTTCCATGGCTGCGATGGCTTGGTCTAAATATAAATTACTAGGAGAGGAGTGTCTGGAATACAAATAACAGCCTTCGGCGTTGCCTTCAAAGGTGTCAAACATGGTTTTGGCTGATAAAAAGGTATAAGTTGAGGAATCTGAAATAGAAGGATTTACGCCTCCAAATTCGCCAAAGTATTGTAAATCTTGAATGCGGTCTGCGGGATTAAAATCGTGCATGTTGTTGAGGTTTTCGTTAGATTAATCAAAATTGGATATTATTAGATTATAATACAAGTAGTATTGATAATTTTAGATTTATAAACTAATAATATAATTATATGTAGATAAAAATTCTATTTTTGAATTCAAATTCAGTACAAACTAGATTATTTTTTCTATGGATGCTTTTGATAAAAAAATTCTCAATGCCTTGCAGGCCAATGCCAAAATCACCACCAAAGAATTGGCTACCAAAATGAACTTATCAGTTACAGCTGTATATGAGCGCATCAAGAAATTGGAACGCGAAGGCATGATCCAAAACTATGTGGCCTTGCTTAATCGCAATAAAATTCAAAAAGGATTTGTTGTATTTTGTCACCTCAAGCTCATTCAGCACGCAAAAGATTTCTTGCTCACCTTTGAAAACGAGGTGGTGCAACTCGATGAGGTACTCGAGTGTTTTCACGTGAGTGGCGACTACGATTACATCTTGAAAATTTGCGTCAACAACATGGAAGAATACCGGGAATTCATGGTAACCAAACTCACTACACTGCAACACATTGGCAGCACACACAGTACGTTTATGATTGGTGAGGTGAAGAACACGACGAGTTTTAGGTTGTAGGTTTTGCGCTTTGCGTGTTTCAGGTTTCAAGTTTCAGGTTTCAGGTTTCAAGTTGTAGAATTTTCGCTTCGCTATAGATCTTGAGAACTCGACATAATGTTAGTATATAATTTTTAACATGAAACCTGAAACCTGAAACTTGAAACAAAAAATAACCTAATTTTGCCGCAGATTTTTATTCAACACAAAAAATACAAATACGATGAGTTCATTTGACGTAGTTATCATTGGTTCTGGACCTGGTGGATATGTGTCGGCGATACGTTGTGCACAATTGGGTTTCAAAACGGCCCTAATCGAAAAATATGCTAATCTAGGAGGAACCTGCTTAAATGTGGGTTGTATTCCATCCAAAGCGCTGTTGTCCTCTTCCCATCATGTGGCCGAAATGGCTCATTTTGAAGAAAATGGCATCACGATTTCGGGTTCGGTTAAAGTAAATCTCGAACAAATGATTGCCCGTAAACAAGGCGTTGTAGACCAGACCGTGGGCGGAATTAACTACCTCATGGACAAAAACAAAATTATTGTTTTGCACGGTGTAGGTTCTTTTGTTGACGCTACACATATTGCCGTAACCCAAGCCAATGGAACTTCAGAAACCATCGAAACCAAATACGCCATTATTGCCACCGGATCTAAACCGGCCAATTTGCCTTTCATTACCTTAGATAAAGAGCGCATCATCACCTCGACTGAAGCCTTAAAATTGCCTGAGGTTCCCAAACATTTGATCATCATTGGTGGGGGAGTTATTGGCATCGAATTGGGTCAAGTGTATTTGCGTTTGGGCGCTCAAGTTTCGGTAGTTGAGTTCATGGACCGCATCATCCCGGGCATGGATGGAGCCTTATCTAAAGAATTAACCAAAGTCTTGAAAAAACAAGGCATGAAATTTTATACTTCGCACAAAGTACAATCGGTAACCCGCAAGGGCAATGCGGTACAAGTGCAAGCTGAAAATGCCAAAGGCGAATTGATTACCCTTGATGGCGATTATGCTTTAGTTGCTGTGGGGCGCAAACCCTATACCGCTGGATTGAACGCCGAAAATGCAGGAGTAAAACTCAGCGACCGCGGCCAAGTAGAAGTAAATGAGCATTTGCAAACCACTGCCGCCAATATCTATGCCATTGGAGATGTAGTGCGTGGTGCCATGTTGGCCCACAAAGCCGAAGAAGAAGGCGTATTGGTTGCCGAAATTTTAGCCGGTCAAAAACCTCACATGGATTACAATTTAATTCCAGGAGTGGTTTACACTTGGCCAGAAGTGGCTGCTGTAGGTAAAACCGAAGAGCAACTCAAAGAAGCCGGAGTAAATTTTAAATCAGGAAGTTTCCCGTTTAAAGCCTTAGGACGTGCTCGCGCCAGTGGTGATTTGGATGGATTTGTAAAAATCTTGGCCGATGCCAAAACCGATGAGGTGTTGGGCGTGCACATGATAGGCGCGCGTTGTGCCGATTTGATTGCCGCTGCGGTAACGGCCATGGAATACAAAGCCTCTGCCGAAGACATTTCACGCATGAGTCACGCGCATCCTACCTTTGCCGAGGCCATCAAAGAAGCGGCTTTGGCTGCAACCGAAAATCGCGCTTTACACGTTTAATTCGCACGTATATAAAAATAAATCCTGCTTCATGGCGGGATTTTTTTTGTTCAAAAATTAAAATTCAAGCTGTTTTATCCAGGAAGAATGCTGTATTTTTGAGCACCAATTCCTTGACTATGCGCAGTATTTTTAGGCATGAAATAACTTCTCTTGAACCCCTCAAACAACAGCTGTTGCAATGGGCTCAAACGCATCGAGAAGTTTTGGTTTTGGATAGCAATGGGCACCAAGATGCGCATGCTTCTTTTGATTTATTGGTGGCGGTTGATGCCTTTACTTCACTTAAAACTGACCAATCCAATGCCTTTCAAGAATTACACAACTACCAACAAGCCACGCAAGATTGGATTTTGGGGTTTTTGACCTACGATTTAAAAAACAATCTTGAAAACCTGCAATCGCGCAATTTTGATGGCTTGGAGTTTCCCGATTTGTTTTTTTTTCAGCCCAAAAAACTGTTTTTGCTTCGCGGCAATCAACTGGAATTGCATTATTTAAAGTTGTGTGACGACGAATTTGAAGCTGATTTGGGCGAAATAGAAAGTCAAGAGCTCAACTCAGCTGAGGTATCCAATGCGCTCAACATTCAGTCGCGAATTGCGAAAGAAGAGTACTTGACCAAGGTGAATCGCATGAAGGAATACATCCAACAAGGCGACATTTACGAAGCCAATTTTTGTATGGAATTTTATGCCGAGCAGGCGCAGATTCATCCCTTGGAAACTTATTGGCAATTGAATCGCATTTCACAAGCGCCATTCTCGGTGTTTTTTAAAAATAAAGCCCAGTATCTGATGTGCGCTTCGCCCGAACGGTACTTGCAAAAAAAAGGGTCGCGGGTGATTTCGCAACCCATCAAAGGCACGGCCAAACGTTTTGCCGATCCCGAACTTGACGACCAAGCTAAATCGCATTTGGCCACCGATGCCAAGGAACGGGCCGAGAACATCATGATTACCGATTTGGTCCGCAATGATTTGTCTAAAACGGCTGTTCCCAATTCGGTGGTGGTTGAAGAATTGTGTGGGATTTATTCGTTCAAGCAGGTGCATCAAATGATTACCACAATTGCCTCAGAGGTTCCAGAAAATTGTCCGCCTGTCGATTTACTCAAAACAACCTTCCCAATGGGTAGCATGACTGGTGCGCCCAAACTTTCGGCCATGCAGATCATCGAAGAATTGGAAGAAACCCAACGCGGATTATACAGCGGCTCCGTGGGCTATTTCACACCCAGCGGTGATTTTGATTTTAATGTGGTGATCCGCAGTATTTTGTACAATGAGGAGCGAGCATACGTTTCATTTTCAGTAGGCAGCGCCATTACTTCCTTGGCCCAAGCCGAGCAAGAATACGAGGAATGTTTGCTCAAAGCCAATGCCATGCGTGCGGTATTGCAATAATCTGCAGCCAATTCCTTACTTTTGACCATGCAGTCTTCGTTTCAACAACACCTACAAAACCAATTTCCGTTTCTGGCTGATTCCAAATTATTGGTGGCGTGCAGCGGCGGTTTGGACAGTGTGGTCTTGTTGCAGTTGTGCCAAGTGGCCAATTTAGACGTAGCGGTTGCGCATTGCAATTTTCAGTTGCGCGGACTTGAGAGCCTGCAAGATCAGCAATTTGTGGAGGCTTTGGCCAACGATTTGCAGCTGCCGTTTCACACCACTTTTTTTGACACCAAAGCCTATGCTCAGGCAGCTAAATGCTCTACGCAAATGGCGGCGCGTGATTTGCGCTACGATTGGTTTCAAGCATTGGCTCAAAAATTTCAGTACGATTATATCCTCACCGCACACCACGCCGATGACGCATTAGAAACGTTCTTGATCAACCTGAGTCGAGGAACGGGTTTGGATGGTTTGGTAGGCATCCCGTCGGTGAATGAAAATATTGTTCGGCCGCTGCTGCAATTCAGTCGGGAGCAATTGCATGCCTTTGCTTTGGAACAAGGGTATACCTGGCGCGAAGACAGCAGCAACTCCAGTGATCATTATTTGCGCAATGCCCTTCGTCACCATATCGTGCCTCAACTCAAAACGATACAGCCTAATTTTTTACAGGCGTTCCTCCATACCCAATCCCATCTTCAAGATAGCCAATCCTTGGTGCAAGATGCACTCGATGTGGCCTATGCATACGTAGTAACCGAATCGCAAGATCGCATACAAATTGACTTAGAAAAATTGCTCGAGTACGAAAATTATTCGGCTTACTTGTACGGATGGCTTCACCACTATGGCTTCACGGCCTGGGATGATGTGTATGATTTGGTGCATGCACAATCGGGCAAAAAAGTAGTGTCGCCAAATTTTACCTTATTGAAGGACAGGACTGCTTTGTTGTTGTATGCCAACGAAACCGATAGGGCAGTGGAGACATATTCAATTCCCGCACAAACCGCTGAAATTACTACGCCCATTTGTTTGCAATTTTCAACTCAGGCAAAAACGCAAGACGATTCAAAATCTAGTATATTTGTCGACGCTGATTTGCTGCACTTTCCCCTCACGCTCAGGCCATGGAAATCGGGTGATGTCTTTTATCCCAAAGGAATGAAAGGCCAATCCAAAAAAGTCAGCAAGTTTTTTAAAGACGAAAAATGGGCCCAAGTCGATAAAGAAAAAGCCTGGCTTTTGTGCAGCAACGACCAAATTATTTGGGTTGTTGGACACCGCCAAGACGAACGATTTGTCGCTCACCACGAAACCAAAAATACAATTCAAATTACCTATAACCCATGAAAAAAATAGCCATTCTTTTTATACTTGTTTTCTCGCACTTGGGGCATGCTCAGTTGCTCGATCCGGTAAAATGGACCCAGAAAATCGAGAAAATTTCCGATACCGAATACAATTTGGTATTCAAAGGAACGATTGACAAAGATTGGCACATGTATTCGCAATACACTCCCGATGGCGGCGCTTTGCCACTTGAGGTATTGTATGAACAAGCCAAAGGCAATTATGAGGCGGTAGGAAAAGCCAAAGAAAGTCCCTACAAAAAACACTTTAACGAGGTGTTTGGGGTAGACGAATACTATTTCGAAAATCAAGTAAAAATCCAACAACGCATTAAAGTTATCAATCCCAAACTGACGCAAGTAGTCATTAAACTCAATTACCAAGCTTGTAAAGAATCCTGCATCAACCAAGAAAAAACATTCACCTTTATGCTTCCCAAAGTCGCCGCCATTGTGCCGGTTGCTGTGCAAGATAGTTTGGTAGCCGATACCGCAGCAGTTGCTCAAACGCCTGTTGAAGCAACTAAACCCGAACTAAAAGAAACAGCAGTGGTTCCACAATCAATCAACGAGGATAAAGGCTGGCTAACTATTTTTATTTTGGCCTTTTTAGGCGGTTTTGCCGCCTTGCTCACCCCTTGTGTGTTTCCGATGATTCCGATGACCGTAAGTTTCTTTACCAAACAAAGTAAAACACCGGCCCAAGGCAAGAAAAATGCCCTTATTTACGGTATTTCAATCATAGCAATTTATGTAATATTAGGCCTTTCGGTTACGGCAATTTTTGGCGCCGATGCCTTGAATGCGCTATCAACCAACGTCTGGTTTAATTTGATTTTCTTTGTTTTATTATTGGTTTTTGCCGCCTCTTTTTTGGGCGCCTTCGAAATCATGTTGCCCAATTCATGGGCCAATAAAGTAGACCGTCAGGCTGATCGCGGCGGAATTGTAGGCATCTTGTTTATGGCTTTGGCCTTAGCCATTGTCTCGTTTTCCTGTACAGGTCCAATTGTAGGTACTTTACTCGTTGAAGCCGCTTCCAAAGGTGGATTTGCTCCCGTAATTGGAATGCTTGGATTTTCAACAGCCTTGGCGTTGCCATTTATGCTGTTTGCCATGTTTCCAGGTTGGTTAAATTCGTTGCCCAAATCGGGTGGTTGGCTCAATACGGTAAAAGTGTTTTTGGGCTTTTTGGAATTAGCCTTGGCGTTTAAATTTCTCTCCAATGCCGATTTAGTATTGCAATTGCATTTACTGGAACGCGAAGTGTTTTTAGCGATTTGGATTGCCATTTTTGGAACCTTGTCTTTGTATTTATTAGGAAAAATAACCTTGCCGCACGACAGTCCGTTGCCCAGTATTTCGGTGAGTCGATTGTTTGTGGCCTTACTGAGTTTATCATTTACCATGTATCTGATTCCCGGGCTTTGGGGAGCGCCACTCAAATTGATCAACGCCTTTCCACCGCCAATGGAATACAGTGAAAGCCCTTTGGGTGTAGGTAAAACCGCTACCGTTTCGGGAACATCTTCTGCTGCAGCATTACCGGAAGGCGCCGAGTTGGGACCACATCAGTTAGTGGTGTTTAACGACTACGAAAAAGGTTTGGCTCATGCCATAGCCGTGCACAAACCAATATTGCTCGATTTTACGGGCTATGCCTGCGTGAATTGCCGTAAAATGGAAAACAATGTTTGGTCGGATCCACGCATTCTAAAAATATTAAAAAACGAGGTGGTCTTGATTTCCTTGTATGTGGATGACAAGCGCATGTTGCCACTTTCTGAGCAAATAAAATCGGCAGAAACTGGTGAATTATTGGAAACCATTGGCGACAAATGGACCGATTTTATGATTGCCAAATACAAAACCAACACACAACCTTTATACGTCTTGACTGATTTGGCTGGAGCTAATTTAAACGCGAACACACCCACTTGTAGTTACGATCCCGATGTAGAAAAATACGAAAGCTGGTTAAAGGAAGGCATTTCGAAATTCAAATAAAATTCTTAAATCCAATCGATTCGGTTGGATTTTTTTTTGGCGGAAGGTTTGGGCGATACATTTTTTACTATTTTAGAGGCTTAAATTTATACGCCATGTTAGTTAAAGTATTTGGAAGCGCCGTTTTTGGGGTCGAAGCCACGACCATTACCGTAGAAGTAAATTGTGACAAAGGCATAGGGTACCACCTCGTTGGTTTGCCTGACAATGCCATCAAAGAGAGTAGTTACCGCATAGCGGCTGCACTCAAAAACAACGGGTATTCCTTGCCCGGAAAAAAACTCACCATCAATATGGCACCCGCCGATTTGCGCAAAGAAGGTTCAGCCTATGACCTCACTTTGGCCTTAGGCATACTCGTATCTTCCGGTCAATTGCAAACCGAGTTGTTGGGCGAGTATATCTTTATGGGAGAACTTTCTTTAGACGGCAGTTTGCAACCCATCAAAGGCGCCTTGCCCATTGCCATCAAAGCCAAAGAGGAGGGCTTCAAGGGATTCTTTTTGCCCAAACAAAATGCCAACGAGGCCGCTATTGTTGAAGATTTTGCGGTCTATGGCATTGAAAACATCCAAGAGGTCATCGATTTTTTGTTGGGAGACAGCACCTTGGAACCATTCCAAAGTTCGGTCTATGAGGAAGCTGCTGCTTTGCTCGATTTTCCCGAATTTGATTTCAGCGAAGTGAAAGGACAACACACCATCAAACGCTGTATGGAAATTGCGGCAGCCGGAGGACACAACATCATTCTCATTGGTCCGCCGGGATCCGGAAAAACCATGTTGGCCAAGCGATTGCCCAGCATTTTGCCGCCCATGACCTTGCCTGAAGCGCTCGAAACCACTAAAATTCATTCGGTGGCAGGCAAACTCAAAGAGGTGGGATTGTTGTACCAACGGCCGTTTCGGGCGCCCCATCACACTGTTTCAAATGTCGCGCTTGTCGGCGGGGGGAGTTATCCGCAGCCCGGTGAAATATCTTTGGCTCACAACGGAGTGCTGTTTCTAGACGAATTGCCCGAGTTTAAAAGGGATGTGTTGGAAGTCATGCGACAACCCTTGGAAGACCGAGAAGTCACCATTTCTCGAGCCAAATTTACAGTAACCTATCCGTCATCGTTTATGTTGGTGGCCAGTATGAACCCCAGTCCGGGTGGTTATTTTAATGATCCTTCGGCACCGGTTACGAGCAGTCCACAAGAAATGCAGCGCTACTTGAACCGCATTTCTGGTCCATTATTGGATCGAATTGACATTCACATTGAGGTGCGTCCGGTACCCTTTGAAAAATTGTCTGACACCCAAAAAGCCGAAGCCAGTAGTGCGATACGGCAACGGGTTATTCAGGCACGCGCAATACAAACCCAGCGGTTTATGGATAATCCCAAAGTAAATTACAATGCCCAAATGTCGCCTGCCTTGCTGCGTCAATATGCTGTATTGGACGAGAATTCCTTGGCCTTACTCAAAACGGCTATGGAGCAATTGAACTTATCGGCTCGGGCTTATGATCGAATTTTAAAAGTATCGCGCACCATTGCCGATTTGGAATCTGCTGAAAATATTGCGGCTCACCACATCGCCGAGGCCATTCAATACCGCAGTTTGGACCGCGAAGGGTGGTTAGGATAATTCCCTATAAAAGTTAGGCGAATCCCAGTTTAGATTGTATTTTTGAAACACATTTTTTTAAAACATGAAAATTTTACTCTCTCCAGCCAAATCGCTCGATTTTTCTTCGCCCTTACCTACGGCGCAGTTTTCGATGTCGTCCTTCGAGAAAGAAAGTGCGGCGGTGATGAAAGTTTTGAAGAAAAAATCGGCACAAGATTTGGCGGATTTAATGGACCTTTCGATCAAATTGGCCGAACTCAACAAGGAGCGAAATATGGCCTGGCAGCAACCGTTTACCCCAGAAAATTCCCGTCCGTCACTCTATGCTTTTGCCGGTGATGTGTATACTGGTTTGGATGCCTATACTTTGCCTGCATCGGCTTTTGACTTTGCCCAAAACCAAGTTCGGATTTTATCGGGCTTGTACGGGATATTGAAACCCTTTGATTTGATTCAGGAATACCGCTTAGAAATGGGCACTTCGATTCCTATTGGGAAGTCTAAAAATTTATATGAATTTTGGAAGACCAAACTCAGCAAAGCCTTGCGTGCCGAATTGGAACCTGGCGAATTGCTAGTGAATTTGGCTAGTAAAGAATATTTTTCGGTGTTGGATGCGAAAGCCTTTAAACAAGAATTGGTTACCGCCGATTTTTATGATTTTCACCAAGGCAAATACAAGATGATCAGTTTCTTTGCCAAGAAAGCACGGGGCATGATGGCGCGGTATTTGATCGATTCGCAAGCCAAAACGATAGACGACATCAAAGGGTTTACCTACGGCGGATACCAATTTGACGCCAACCAATCTTCAGAGAAGCGATTGGTGTTTACCCGATAATTCAATAAAAAAACACTATTTAATACACGAAAATATGATTAGAAAAAGTTGGCTAGTACTGGGCTTATTGAGTTCGGTGAGTTTATTTGCTCAAGATGAGTTGATAAAAAAAGTAATCAATAACGCCTCATTAAACTCTAGATTTGAATTTAAAGAAGAAATAAATCTACCCACTACTTCGGTAAAAAGCCAGGGATCGGCAGGTACCTGTTGGAGTTATTCGGGTAATTCGTTTTTGGAAACAGAAATGATCCGCAACGGCCAACAGCCGGTAGATTTGGCCGAGATTTTTACTGCGCGTCAAGTGTATTTGGGTAAGGCAAGAAACTTTATTTTATTTAATGGAAACCTAGGTTTGGGAGACGGGGGAGAAACCCATGATGTGTTGAATATCTTCCGTAAAAATGGCGCTATGCCTCAACAAGCCTATACGTTGGAAGATTATGGGAAAGGCGTAATCAAATCGAGTGAATTCCAAGAAGGATTTAAAGCGATTTTGGATGGGTATGTAAAAAATCCAAGTAAAAACCCATCTTGGGTGCAAGACGTCAACGCCTATATGGATGAGAAGTTGGGTAAATTACCAGAAACTTTTGAATACCAAGGTAAATCGTACACTGCCAAAACCTTCGCCAAAGAAGTTGTGGGTATAGATCCCGCCGATTATTTGGAATTTACCAATTACAAAGACAGTCCGTATTACGAGAAAATGGTATTGCCGGTGCCCGATAACTGGAGTTATGATATGGTGTATAATGTACCCATGACCGAACTTACGGATATCATTGATTATGCCTTGTCAAAAGGATACACGATTGCGTGGTCTTCAGATGTGTCAGAGCCCTATTTCAGTTGGAAAAATGGGGTAGCTTTTGTACCTGATTTGGATTTGAACAACATCAGTCCAGAACAAAAAAAGACCTTGTTTGATGGGCCAACTCCCGAGAAAAAAGTAACCGAAGACTTGCGATTAGAAGGGTTATACAACCTGACTACGACTGATGATCACGCCATGCAAATTGTGGGTTTAGCCAAAGACCAAAACGGAAGAGAATACTACAAAGTAAAAAATTCGTGGGGAGAGTCGAATGACTACAAAGGATTTTTGTATGTAACCAAAGCCTATGTACAATTGAAATCAACTGGAATTTTGCTGCACAAATTGGGCGTTCCCAAAACGACCAAGCAAAAAATTAAAGTATTGTAGTTTAAGTATCAAGCCAATTGGCCAAAATGGTTTTGCCTTGTGGCGTTAAGATGCTCTCCGGATGAAATTGTACGCCACAAATAGGTAGAGTTTTATGTGCAATCGATTGGATGCAACCCAGATGATCCTCTGCGGTAATTTGCAAACAATCTGGAAAATTATGTTTGGAAATAGCCCAAGAATGATAGCGTCCCACGGTAATTGGAAGCGACATATTTCGGTAAATAGGATCATTAGCATCAAACACCCTAATTTCACTTGATTGACCGTGCACTACTTCGGATAAATTTTCGAGTTGTGCACCAAAGTATTCTCCAATGGCTTGGTGACCCAAACAAATTCCAAGTATTTTTTTGGTCTGGACATACTGGTGAATAACCTGCATAGTGAGTCCAGCATCTTTGGGTAAACCGGGTCCTGGCGATAACACAATGGCCTCAAAATCTTCTAAGTCCTCCATGTCAAATTGATCATTTCGCATCACGGTAACCGCACAACCGAGTCCTTCGAAGTAGTGCACCAAATTAAAGGTGAAACTGTCGTAGTTGTCAATGATAACAAGGTGTGTGGTGTGGCTCACAGTAAATAATTTGAATTGCGAATGTAGGATTTTAAATAAAAAAACACGCCGACTAGGGCGTGTTTTTTGTAAGATATAAGAAGTGGATTAGTAAACCAATTTGATTTTCAAATCAAAATCGTCGTAGATGGCTTTGTCACCAAGACTACCCAAAAAGGTTTCAGAACCGTATTGTACATCGTATTTTGCACGGTTGATTTTTACATCAGCCGAAGCACCTGTAGCCGAAGTGACCATAGTAAAGGTTACGGGATTCATTTTTCCTTTGATAGTCAAGTCAGCCACAATAGTATACGTTGTTGCATTTACAGGCGTAACTTTTTTGAAAACTAAACTAGCCGTTGGGAATTTTTCAACTCCAAAGAAATCATCGGCTTTCAAATGTCCGTCCAATTTATCTTTGTATTCACCTGTTAAATCGGTAGTCGAAATGGATTTCATGTCAACAGTAAAAGTACCTGCAACCAATTTATTTGATTTGAACGTGAGTAAACCGTCTAAGAAGTTAATAGTTCCTTCGTGTTGACCAGTTACTTTTTTTCCAACCCAAGAAATTTTACTTAGGGTAGGTTTGATTTTTTTGGTTTGAGCTTGCGCAACGCCAATAGTGATACAAGCTAGAACGAGTAATGCAATTTTTTTCATGATTTTTGTTTTTAAAGGTTAAAATATTAAAGTGTGATAAATAATTCGTTTGTGTGTTTTCTCACCTTTTTAAGGTGTTGTAATTTGTCATTTTCGTGACGGTAACCCAATGTGGTGAGCAAGACAGCTTGCAAACCTAAAGCTTCAAGTCCTAGGATTTCATTAACCATTTTCGGATTAAAACCCTCCATAGGCGTGGCATCTATGCGAAGATCTGCGGCAGCATTAAGCAAATTACCCAAGGCCAGGTACACTTGTTTGGCAGCCCAATCGGCGGTTGACTTTTCGTCCATGTTCTTTAAATTGCTTTCAACCATGGATTTAAATCCAGCCAAGGAGTCCAAATTTTGTGCTCTTGTATCGGCGATGTTTTGCATGTATGCCTCAACTTGCACATGATTTATTGTCGATTCAATGGCCAATACAAACAGGTGAGAGGCATCCACGACTTGCGCTTGACCATAGGCTGCCGGAACTAATTTGGTTCTCAATTCAGGATTTTCAACAACAATAACTTTGTAGGGTTGTAATCCCATAGACGAGGGACTCAAGCGAACTGCTTCTTTTAAAATAGCGAGATTGCTTTGCGAAATTTTTTGAGAAGCATCAAATTGTTTTGTTGCGTATCTCCAGTTTTGACTTTCAATAAATGAATTCATTTGTGTGGGTTTAAATTAGTGTTGTGTTCGGTATTTTTCGAGCAATTGGTTGAGCATTTCGGCTTCAGTTGTACTCAAATTTAAAAATAAATCAAGCTCAAATTGATCTACTTTTGGGTCAATTTTCAGTAATAATTCTAATCCTTTTTGAGTTATGTTTACCTCCATTTTTCTTCGGTTGTGTGGACAAATCTCACGGGTTACAAGTTCTTTTGCCACAAGTTTGTCTACAATTCGGGTGGTGTTACTTGTTTTGGCAATCATCCGTTCTTGAATCAAACACATGTTGGCTGGTTTACCATTTTGTCCGCGTAGAATGCGCAGTACATTAAATTGTTCAACCGATATTTCAAAAGGTTTTAGAATGTCATTAAAGGTATCGTGTAACAAATTTTGTGTGTATAGAATATTGATTACCGTTTTTTTAGGTAAGGCTAATGCGTGTATGTCATTTGGCGAAATATTCATATTTAACAGTACAATATTTGTAGGTACAAATGTATACGTATTACATTCAAG
>JAGNTC010000145.1 GCA_017987725.1 Flavobacterium sp.
CAAGTCGTGGTAGTTCCACAACATGATGCCGGCTGTTTTTCTATCCGCGCTGGCAAGTGCACCTATTTCTGACTGTTCACCACGAACGCTGCTCTCTACAATGGCTTCCAATGGTGTCATCCTATTGCTTTCTACCGTTACGCGTTTACCGCTCATTTTACCGAACATACGGAACACATTCAGTACCGGCTTGTCTACTCCATTTGTAGCTAAATCACGGAAACCATAGAACCAGGGCTGGTTTTCGAATTCGAACGACCAAGAAACTGCACCCAGAAAATTGACATCATATTTATCGGCTAATAAATATTTTCTGGCAAACGATGCAGCGGTATAACTACTGTACATAGTGCCGTTTCGGTACGCATTTTGCGGGTTAGTAGCCATGCCACATGCTGCACATCCTTCGGGGTCGCTTTCCCCAATGATGATGGGTAGATTCTTAACTTCGGGATAGGATGATGCAATCCTAAACCCGGTAGAAATATCCTTTAATTGCGGCGACATATCCATACGTACTACGCCATCTATTAATTTCGGGTTTCCTTTTGCATGAAAAAGAAAAGCATCTAGTGGCGCACCTTTTTTGCCTGTTACGTAATTAGTGCCGCTGATGCAATGCTGTAAAAAAGCGTTTGTCCACTTTTGGGAGTTCTCGCTCCTTGTACCAGCGATATTAAGACCGCCGATCTTAGCTGTTGGGAGTGCTCTTTTTACGGCATCAGCTGAATAATCGTATAATTTAAAGTATTCGTCCATAGTGCCTTTCCAATAACCGTTAGGCTCGTTCCACACTTCCCAATACCAACTTTCTACCTCTTTTTTGCCATAACGTTCCACACTATGTTTTACCCATTGGTACACCAGTTCACCCCATTTATTGTAGTCTTTTGGCGGATAAGCCCAACCCGTCAGAATATCGCTGTAAGGATCGCCCGGTTTCCAGGAATGTTTATAGGGCTCCGGATGTGTACTCAGTGCTTGCGGCATAAATCCAATTTGGGCAAGTGGTTTCATGCCGCGCTTGATATAGGTGTCAAAAATGCTGTCGATAATACTCCAGTTATATATGGGGTTGCCTTTGGCATCTTCCGTGTAAGCATTCGTGCTGCCCCATTTAAGAGCGGCAACGCCATCCCCGCTTACCAACAAACTGTGCGCCCGAACATATACCGGTGTAGGCGAAAGTGCTGCCAGTTCAGTCAGTAGCTTCTTGCCATCTTTCATGTAGGTATAATTAGGTTCATCGTACCCGAACCATGCCCACATTGGATACATGTCACCGACGGGTTTGTCCAGCATTATTTTTACATCGACGGGTTTCTCTGTAGTTTGCGAAAAAGCACTTATACAGTTAAATAGAAATGAGACTACAAAGGCAAGGACTGCCACTTTATTTTTTACGATCATTTTGTTTTCTTTATTAATCATTTGGTCTCAATTTGAATTATATTAATTGAATGGGGATTAAAACTTTCTTATGGAGTTGGGCAGTTGTTCTATTTTAATAAACGTACTTCATAAATACCCGTAATTGTCGAATTTGGTTTTGCCTTAAATTGCACTTCTAAAATTTTAGGCTTCCCATTCAGAATCGTTTCTGGAAGTTCAATAATCTTATCTATAAATTGATTCCCTTCTGATCCATCCATATTCATGGAAGCTACCAAAATAGTATTAACATAAATATCAAAATTTCTATTCTTGTCGGCACCAAAATAGGTGACGCGCAATTTACGGGCTTCTAAATTATTATTTTTCAAATCATAACTGAACGAACCTTGCCCGTTTCGATAATGACGTTCTTTAAAAATTCCGGTATCTGTTTTATCTCCTTTGAAATTATGGTCTGATTCCGGTTGTTGTTCACCGGCAGTAACCACATCAACGGTAAGCGCTTCCAATTTTATTTGCGCTTCTTCGCGTTCTTTCATTGCTTTTTGTATTTCTGGCAACTTTTCTTTGGTCGTATAAGGCCAATAGAGCATGTATCTGGCATCGTGAATCTGGAAGAACGGAACGAGTTGCAGGTTCTTGTATTTTTCCTGATAAATGATATCCGAAGCCGAAAAAGTAAACGGTTTATTGGATACGGCCTTCAAGGAAGTGGCTAAATCTGTATTATTGGAAACAAGCAAAGGCGCATCTTCTATTGGGTAAATTTGGCCATTGGCAATGTGTCCCATACGGCTGTCATCGGCTCTTAGTCCAACAAGGTCTGTTGTGTCGGTAATTGCAGCAAGTACAATGGGTCCGTGTACAAAAGAAACCCAAGCTGATTTATCCGGAAGTTGTTCTGTTTTATTTTGCATTGGAAGCACCACAGCAATTACGTCTCCTGTTTTCCATTTTCGTTCTATGGATACATAGGAATTCACGTCTTTTGTTAAGCCAATTGCTTTGTTGTTGACCGTAATTTTCATTTTGCCGTCTTCAACCCACGAAGGATAACGGAACTTAATGGCAAACTGCTGTGGCTTTTTCAACGTTAGCCTGATGGAAGTTTGTTCTTCAAACGGAAACTTTGTATTTTGCGTAAGCGTAATTCCTTTCTCTTTCCAATTTAGAGTAGAGGGAATAAAGAGGTTAACATAAAGATTTTGTTTGTCGTGCGCATAAATGAGTTCTCCATATTTCCCGTGGTTTTCCAAACCAGAACCTACGCAGCACCAGAAAGATTGTTGGGATTCTGAATAAACTCTGTAATGACGCGGTCGGATAGGGGTAAAATAAACGAATCCACCATCAGGATGCTGGGATGACAAGATGTGGTTGTAGGTTGTCCGTTCGTAATAATCCATATATCTTGAAGAAGGATCTGCAAGAAATAAATGCTTACTTAATTTAAGCATGTTGTAACTGTTACACGTTTCAGGACCTTCTCGCGATTCCAACATAGATGAAAAATCAGTGGTTGGATTAAAATGTTCCCTCACACTGTTTCCACCTATAGAAATCGTTCGGTTATTTACCACTGTATTCCAGAAAAATTTAGCTGCATTTGCCCATTCTTTATCTCTAGAAACTTCGGCAACACGCATAAAACCTATTACTTTAGGAATCTGGGTATTGGCATGAATTCCGTTAAGGGCATCGGTATCTTTCAAAAGGGGGTCAAGAATTGCTTTGTGGGAGAATTTTCGAGCCAAAACCAAATATTTTTTATCGCCCGTTATCGCTGCAACATCGGCAAAAACCTCATTCATACCGCCATGCTCACTGCGCAACATCTGTTGGATCTGATCATCGGAAAGGGTTGCGGTAAGATTCAAACACCAGTCGGAAAGTTGGATTAGCATCTTTTTGGCTTTTTCATTTCCAGTCAAAGTGTAAGCATCAACCAATCCGGCATATACTTTATGTATGTTGTACCATGGCACCCATTTATTATTCAATGAAAAGCTTCCGGCATCAATTTTTCCTTTGGCAATCTCCTCCCACAATTCTTTGCTTCCGGGAACTCCGCCAATATATCCATTGCCATTTTTCTGCTGACATTTTTCCAGACCGTTGAGCATATAATCAAGTCTTTCCTTTATTTGCTGATTACCCGTTGCGGCATACATCTCTGACAAAGCCGAAAGATAGTGTCCGCCAATATGCCCATCAAGACCGGTGTTTTCCCAATTAGGATAATTTATTGCCTTGGATTCTATTCCAGCTTCTTTGAAATAAGGAGCCAATAATCTATCCGAATCAAGGGCCAAAATATAGTTCATGTCGGTTTCTTGAGCCGCTTTAAAAGGGCCCTCCAGTAAACGAACCGAGGATAACGGAAAACTTTGAAGTTGGGACGACTGTCCGTAAACAGCAGCTGTTGAAACCAGTACAAGTCCGAGCCAAAATGATTTTTTAATACTATTTGGTATCATCTTTTTTGAATTTTATTTATTTAAGCCAACAGTTTTAATGCGATATACGGTGAATGAGTATGCTGGTAATTCAGCATTCATCAACTCTGAAACAGTACAAGTGGAAACTACCGGTTTCGCTTTTTTGTCGCTTGGATTACCTTTCAATACGGTTTTTATAGCTTCATTGCTTCCTAGATTACCATTTTTCAAGTCAACAGATGCAGTAACGGCAACAGGTAGGAGGTTGACCAGTTTTACGATTATGTCGTTACTTTTAGTGTCCTTAACAACAGATATGGCAATACGGGTTTTTACATTTTCCTGATGGTTGGAAAGACTGATTTCACAAGGAATATATTGGTCACCGGCGTTTTGACCATAGAGTTTTTGTACCTCATAGCCCACTGTTGGTCGTACTTCCGTATTATTAAAATAGATTAAGTTGGGATTCCATTGCGTATGTTTGTCTTTGGCCAATAACGGTGCATAAGAAGTCATACTGACTACATCGCCATTTCGTTCTATCGAAGTTAGATATAAGGCTTCGGCCAAAGCGGTTTCAAGATTATTGGGCTTTCCAGGCAAATGAGCGGCATATTCGCCAAGATATACTTTGGGTTTGGAACGATCATAGCTATCATAATAATCTTGATTATAAATGAACCAACCCGGGGGTTGATAGTAGTGTTCGTCCACCATTGGCACACCTAATTTTGAAGCGATATCCCAGCCTTCTTGATAATCAGTGCCTTCAAATGATGGACCTACGGTTCCAATAACCGTTATTTTAGGGTACTTTTCCTTCATTGCTTTGAAGATCATCGTAAAACGTTCTTCAAAAATATCGGTGATAAGATCTTCGTTGCCAATGCCAACATATTTCAGATTAAAAGGCTTCGGATGTCCGGCTTCGGCACGTTTTTTCCCCCATTTAGTAGTTACATCGCCGTTGGCATATTCAACCAAATCCAAAATGTCTTGTACGTAATTTTCCATATCACACATTGGAACTCCGCCTTGTTGTCCAGCACCGCCTGTTGAAGAGTTTTGGCAAGGTACACCGGCCGCTATGACCGGTAATGGTTCAGCTTCAGCATCTTCGCAAAATTGGAAATATTCGAAATAACCCAAACCAACCGTTTGATGATAGCCCCAAAGATTGCGCATCGGTTTACGGGCTTCGAGTGCACCAATGC
>JAGNTC010000030.1 GCA_017987725.1 Flavobacterium sp.
ACATAGACTTCTAGTGGATTATTAAAATCATACAATCCCAATGATAATTTTTGACATAATCCGTAACCCACCACGACTTCGGTGGTGTGGGGTTGTATCCAATTGCCTTGATACAGTATTTTTTTGAGGGAAATAACCTGACCAAAGTGCGTGTCGACTCCTTTGAGGTAGGTGACTAGTTCTTTGCCATCAAAGCGATACAAAACCCGTTCTTCGAGTACTTTGCTGTAGGCTTTGATGCCTTTTATAGCCAGTAGTTGGTTTTCTTGTTTTGGGCTTATCGAGATTGATTTTCCCAAAGCCGCTTCCATTTTTAAATCGGGATCAAAAGCCGAACTAAACGACAAACTGAATTCTTTGAGGCCACTAAACACGGACAACACCACAAAAAGCGCCATGGCTCCGGCTACAATACCCAGCGAAGCAATGCGATTGATGATGTTGATTGCTTTGTTTTTGCTGGCGCTGCGCAAATACCGTTTGGCTATGTATAAGGCAAAACTCAAGTTAGAATTTTCTTCGGCGTTCCAACAATTCGCGATGTTCTATCGGGTTTTCTTTGTTTGACAACGCGCGGTCAATTTTTTCGATGTAATCGAGCGAGTCGTCGATAAAGAAGGTCAAGTTGGGCACTTTGCGCAATTGCAAACGCACGCGTTGTGACAAGTCGTGCTTGATGAGTGCCGCATTAGACTTGATGGCCGCCAAGGTTTCTGGGCCTTTTTCGGGCGGAAAAATACTGAGGTGTACTGTGGCAATAGACAAATCGGTCGTGACGCTCACTTTGGAAACCGAGATCACCAAGTTTGAAATGCCGTTTTTGCGAATTTCTCCTTGTAAAATGTCTACCAAATCTTTTTGGATTACGCCGCCTATTTTCTTTTGTCTATTTGTTTCCATGCCGCAAAAATACGATATGTGTTCAATTAATAATTAATAATTAAAAATTAATAATGAGGGGGTAGATTGGGAGCTTCTTCCTGCTCTGCGCTACGAGCTGTTGCGCCAAACCCTGGCGCAACAGGCTATCCGCTTCGATCAGGGCTAGCAGGTGTATAAAAACCACTTTTTTGCCATCCATCCCAAAAAGTTTGCGAAATTTGACACAAAAGAAATTCCATGAGAAAAATTG
Source organism: Flavobacterium sp. (assembly GCA_017987725.1). Classification (GTDB taxonomy): domain Bacteria; phylum Bacteroidota; class Bacteroidia; order Flavobacteriales; family Flavobacteriaceae; genus Flavobacterium. The sequence continues at coordinate 1,133 of JAGNTC010000030.1, forward strand.
AGCACATTGGCATAGCCGTAAAAGATTTGGCTGCCTCCAATCTAGTATTCGAAAAACTATTTGGCACGCCACCCTACAAACAAGAATCGGTGGACAGCGAAGGCGTAAATACCTCTTTTTTTGCCAGCGGACCCAACAAAATTGAACTCCTCGAGGCCACTCATCCCGACAGTCCCATTGCCAAGTTTATCGAGAAAAAAGGCGAGGGCATTCACCACATTGCTTTTGATGTTGTAGATATAAAAGCAGAGGTGGCCCGTTTGCAAGCCGAAGGATTTGTGGTGCTCAACGAAATACCCAAGCAAGGTGCCGACAACAAATGGGTGGTTTTTTTGCATCCCAAATCAACCAACGGGGTCTTGATTGAGTTGTGTCAGGAGATCGAATAAGCCGATGATTTGGCAAAGCGAATCCCCTTGTTGATTATTGATAGGAATGCAAAAAATGTTTGCACCCCACGTTTTTTTATGCTAATATTGCTGCCTCTAAATAAAGCCTCGGCTATATTTATAGAACTTCAAAGCCAATAAAAATCTTTGAAGTAAACCGGTCCTATAGCTCAGTTGGTTAGAGCACCTGACTCATAATCAGGTGGTCCTTGGTTCGAGCCCAAGTGGGACCACAGCTAAAAAGCCTTGCAGCAATGTGAGGCTTTTAGTTAGAATTTGACCGTTTTAAAATAGATTTTAAAAAATTTTGAAAGAACAATTTTTTAATTACTTTTACACACTTATGAAAAAGGCCCCCTATACACTTGCCCTATGGATGACACTACTATGTGGTGTTTTCACTGTTGAGGCACGTAATGGACCACCTCCACCAGGTATTCCACCCCCACCTGGCCTTCCCATTGATCAAGGTATACTCACTTTGTTTATAGTAGGAATCGCAACTGCTTTTTACATTTTTAGACTAAATTCACATACAAAAACTTCGATGTAAATCGGAGTTTTTTGTTTTTAGGGTTTGATAGCTGGAAGTTTTAGCTACGAATGCACGGATTTGATTAACGATTTTTGAATTTTGAATTTTGATTTTTGTTCCTGACGCTTCTGCACCAAAACTTCGGAGCACAACTTTACTACATCACGAAATCTTTCAATTTTTCAATCATTCAATCTTCCATATAGCGCGGATTTCCTTCGGCAGTCGCTTCGCTCGTGTGCAATCCATGACCACAAAGATGATAAAATTCGTTTCTACGTAATTTCTTTATAACTGCACAAAAGGATTTTAGTTTCTTGCCAAGTCGCGAAGTCGCAAAAAACCTTTGCGTCCCGATTTATCGGGATTGCGTCTTTGCGAGAAAAAGAAAAAAAAAGACAGAGAATCTGGAAACTTTGGAACAGAGCGGTGCCTTCAAAACGAAATCTTTCAATCATTCAATTCTTCAATCTTCCAATTCTTCAATCATTCAATCTTCAAGACCGACAACCGACAACCGATAACAGACAACCGAGAACAGAATAAATCTGTATCTTGCAGCCCCAATACGTTACTAGCTTTATGTTTTTTAATTCCTTGGCGTTTGCGCTTTTTTTACCGCCGGTTTTTGCCTTGTATTGGTGGCTGTGCGCCAAATCGGTGGCCAAGCAAAATGCCCTCTTATTGCTCGCCAGTTATGTGTTTTATGCCTGCTGGGATTGGCGATTTCTCTTCTTGCTTTTGTTCTCTACGTTTTTGGATTATTTCACCGGTTTACAAATACACCAAACGGAAAGCGCCGTTAAAAAACGGTTTTGGTTTTGGCTCAGTGTAGGCATCAATTTGGGCTTCTTGGGCCTGTTTAAATATTATGATTTTTTTGCGGTTTCCTTTGCCGAATTGTTCCAAGGATTTGGGTTGACAGTGAGTCCCTATTTATTGAAATGGGTGTTGCCGGTCGGGATTTCGTTTTACACTTTTCACGGTTTATCCTATGTGATTGATATTTATAAAGGCCGCATTCCCGCCGAGAAAAACCCAATCGATTACGCCTTGTTTGTGAGTTATTTTCCGCTCTTGGTGGCGGGCCCTATTGAACGCGCCACACATTTGTTGCCGCAAATCAAACAAACCCGCCAGTTTTCGTTTTACCAAGCCCAAGAAGGCGTGTACTTGATTGTTTGGGGATTAGTCAAAAAAGTGGTCATCGCCGATACCTGCGCCACTTATGCCAATGCCATTTTTGATCATACCAGCGCTGTAAATGCCCAATCATTGGCTTTGGGCGCCATTTATTTTGCGTTTCAGATTTATGGCGATTTTTCGGGTTACTCTGATATGGCCATTGGAATCTCGAAATTGTTTGGCTTAGAGCTGTTGCGCAATTTTAACTACCCGTATTTCTCCCGCGATATCGCCGAGTTTTGGCGCCGATGGCACATTTCGTTGTCGAGTTGGTTTCGCGATTATGTATACATTCCGTTGGGTGGAAGTCAAGGCGGCAAATGGATACAGCTGCGCAATGTATTTGCCATATTTATCCTGAGTGGATTTTGGCACGGCGCCAACTACACCTATTTGTTTTGGGGATTTTTGAATGCGTTGTACTTTTTGCCTTTGTTGTGGCAACAAAAAAACCGCGCCAATCTAGAAAGCAGCAAAGTACCATGGAACCTGAGTGGCCTGCGCATTGTGCTCAATATACTCGCAACTTTTGCACTCACCTGCATGGCTTGGGTGTTTTTTCGCGCCCAATCGATGGAGGCTGCTTGGGACTATTTGCTCCGCATATTTACCAACGGACATTGGAGTGCCGAGTTTTTAAGCAACCGCCGTTACAACTACGAATTGCTTTGGTTGATCTTGGTTTTTGTGGCCGTTGAATGGCGTCACCGCAACCAAATGCAACCCATTTCGGGGAAATATGCTTGGCTCAAACTGGGCTTGTGTTTTGCTGCCTTGTTGGCCTTGGGCACCTATACCGATTATAAATCTTTTATTTATTTCCAATTCTAATGAAGTCCTTTTTACGCTACATAGGTCTTGCGTTGTTACTGCTTTTGGGCATTGCCGTACTTTTGGATGTAGTGTATACCCAAATTTATTCAACCGCCAAAGACCGTTGGAAAATGGAGTACGTGCTCAATGCCCCGCCACAGGATTATGATGTAGTTGTTTTGGGCACCTCGCGGGCTAATAATCATTTTGTGCCCGAACTGTTTAAAAAACACGGACTCAACACTTTTAATTTTGGCATGAGCGGCTCGCATTTGTTTGAAGATGCTTTATTGTTACAATTGCTGTTGGAGCAAAAAAACCACATCCAATACGTGCTGTTAGAAGCCGATTTAAACCTGAGCAACGAAAAAAGAGACGAGGGCACCACGGCTCGATTTTTACCTTATTTGCAAACTAATAAACGAATAGCGGCCCATTACCAAAACGAAGCCGAATTTCCGTATTGGTATTATATTCCGTTTTACCGCTACACAGCTTATGAGTCACAAATTGGCTTACGCGAATTAATCAAAACCGCGTTGCACGAACCTACCACTTCGCTGACCAATCGAGGGTATTATCCGTTGCCAATTCATAAAAAAGGCAACATGAAAAACGATTACAGCCCACTCAAACCGCTGCACAATCGCTACTACGAACAGATCAAAAAATTGTGTGCCCAACACCATATCGAATTGATTACCGTGATGACGCCGGTTTGTGAAAACGTTAAAGGAATGGATTACTTCCAAAAAGTAAAATCGCTGTATCCAGAAATCTACAACTGCGAAAATTTTGTTGAAGATGACCGTTATTTTTCCTCTTGTGGGCACCTCAATGATGCGGGCGCGAGACTATTTACCCAAAAAATAATTGATGAATTCTTTCCCAAAAAATAAGCGGTTCGATTTCATGCTATAGTCCTATTTATAGGGCTGCGGGCAAGTCCTTTATTTTCTTATTTTTGCCCTTTGTTTTTTGTGCTATGGAGAAAATTATTTCCTATCCTTTGTCGCTGGTCGCGATGCTGTTGTTTCTCATCACGTTGTTGGTGTTTCATCCTATTCAGTGGATTTGCCTGAACGTGTTTGGTTATCGGGCACACAAAAAAAGCGTCGATTATTTGAACTTTTTGTTGCTCCGCATTGCACATTTATTGGGCACGAGATTTACAATAGAAAACCGAAATCTCTTGCCCAAAGACGTACCGCTCATCTTTGTGGCCAATCACCAAAGTTTGTACGACATCATTGGTTTAATTTGGTTCACGCGCCGCTTTCATCCCAAATTTGTGAGTAAAAAAGAATTGGCCAAAGGCATTCCCAGCGTGTCGTTTAATTTGCGTCACGGCGGTTCGGTAGTCATTGACCGAAAAGACCCCAAACAAGCCATTCCCGAAATCAAAAAGCTGGGTGAATACATTGAAAAACACCGCAGAACGGCGGTTATTTTTCCCGAAGGCACGCGAAGCAAAACGGGAGTTCCCAAAGAATTTGCCCAAAGCGGCTTGAAGATTTTGTGTAAATATGCGCCTTCAGCCCAGGTGGTTCCCATCAGCATCAACAACTCTTGGAAATTTGTAAAATATGGATTTTTCCCTTTTGGTTTGGGAAATCGTATTATCTTTACCCTCCACGAGCCAATTCCTGTCAAAGATCATACGTTTGAGGAGCTCATGGCCCGCACCGAAAGCACCATTAAAAACGCCATACATTAATTTCAGATTGGGCGCCAAGCGTCTTTTATCTACCAAAAAATAAAAGCATGTCTATAAAAAACATCCGTCTGGAAGTGATGCAATTTCTAGAAAACAAAGTTGAAGGTTTCATGGATCAATACTTGATTCCTGTAGAAAAAATTTGGCAACCTTCCGACTTTTTACCTAATTCAGAAAGTGAAACTTTTTTTGAAGAAGTAAAAGAATTGCGCGAATTGGCCAAAGATTTACCCTATGATTTTTGGGTAGCCATGGTGGGCGATACCATCACCGAAGAAGCGCTTCCCACCTATGAATCGTGGTTAATGGACGTAGAAGGCGTGGACAACGTGGAGCGTAACGGCTGGGCAAAATGGGTACGCCAATGGACAGGCGAAGAAAACCGTCACGGGGATCTGCTCAACAAATACTTATACCTCTCTGGTCGGGTAAACATGCGCGAAGTAGAAATGACTACCCAACACCTCATCAACGACGGTTTTGATATTGGAACCGGACGTGATCCCTACAAAAACTTTGTATATACCTCGTTTCAAGAGTTGGCTACCTATGTGTCACACAACCGCGTGTCGCAAATTGCCAAAAGCTACGGCGACCACAAATTATCCAAAATGTGTAAAATGATTGCTGGCGATGAAATGCGTCACCACCATGCTTATTCGGAGTTTGTAACGCAAATTTTTAAAGTAGACCCAAGCGAAATGATGATGGCTTTTCTGTACATGATGAAACTCAAAATCACCATGCCTGCCGTGTTTTTACGCGAATCGGGGGAAGCCATGGGATCGGCTTTTGAGCAATTCTCGAATTCAGCCCAACGCATTGGCGTATATACCTCACAAGATTATGTAGAGATTTTACAGAAACTCATCGAAAAATGGGAAATAGATAAAATGACGGGCCTCACCGACGAAGCCGAGAAAGCCCGTGATTACTTGATGAAATTGCCCGAGCGTATGGCTAGAATTGCCGAACGTTTGGTGATTCCGCCCGATCCATTTGTATTCAAATGGGTACAGCCGGCCATCATTGATTAATTGTGATTCAACCTAATTGTATTTCAAATGTTGCTCGTTGATTGTATTCAATTGGCAACATTTTTTACTTCTAACTATATCCGATGATGGACTCAAACTTGGTGAATACGACCATTCGTTTTGTAAAAAAACAACTGCAGCACGCCGAAGGTGGACACGATTGGTTCCATATCGAGCGCGTGTACAAATTGGCCCTGCGCATCGCCGAAAAAGAGGCCGATGTAGACGTTTTGGTGGTTCAATTGGCTGCCTTGTTGCACGACATTGCCGACAGTAAATTTCATGACGGAGACGAAACCATTGGGCCACGATTGGCGCGAGAATTTCTAACCGAACAACAGCTAGCTGAAGACCAAATAGAGCAAGTGATTGCCATCATTGAAAATATTTCTTTTAAAGGCGGCAACCAAGCCCAAACCTATTTCTCAAAAGAACTGGCGGTGGTGCAAGACGCCGATCGATTGGATGCCATTGGTGCCATTGGCATTGCCCGCACCTTTAACTATGGCGGATTTAAAAACCGGGCGCTCTATGATCCCGAAATCCAACCCAATTTACACCTCAGCAAAGAAGAATACAAGAAAAGTACGGCTCCCACCGTGAATCATTTTTACGAAAAATTACTGCGGCTCAAAGAGTTGATGCATACCGAAACGGCACGAGCTATTGCGGCAGAACGCCATCAATTTATGGAATTGTTTCTCTCCCGATTTTATGCCGAATGGGAGGGTGAAGCATAAAAAAAGAGGACCACAAGTCCTCTTTTTTATTTCTGTTCGTTTGGTTACAAACTAATTTTCAACAATTGTTTTTTCTTCCCTTTTCTACCAATGAAAAACACGGAGTCTTTGGTTAAGGCACCATCTGATACCATAAAGGGTACTTCTGAATCTTTGTCATCTAGCACTTCTTTGTAATCAAAATCACCGTTTGGTTTGATGCGGATGATGTTTAAATTCGAACGTTTGGTGCTGGTTTGACCAAACTGAATACGGTCATTACTCAATTTTTTTACTTTCTCACCCGTGTTGATAAAGAAATACGTATCATCACCTTTTACGGTTGAAGTATACGAAATGTAAGAGCTGTCGCCTGATGTGGCTTGTCTTTTGTTGATGTTACGTGCCCAAACAATGTCGCCTGATGGGCCAATTTTAGCACTCACGATGTCGTCGTAGTGGTAGATCGTTTGGGTAGTTCCACCGCCATTTCCGTTGGAAACGTAGTGCGTAGTGATGTAAAATTCTTCGGCGTTGAACACGATTTCATTTGATGAAGTGATCAAGATTTTACGGAATGACAAGTTTTTCAACTCTTTGTCTTTGTCTTTTCCGTATTTGTCAATCATGAACTGCTCGGTAAACGGATTGAATTTTGACTTTTTGATCTCCAATGTTACAGGATCCAATTCAAAGTAAGAAATCCCTTTAAAACGGTTGTCGTTACGTGCCGAGTAAAACCCAATACAAGTAAGACGATCTTGGAAAATGATGGTTTTTAACGAAGCGGCAAAGTTGTCGTTGGTGTCAAATACTTGTGTTTTCTCTGAATCTTTGGTGATGCGTGTCAACTCATATTGGTAACGTCCACCTTCTTTTTTCTTTTTCTTTTCGGCAGTAAACACTTTTCCTAACAAGTACAAGGTGTTTCCGTCTTTGGACACGTCAATGTTTTCGAAACGGAATTTTTTGTCTTGGATGTTGCGTTTAAAGGTGTGCTCAAATTTTTGGTTCAATTTGTTGTCATACAAATACAATTTGTGCGTTTCGTTGTCTTTGTCTTTGATGTCTACAGTAATCGCAAAGGCATTACGGTCTTCGTTTACAATCATCGAAGCGCCCCAGTCGCCGTCAAATCCGCCCATCGAGAACAAACTAAATTGTTTGATCTCTTCACTTTTTAAACGGAATAATTCTTTTTTGGTGAATTTAAAATCGTTGATGTTGGCTTGGATAGACGAGCAAATGTAAGACTTGGCGTCGCGGTTGTATAAAAACTCTACGAGGTTTACGATTTCGCCGTCCATGATTACACCCAATACCGAACTTTGTTTTTCTACGTCCGAGTATTTCATTTCGTATTCGTATTCTTTGATGAGTTTCATATTGGCGTCATAATGCTCAATATAATAGCCAATTCCTGATGAGAATACGCCACCTTGGTAGGATCTCACAATCACAACACCGCCTTTGCTGTCGTCTTCGACCAAAACAATAGACGAGCGTTTGTATTCGTCTTTAAAAACATCGCTGATTTTAAGTTGGAATGGAATTTCTTGTGCGTGAACGCAAGAAGCGCTCAGTAGCAAAGCCATGGCGATGCTTTTAAAAATGTGTTTCATATAGAAGGGTTTAAATAATAAATTCGATTTTAATTGCCCTGAAATTCAGGTTTTCTTTTTTCTAAAAAGGCCGTCGTACCTTCTTTGAAGTCGGCGGTGCCAAAGCAGGTGCCAAAAGAGGCTATCTCGGCGGCAAAGCCATTGGTTTCTTTCGTATAATTTGCGTTTACCGCTTGAATGGCGTGCGCAATCGCAACCGGTGAATTTTTAGCCATTTTGGCGGCTAAGGTTTGGGCCAATTCGAGTAAATTTTCTTGCGGCACGACGTGATTTACCAATCCACAAGCCAAGGCCTCTTGAGCCGTGAGCATATTGGCGGTAAGGATGAGTTCCATGGCGCGTCCTTTACCAATGAGTTGAGGTAAACGTTGGGTTCCGCCATAACCAGGAATGACACCTAAAGTTACTTCGGGCAAGCCCATTTTGGCGTTGTCTGAGGCAATCCGAAAATGACAAGACATGGCCAGTTCTAACCCGCCACCCAAGGCAAAACCATTGACAGCCGCAATAACAGGAGTCGTTAGATTTTGAATAAAGTCAAAGACCGTTTCTTGTCCTTGCGCCGCCAATTCACGTCCTTGCTCTACCGAAAAATCGGCAAATTCAGCAATATCGGCACCGGCTACAAAGGCTTTTTCACCCGAGCCCGTAAGGATAATGGCGCGTACGTTTTTGTCGGCATTTAATGAAGCAAACACACTGTGCAATTCGCTCAAAGTAGCCTTGTTGAGTGCGTTCAATTTAGTGGGACGATTGATGGTTACAACCGCAACTGCTTCGACTTGATCAACCAGAATATTTTCGAAATTCATAGCTAAGAATTTAGGATGGGAAGCGAAACCGTAAACTGTGTTCCTTTGCCCAATTGGGAAGCAAAAGTAATTGTTCCTTTGTAATTTTCAATGATGTTTTTAATAATTCCCAATCCCAATCCCATGCCACTACTTTTGGTGGTAAACTTGGGTTCAAAAATATAGGGAATATTTTGCTCTTCTATGCCCACTCCGTTGTCTGTTACGGTAATTTCAACATTGGTTCCTTGGCGCGTTACGATAACTACAACCCATTTTTCTTGTTGATTTTCGGGAATGGATTGAATGGCGTTTTTAACCAAATTGGTCAAAATACGAATGAGTTGGGTACGGTCAATTTTGGCAATAATTTCTTTTTCCGAACATTCAAACTGCAGGTATTCTTCATTAAAAATATCCAAGGCCAATTCCACCACTTCCACTACATTCAAGGTTTCGTTTTGTTGGGCTGGCATCGAAGCAAAGTTTGAAAAAGCCGAGGCCACCGCGCTCATCGTGTCAATTTGCTGGATCAAGGTTTCTGAATAATCGCGCACTTTTTGACGCAACTCGGGATCATTCGGATCAAATTTGCGCTGAAAACTTTGCACCGTGAGGCGCATGGGCGTGAGTGGATTTTTGATTTCGTGGGCCACCTGTTTGGCCATTTCTCGCCAAGCGTCTTCGCGTTCGCTTTGGGCCAATTTAATGGCGCTTTCTTCCAGTTCATCGACCATGCCGTTGTAGGCACGAATCAGCAAATTGATTTCTTTGCTGTTGGCCTCCAACACAATTTTCTCGTTCTTCTGCGTCAAGCTGGTTTCGCTCAATTTATCCGAAATGGTTTTCAAGGATTGGGTGATATAAGACGATAAAAAATAGGCTAAGCCAAAAGCAATCACCAACATCAAAGCATACACTTGCCCGAGTTTGAGGAGGAAGTTTTGCAGTTCGCGTTCATAAAACCCATCGTCTTCTACATAAGGGATGTTTAAAATCCCCAACGGTTTGAATTTGGCATCTTTGATTTGGCTGTAGGACGATCGGTTTTTTACACCCTTGATGTCTTTGATGTCCACGTAACGTTTGTCAATCGAAGACTGCACCAACTTGATGATATAGGAGGGAATGGGTGGTGCATCTTTGTCCACCGAAAAGGAGGCTTTTGATGATTTGAGTAATTTGCCGTTGAGACTATAAATGTTTATTTCGAGTTGATGAATTTGAGCCAACTCGTGAATCTTATCTTTAAAAATATACCGAAGATTGCTGGTGGTTAAGGTGTATTTAGTATTGGCCAACACATAATTGATGTGTTCTTTGATGGCTGTTTCTTTGCGTTCCAGTCGTTCTTGGTGGTACTCTTTGGCTTCATTTTTAAACTGAATGATCGAGATGGAAGCCATGAGTATAGAGGCAATCAAAATCAGTACAATCATGGAAAAAAATATCCGCAATTGCAAAGAAACGCGATCCAGCTTTAAAATTCCAGCCATGGCTTTTTCAAGAATTTCGTTCTCTTATTTTTTTGTAAAACCGGAAGCCCAACATGATCAACACGGAAAACAAAACAATCCCTATTACGCCGTATATCCAATTGATCGCGTTTTTTAGAATCACCAAAAAAACCACTGCAAATAAAATGATAGTGGCGCCTTCGTTCCAAAGCCGCATAAATGTAGCGCTGTATTTCACCACCTCTTTTTGCAATTCCAAGTACATGATGTGGCACTTAAAGTGATAAGCAAACAAAAGCACAACAAACCCAAGTTTCACTTGCATCCAAGGCATGTAAATCCAAGCCGGATTCAGGTGCAACAACCACAAGGCAAATAGCGTTGCCAATACCGCGCTGGGCCAAGTAATGATGTACCACAAACGATAGGTCATGATTTTGTATTGTTTTTGCAAAATTTCTCTGTCTGGCGAACCGAGCTCCTGGGCTTCTATTTGGTAGACAAACAAGCGCACAATATAAAACAAGCCCGCAAACCAAGTGATGACAAAGATGAGGTGCAGTGATTTTACATATTCGTACATGGAATGCAGGGTGTTTATATTATTTTTTGTTGAATGCTTCAATCCAGTTGGCCACCACTTGGCACCACTCTTCCTCGTCGTTTAAGCAGGGAACGGCCATGAATTCTTCGCCACCGTGGTGCAAAAATTGTTCGTTGGCCTCCATGGCAATTTCTTCTAGGGTTTCTAGACAGTCACTCACAAAAGCAGGAGTCACTACCGCCAATTTCTTGATGCCTTTTTCGGGCATTTTGTTGATTTCGACATCGGTGTAAGGCGTGAGCCATTTGTCTCCGGCCAAGCGCGACTGAAAGGTTTGGCTGTATTTGCCTTCAGGAATGCCCAATAATTTCACCACCTGTTTGGTGGTCTCGTAACATTGGTGACTGTAACAAAATTCGTGCGCCGGCGAGGGAGTAGCACAACACGTGCGGTCCATTTTGCAATGGGATTTCGTCACGTCGGTTTTGCGGATGTGTCGTTTGGGAATGCCGTGGTACGAAAACAACAAGTGGTCGTACTCAAACCCTTTTAAGTGGTTTTGAATCGAGTTGGCCAAGGCCTGAATGTAATCGGGTTTGTTGTAAAAAGCTGGAACAATCGTAAAGGTCATGTCTGGGAAAAACTCCTTGCGCAATTCTTCGGCCAAAACCAAAATAGTTGTGGTAGACGCCATGGCGTGTTGCGGATAAAGCGGCAATAGCATCACTTCGGTCACGCCTTTGTCTTTGAGTTCTTGCAATCCTTTTTTGATGGTGATGGTACCGTAACGCATGGCTAGAGCAACGGGAATATCAACTTTGGCTGCTACTTTTTGGTGCATTTTTTTGGAAATGACAATCAGCGGCGAACCTTCGTCGGTCCAAATGCGGGCATAGGCCTCCGCCGATTTTTTAGGACGTGTTTGCAAAATAATGCCGCGCACCAATAATGCCCGTAAAAGATAAGGCACATCGATCACGTATTTGTCCATTAAAAATTCATCCAAATACGGTTTTACATCCTTGGCGGTGGGGCTTTCTGGCGAACCCAGATTAACTAATAATACTCCTTTCATTTGTTTTTTTTAAAGGGTTCAAAAATACGAATTCTAATCGGTATGCGATTCAGGAAACGGCTACATTTAAAGACAACAGGTATTTTTTGGGCGTGGTGCCAAACTTCTTCTTAAAGGCGGCAATAAAATGACTCCCGGTACTGTAGCCAATTTTTAAGCCCACCTCATTCACATTATAGGATCCCGAATCCAATAGTTTTCGTGCGTATTCCATTTTATAATCAAATAAAAAACCGTAGACGGTTGCGCCGTATATTTGTTTGAATCCCATTTTTAGTTTTTTGAGATTCAAATCTACTTGCTTGGATAGACTCAGTAAACTGGGTGGTTCGGCCATATTGGCTAACAGAATGGCTTTTGCCTTTTTGATTTTTAGTACGTTTTCTTCGTCATTCAAAAACGGGCAGTGCTCAATGGTAGGGTCATCAGAGCGATTAAAATACAAACTCATGAGCTCGTATCCTTTGCCTTTGTAATACAGATTTTTTATGGACGGATTCAAACTGTAATGAAACAGTTGATTCAACACGATGGCCATGGAGGGGCTAATGTCGCTTTCGTTGTAGTATTTTTTATCTCGGTTTTCGTCAGACAAAAACGGGATGTAACTCGCTTCTGTTGAAAACAAGGCATGAAATTTTTGAATCGAGATGATTACTGATATGGCCCATGAATGGGGCATTAGTTCTAAATGAAGCGGAAGCTCTTTTTCTGGATTGTACAACAACAACACTTTTTCCTCTTTCAAATCTAAGGTGTAGCTTCCCGCATTAAACAAGAATTTACCCTGACCTTTTAATCCAAAGTGAAACTGCAACAGCCCTTGTTTTATTTTTCGTTCGGCCACCAATACTTCTGGGGTGTCATTCTGGAACCGAATGAGGGTAAAATCATCTTCAATGGCAATTATTTCTTGTGCACTCATAGCGATATTTTTGTGTATTCAATATTTGTGATGACCAACATTTAACAAACACATTGTCTTACTGTTAGCCAAATAAACTAAGCAAAAGTAGCTGAATTTGTTTGAATTACATAACGAAAAATAAAAATCTCGTAGCGTTGTAAAAAGTTCCTTAATCGTTATTTTTACCCATAAGCGTGTTTTACTTTTGTCCCACTTTGCACAAAGTACACCCCAAAATGAAAAACGGAAACGGTAACAAGCACGTCTATTTCTATGCCATTGGCCTAAGCTACAAAAAAGCCGATGCCACACTTCGAGGGTTATTTGCTATTGACCAGGCCGCGCGTACGTTGGTTTTGCAGCAAGCCAAAAACGAAGGCATCGAACACCTGCTTTTGAGTTCTACTTGTAATCGTACCGAAATTTATGGCTTTGCCGAGCATCCATACCAATTGATCAAGCTTTTGTGTGACAACAGCAAAGGCAGCGTCCAAGCTTTTCAAGAGGTAGGCTATATTTACAAAAACAAAGAAGCCGTGCACCACATGTTTCGTGTGGGTACAGGTTTAGATAGTCAGATTTTGGGTGATTTTGAAATCATTAGTCAACTCAAATTAGGCTTTGCTGCTTCCAAAGCAATGGGCATGGTCAATGCGTATTTGGAGCGATTGGTGAATGCCGTGATCCAGGCTAGTAAAAAAGTAAAAACCGAAACCGAAATTTCTTCAGGCGCTACCTCTGTTTCCTTTGCCTCTGTGCAATACATCATCAAAAATGTATCCGACATTGGCTCCAAAAACATCTTGCTTTTCGGAACCGGAAAAATAGGCAGAAACACCTGTGAAAATTTGGTCAAACACAGCAAGAACGAACAAATCACCTTGATTAACCGTACCAAAGACAAAGCCGAACGGCTGGCTCGAAAGCTCAATGTTGTAGTAAAAGATTATGCTGATCTCCACTTGGAATTGCAAAATGCCGATGTAGTAGTGGTGGCCACAGGTGCGCAAAATCCAACAGTTGATAAAGCCCTTTTAAACCTGAAGAAGCCCTTGCTGATTTTGGATTTATCAGTGCCAAGAAATGTACACGAAAACGTACAGGATATCCCAGGTGTGAGTTTGGTTGATTTGGATCAATTGTCGCAAATTACAGACGAAACACTGGAGAAAAGAAAAAGCCAAATTCCTGCCGCCGAAGCCATCATTAACGAAGTAGAAAGTGAATTTATAGATTGGACCAAACAACGCAAGTTTGCGCCAACCATCCATGCGTTAAAGCAAAAATTGAACCAAATTAAGGAAAGCGAACTCACGGTTCAACGCAAAAAATCGAATGATTTTAACGAAGAGCAAGCGGAACTCATCAGCGCTCGTATTATTCAAAAAATCACCAATCACTTTGCAAGCCACCTCAAAGAGGATGACACATTGGTGGAGGAAAGCATCGAGTGGATAGAAAAAGTATTTCAACTTTCGTCCCCAACAAATCAAAAACAATCCCAATAAAACTAGGGTTTATGGCTGATAAAATGATACGCATCGGAACGCGAGACAGCGCATTGGCTTTGTGGCAAGCGCGTACCGTTCAAGATCAACTGCACGAATTGGGTTACAAAACCGAAGTAGTTGCCGTAAAATCGGATGGGGATATCGTGCTTGACAAACCCCTGTATGAGATGGGGATTACTGGAATTTTTACCAAAACCTTAGATATTGCAATGCTCAATGGACAAATTGACATTGCTGTACATTCCATGAAAGACGTGCCAACCTCCTTGCCTAATGGAATTGCACAAGCGGCTGTGTTAGCGCGCGCCAATGTGTCGGATATTTTGGTACACAAAGGGGATCTTGCCTTTTTGGACCAAGCAGCTACAATTGCCACTGGAAGTTTGCGTCGTCAGGCCCAGTGGCTCAACAAATACCCCAAACATACAGTGCTTGATTTGCGCGGAAACGTAAATACTCGACTGCAAAAATTAGAAGACAACCCATGGAATGGCGCTGTGTTTGCCGCAGCCGGTTTGGAACGATTGGATTTGAAACCAGAAACCCACGTGGCTTTAGATTGGATGATTCCCGCACCTGCACAAGGAGCCATGGTGGTGGTAGCACTAGCCGATGACGCTTTTACCTTAGACGCCTTGTCGCAGCTCAACCACATTGAAACCGAGATTTGCACCTATATAGAACGCCAATTTTTACGCGCCTTAGAAGGGGGTTGTACGGCGCCCATTGGCGCGATAGCCACCTACAATGAACAAGCAGAAACCTTTGATTTTACTGGCGTTTTGTTATCGATTGATGGCCAACAAAAATTGGAAATCCACAAAACGGTTGATGTTTCCCAATGGAAAAAATTGGGCTACAACTTGGCTCAAGAAATTTTAGCCCAAGGAGGAACCGCATTGATGGCTGAAATCAAAAAATCGTTGCAGAAATAATTCGTGTATTCGTGGCAAAAACACCCTACATACTTTCAACCAAAACCTTATTGCCTCAGCAAAAGCAACTGTTGCTCGACGCCCAAATTACGATAGAGGAAGTAGATTTTATCACAACAAAAGCAATCGATTTTGAACTAGATAAGGTGCATGATCATTTGATTTTTACCAGTCAAAATGCGGTGCAAGCGGTTTTACAGCATCCCAATTGTGACCAACTCAAAACAAAAAATGTATTTTGTGTAGGCCTGAAAACCAAAAGTTTGTTGGAAGAAAACGGTTTTACTGTGCTGGCTTACACGGGCTATGCCGCCGATTTGGCCGAGATTATTGCCTTGGTATATGGCAAAGAAAGCTATACCTTTTTTTGTGGGAACCTGCGCCGAGATGAATTGCCCAATATCTTGAAAGAAAACGGGGTTTATTATAATGAAATTAAGGTCTACGAAACGGCCCTCATGCCCCAAAAGATCAAACAGCAACACGATGGTGTTCTTTTTTTTAGTCCTTCGGCAGTAGAAAGTTATTTAAAATCGAACACAATAAAAGAAGAAATGTGCTTTTGCATTGGCGAAACCACCGCAGAAGCCTTAGTCCTTAAGCTTCGGGATAATAAAATAAAAAACAGAATCATTGCGGCCAAACCCACTATGGAGCAGCTGATTCAGGATGTAATCGCATATTATA
>JAGNTC010000146.1 GCA_017987725.1 Flavobacterium sp.
GCGTGTGCGTGTTTCAGACATTCGGCAAAAAGCAAGTCGGCGTTGGTATTGGTTTTGTATCCCAACTGAAATAGGATAGCCGAACGATTCAACCACATATTCTCACTGTTGGAATAACGCTCAATCACGGGATAGGTTTCATCTGGAAAGCGAGCTAAATAACCGCCCAACAAGTACTTGGCTATGGTATCGACACTGTCCCACCACGAATTGGTAACTAGAAATTTTTCGATCAGCTCCAAATCCGTTTTTTGCCAATTTTTGGGCAATAATTTTTGTAAAATTTCAATGCCACAATACTGCAATTCTCGTTGGGGTTGGGTAAATAATTCATAGGCAATGGCTCTGAAATCTTGCACTATTTCGGTTTTGTATTTATCAAATAGCACTTTAAAAGTGGCCCTACGTGGGGTAGTTTGAATGCCGTAAAACGTAAAATGCTGTTTCATATACGCTTCCATTTGCAGGGCTCTCGCTGCGTCTTGCTGCAGTTCAAATGCAGTTATGAGTTCGGATACAAAAGGCATAGTTCTTGTAATTTTTGGGTTGAAAATTGTTGTACTTCGTGATAAAATTGGCGAAATTCTTGTTCAAACACGGGGTAAAATTCCTGTAGTTCGTGTACGGAGTTTTGCATCTGTGTGCCGCGTTGTATTCTTCGGTCCATCTGGCCCAATATGCGGCCAATGCCTTCGGTATATTGATAATTGAACAACCAATTTTGTTGCACCATATACGGCAACATCTGTTGTGTTTTTTCGGTAAGTACAGCCGTATTGTTTTGCAAAAAAGCATAAAAGTGCTGCGTAAAATCAGCCAAGGAAACAGCGCTGTAGTCTTGGAAATTTTTGGCCAAAAAATGGTCGTAAAAAATATCTACTATTACACCCGAATAATGGTGATACTTGGCGTGCAGGCGTTTGGTGCTGCTGCGAAAAACGGGATGCGCATCGGTAAAGGTATCAATGGCGCGGTGCAACAAAATGCCTTTTTGAATTTCGATGGGATGCTGCAAGTAGTCTTTGCCACGCACGGTATCGGCCATGAAATTGCCGGTTTGTATCCACGGATTGGGACCAGAAAGATGAATGTGTGCGAGAAAATTCAAGAGGTTTGTACTTAAGCGAGTAAAAATAACAAGTTTTATCGAATAGCTTGAATTGAAACCAAAATCTTAGCCAGATAATGAACTAGATTTTAGGAACTAATTCTATATTTGTGCACCCAATATAAATAGAATCAGATGACATTAATCAAATCAATTTCCGGCATACGCGGAACCATAGGTGGAGTAGTAGGAGATAATTTAACGCCGGTAGACGCGGTAAAATTTGCTTCGGCCTACGGAACGTGGATCAAAAAACAAGCGCAACCTTCCAATCCTACAACAGGAAAAGTGACCGTAGTAATTGGCCGTGATGCCCGTATTTCGGGACCGATGATTCATAATTTAGTGATGAATACCTTGATTGGTTTGGGCATCGATGTAATTGATTTGGGTTTATCCACAACCCCAACGGTAGAAATTGCCGTTCCTTTAGAAAAAGCACAAGGTGGAATTATATTGACCGCTTCGCACAATCCCAAACAATGGAATGCCTTGAAGTTATTGAACCACAAAGGTGAATTTTTAAGTGGAGCCGATGGGGCACAAATTTTAGCCATTGCTGAAGCAGAAGCATTTGATTTTTCGGAAGTGGATGAGTTGGGAACAGTTACGGTAAACGACGCCTACATGGACATTCACATTGACGAAGTCTTGCAATTGCCTTTGGTAGATGCCGAGGCCGTAGCCCAACGCAAATTTAAAGTGGTGGTAGACGGCGTGAATTCATCCGGTGGGATAATTATTCCTAATTTATTGGAACAAATGGGCGTTGAAGTGGTCAAATTGTACTGCGAACCCAACGGTCATTTTCCGCACAACCCCGAACCTTTGAAGGAACATTTGGGCGACATCTGTGAATTGGTGCTGCGCGAAAAAGCCGATTTTGGTATCGTGGTGGATCCAGACGTAGATCGTTTGGCCTTTATTTCAAATGACGGCGAAATGTTTGGCGAAGAATATACACTCGTAGCCGTAGCCGATTATGTGTTGAGCAAAACCCCTGGAAATACGGTTTCAAATATGTCTTCTTCTCGTGCCTTGCGCGACATTACCACCAAACACAACGGATCGTACCAAGCCAGTGCAGTGGGCGAAGTAAATGTGGTGGAACTCATGAAAAGCACACAGGCGATTATTGGTGGCGAAGGCAATGGCGGAATCATTTATCCCGAATTGCATTACGGCCGTGACAGCTTGGTAGGCGTGGCCTTGTTCTTGACCTATTTGGCACAACAAGAACTCACCGTTGCCCAATTGCGTGCCAGTTATCCGCAATATTACATGAGTAAAAATAAAATTGAACTTACCCCAAGCTTGGATGTGGATGCCATTTTGGTGGCCATGACAGCCAAATACCAACACGAAGAAATCTCTACGATTGACGGCGTGAAAATTGATTTCCCAACCGAGTGGGTGCATTTGCGCAAATCGAATACTGAACCCATTATCCGTATTTATACTGAAGCCCCAACCCAAGCCGAAGCCGATGCTTTGGCGTTTAGAATCATGGATGAAATAAAGGCTATCGCCGGCTTATAAAATGAAAATGACACAGTCACCCCAATTACCCACTGCTTTAGAAACGTATTTTGCGCCATTTCGGGAGCAAATTGTGGGCATCGATCAAACTTTTGAATCGCCTTATGGGGTGCAAAAAATTATTTACACCGATTGGACTGCCAGCGGGAGATTGTATCACCCCATTGAAGAAAGTTTGTTGCATAAATTTGGTCCCTATGTAGCCAATACCCATACCGAAACCACTGTATCGGGAACCGCTATGACCAAGGCCTATCACCATGCTCGCCATCTCATTAAGAAACACGTGAATGCCAATGCCAATGATGTCTTAATTACCGAAGGCAGCGGCATGACCGGTGTGGTTAATAAATTACAACGCATCTTGGGACTCAAAGTTCCTGAGCGTTTGCAAGGTCAAATTTCAATTCCTGCCAATCAACGACCGATTGTGTTTGTATCGCACATGGAACACCATTCCAATCAAACCTCATGGCTTGAAACAATTGCCGATGTCGAAGTGATTCCGGCCGATAGCGAAGGCTTATTTTCTTTGACAGAATTGGCCAACTTACTCGCTAAATATCAAGATCGACCGCTTAAGATTGCCTCGATTACTTCTTGTTCGAATGTGACAGGCATTCTAACTCCCTATCACGCAGCCGCCAAATTGATGCATCAAAATAATGGCTTGTGTTTTGTGGATTTTGCTTGTTCGGGACCCTATGTCCCTATTGATATGCATCCGGCTGATCCAGAGTCCTATTTGGACGCTATCTTTTTTTCGCCACATAAGTTTTTGGGCGGACCGGGCACCTCAGGCGTTTTGGTGTTTAATTCAGCTTTATACCAAAATACCATACCCGATAATCCGGGTGGTGGCACCGTGGCTTGGACCAATCCTTGGGGCGTGCACAAATACATTGACAACATCGAAGACCGCGAAGATGGGGGAACACCTGGCTTTTTACAAGTAATTAAAACCGCATTGGCCATTCAGCTGAAAGATAAAATGGGCGTGGATAACATCATGGCCCGTGAGCACGAAATCTTGGATTACGTTTTTGCTCAATTGGCTCCCCAAAAAAATATCGTTGTTTTAGCCCCACAGCACCAACAGCGCTTGGGCGTGGTTTCGTTTTACATTGAAGAACTGCATTTTAATTTGGGTGTGAAATTGTTGAACGATCGCTTTGGCATTCAGATGCGTGGAGGATGCAGCTGTGCCGGAACTTACGGGCATTATTTATTGAATGTAGACCAAGAATTATCCAGCGCTTTGGTCTGTCAAATTGATGCCGGAAATTTGATTCAAAAACCGGGCTGGATCCGCATGTCTTTTCATCCGACCACAACCAACGCCGAAATTGAATTGGTATGCAACAGCGTACTTGCATTGGCTCAAAATCACACCGAATGGGCAAAAGACTATGTTTATGAGGCCAAATCCAATGAATTTGTGCACCGCAATTTTGAGTCTTCGGCCAATCAAATGGTGCACGATTGGTTTGAATTATAAGGAATTAAGCTTGTTCTTGGCGGTGTTTCCAGCGTTTGTGGGTCCACAAATAAAATTCGGGTGCTTCTAAAATTTGTTGCTCCACCATTTCCATAAAACGGTCGGATATTTCGTAGTTGGGAATGTTTTTTACATTTTCATATATATTCACCAATTCGGCTTCATAAAAACCGCGTTTTACTTTTTTGATTTTTAAAAACGCGACATTCATGTCATATTTTTTGGCCAACATCTCTCCGCCCGTGTGCACAGGAACATAATGTCCCATAAACGTTTTCCAATGGTGTGCGGCATTTACCCGTGGCGATTGATCGCTTGCAAATCCATACAAACCAAAGTGTTTATTCCGGGCATTTTTACTAATTACCGGAATGGCTTCTTTATTGGTGATTAACGTAGCTTTAAAACGGGAACGTATTTGATGCACCAAGCGATCAAAATAAACATTGTTGATTTTTTTGTAAATCGCAAAGGCTTCAAATGAAATTTTGCTGTTGATCGAAATGGTCCATTCGTAGCTGTTGTAGTGCGCACAGAGCATGGCTACACTTTTTTGCTTTTGTTCTAAGGCTAAATAATCCTCGATATTGGTGTACACAAAACGAGCGTTGATTTCGTCATCACTGATGCTTAAGGTTTTCATCATTTCCAAAAACAAATCACACAAATGGTGGTAAAACTTGCGTTCCACTTCAATGCGTTCGGCTAAGGACAAATGGGGAAGGGCTAGGGCAATGTTTTCGCGTACGGTTTTTTTGCGGTAGCGCACCACGCGATACACCAAAAAGCAAATGCCATCGGACAACAAATATAAGCCCCGAAACGGCAATTTGGAAATGCACCAAATGAGCGGATAAAACAGAATATACA
>JAGNTC010000031.1 GCA_017987725.1 Flavobacterium sp.
TCCCTACAGAGAATCCCATCTTGGCTAAGGATACCGCCAAATTGGCCGTAACAGTAGATTTTCCTACGCCACCTTTGCCTGAGGCAACTGCAATAATATTACTGATGCCGGGAATGGCTTTTCCTTTTATGGCTTGGGAAGCATTAGCAGGAGCTGCTTCGACCTTGGTATTTATTTTTACCACAGTCGCCGTTGGAAACTGTTCGTGGATTAACTTCTTGACGTCCTCTTCGGCGCGTTTTTTAATGTGCATGGCGGGCGAACTGATCAATAAATCAACGACTACTTCGTCGCCAAAAACGACCACATTTTGGACCGCTCCACTTTCGACCATATTTTTGCCTTCACCAGCAATTGATATGGATTCTAGGGCTTTTAAAATTTCTTTTCTGTCTAATTTCATAGGGAGAAAACTTCGCATTAGTGCTCCAAATTTTCGATCACAAAGATAGGTTGAAAACTTGGAATTCGCATGCGTGCAAACTAAAAGTTTATGGGCTTAACCGTGTAAAAATCATTTGGTTTAGCGCTCAATTTCGGGTGTCCAAAAGTGTTTATCAAAATCCTGAATTTGGTTGTTCACCACTTGAATTCCTTCGTTTTCGAGCAATTGTTGCATAAGGTTAGTTCCTTCAAAATGATGCTTTCCGGTAAGTAAACCGTTTCTGTTTACCACCCGATGCGCCGGAATGTCGGGTAGGTTGTGCGAGGCGTTCATGGCATAGCCCACCATGCGCGACGATTGGGCTGAACCGATGGCTCTAGCAATTGCGCCATAGGAAGTAACTTTTCCCGCTGGAATTTGACGGGCAACTTGGTACACGCGCTCAAAAAACGACAGTTCAGTTTGGGATTCTTGAGCCATTTACCAATAATATCGTATCACGTGGTACAAGGTGAGCAAGGAAACCACTGAAGTAATGCTGCCCATAATGACATTCATGTTGCGGATGAGGTAATTGGTTTTGGATCGCAACCGATTAAACACCACCACATAGGCATAAAATACCGTCAATGACCCCAGTAAAATTCCAAGTACCAAAACGTATATTTCTAGGGCATTAAAATCAAAAAGACCATAGGAGGCCAGCGCAATACTCACGATGACATAATAGGGAATGGGAAACAAATTGATGGCCGAAATGAATAAACCCAATAAAAAGGCAGATCGGCTGGTTTTTTTAACCAACGCATTTTGAGAAACGAGTTGGGGTTTTTTGGCCAAAAAGAAAAAATAGATGCTGGCCAAGGTAAAAATCACTAAGCCTATTTCGCGCAAAATCAAATCGACTTCGTGGTGGCTGTCAATGTATCTTGCGCCGTACACTGAGATAAACGCTTGAATCCCAATAATAACTAAAGCTCCAGATACAAAGCCCATGGCTCTTGATTTTCCGTCCTCCAAACTAATTTTGGCGGCCGTCATGTTGATTAATCCTGGCGGAAAAATCCCCACAAATGCGGCCAAATAGCCTGCGATAAACAAAATAAATAGGGTCATCTACTTGATTTTGAAACGAATATACGTAATTGCTTTGTTGATTTCCAAATATTGTTTTTCATAAAAGGTTTGGATCTCGGTTACTTCGCTCGGGCTGCCTTCGTTTTTATAAATATTGTGGTTGGCATATTCTACTTCATGTCCCTCGCCGTGCAACAAACCTAAGGTGTAGCCGTGCATGAACTCGCTGTCGGTTTTGAGGTGAACCACACCCGAAGGCTGCAATATTTTTTTATACAATTGCAAAAAAACCGAGTTGGTCATGCGGTGTTTGGTGCGCTTGTATTTGATTTGCGGATCGGGAAAGGTGATCCAAATTTCGGACACTTCGCCGGCCTGAAACAAATGATCGATCAATTCGATTTGGGTGCGCACAAAAGCTACATTGTGCAAGCCGGTTTCGACCGCTGTTTTAGCGCCTCTCCAAAATCGGGCGCCTTTGATGTCAATGCCGATGAAGTTTTTATCGGGATAACGCTCGGCTAGGCCCACGCTGTATTCGCCTTTTCCGCAACCCAATTCCAACACAATGGGATTGTTGTTTGTAAAAAAATCAGCCCAACGGCCTTTATACGGAAAGGCATCGGCAACCACCTCTTCTCTGGTGGGTTGAAACACATTGCCAAAGTTTTCGTTTTCTTTGAATCTTTTTAACTTATTTTTACTTCCCACGATATAATTTAATGTTTTGGCAAAACTAAGGAAATATTACTGACGATAATTGTAATTATATTGCGTGCCATTACACGCATCAACTTTTTTATTTTTGACACCAAAATCATACCCAAACGCTGTATTAGTTGCTCCATTAAATTGGGGATTAGGCCACGCCACGCGCTGCATTCCACTAATTCGTGCCTTAGAAGAAAATCACTACACTCCCATTATTGCCTCAGATGGCGAAGCCTTGGCATTGTTGAAAAAAGAATTTCCATCCTTACTTTGTTTGGAGTTGCCTTCGTATCAAATTGAATACCCTACAGACGCCTCAAAATTTAGGTGGAAAATGATGCAACAATTGCCTAAAATATTGGAAGCGTTATTGGAAGAAAAAAAAATAATCAAGGGCTGGGTAAGCAAATACAACCTGTGCGGGATCATCTCAGACAACCGCTTGGGCGTGCGGGCCAAAAAAGTACCTTCGGTCTTAATCACACACCAATTGCGCGTGCTCACCGGATCGACTACCTGGTTTTCATCTTCACTTCACCAAACCTTTATTCAAAAATTTGATGAAGTGTGGATTCCTGACTTTGCAGATGAACTCAATTTGTCAGGAAAAATGGGACACCTAAAAAACCCTGAACCAAACCACAAGTACATTGGACCGTTGAGCCGATTTGAGAAAAAAGAAATACCTAAAAAACACGACTTATTGGTGCTTTTGTCAGGCCCTGAACCTCAAAGGGGAATATTCGAAATAGAGTTGCGCGAGTTGTTTCGAAATTATAAAGGCAAACTGCTTTTTGTGAGTGGGAAAATTGAAGACAAACAAAAAAAATTCAGCTTGAACTCCCACACTTACATGAATTTTATGACCTCAACCCAAGTTGAGCAAGCCATGCAAGAAAGCAATATGGTACTTTGTCGCTCGGGATACAGCACCGTAATGGATTTAGTAGCCCTGAATAAAAAAGCATTTTTAATTCCAACTCCTGGGCAATTTGAACAAGAATACCTGGCCAAACGTTTAAAAAAAGCGGGCTTTTTTCCTTATGCCAAACAAAGCCAGTTTACACTCGAGCATTTACTTGAAGCGGATTTATATAAGACCCCTTTTTCAGGTGAAAAAATACAGAATTGGAAAAATTTACTGTGCCTTTTTGATCGTGAATGAAAACTCGGAACCTTGTCCTTCTTCACTTTCAACATAGATTTTTTGTTCGTGGGCCTCAATAATGTGTTTTACAATTGACAAGCCTAATCCAGAGCCACCGGCATCACGAGAGCCCGATTTGTCCACTCTAAAAAAGCGCTCAAACAAACGGGGTAGGTGTTGAGTAGCAATGCCTTCGCCATCGTCATTGACGCGCACCAGTAATAAGTTTTTGGTGAGTTGTTCTATACTTACTTCGGTAGTGCCTTTGTCTTTGCCGTATTTAATTGAATTTACAATCAAATTGATCAAAACTTGTTCGATTTTTTCTTTGTCGGCATCCACATAAATGGGCTTGCTGTACTTCATGTCAAACATCAAGATAATGTCTTTTTTGGAGGCCTTCATTTCCAATAAATCAAACACCTCTTGAATGAGCGGTACGATATCAAATTTGGTGGTATTTAACTGAAGGTTTCCTACTTCAAGTTTGGTAATCATGTCCAAATCTTCCACAATGCGGATGAGGCGTTCCACCCCTTTCTCGGCTCGTTCCAGATAATTTTGACGAATGGTTTTGTCTTTTATACCTCCTTCA
Organism: Flavobacterium sp.; assembly: GCA_017987725.1. Lineage (GTDB taxonomy): Bacteria > Bacteroidota > Bacteroidia > Flavobacteriales > Flavobacteriaceae > Flavobacterium. The sequence goes on from JAGNTC010000031.1 coordinate 3,916, forward strand.
AGCACCGTTGACAAATACCCTTGAACGGTAAACAAAGGCGTTTTTAACTCGTGAGATACATTTCCCAAAAATTCTCTACGGTATTCCTCCCGCACTTTAAGCATCTCAATTTCTAGTTTTTTGTTGGTGGCAAACTTCTTTACTTGTCTAGTAAGAGTGTCCATGTCGGTAGTAACCGAAACATTGCTGAATGAAGTGGAATCGAGTAGGGAAACATCGTCGTAAATTTTCTTTACACGCTGGTAAATAAACCGTTCTACACGAAATTGAATGATAAATGTGGAAATAACAAAGAGGAGGATAACAAACAACGGCAGGGAATACCAAGAAATCGGAACTAATTTGAAAAAAATTAATCCCAATACGGTGCTAAAAATACTAAGGTAAAGTGCAGTAATTACTGCAAATTTGTATGTTTTTGTTAATCGAATCACCTAGATCTCAAACTTATATCCTACCCCTTTAAGTGTTTTAAAATATTCTTCACCTATTTTTTCACGCAGTTTGCGGATGTGCACGTCTATGGTTCTTCCGCCCACGACCACTTCATTACCCCAAACACGTTCTAAAATTTCTTCTCTATTGAATACTTTTCCTGGCTTCGAAGCTAGTAAATAAAACAGTTCAAATTCTTTTCTGGGTAATACAATCTCAACTTGATTGTGAATAATTTTGTATTCTTCTCGATTAATTTCAATGGGACCAACATGCAAGGTTTGGCTATCTGGAGACTCGTTGGATTTTAAACGACGTAACAAGGCTTTTACTTTACTGACCAACAATTTGGGTTTGATCGGCTTGGTGATGTAATCATCGGCGCCGGCATCAAATCCAGCTACTTGGGAATAATCTTCACTGCGGGCGGTAAGAAAAGTGATAATTACTTGTTCCATTTTGGGCAGTTTACGGATCAGTTCGCAAGCCTCAATACCATCCATTTCGGGCATCATGACGTCTAATATAATTAGATTTGGTAATTCTTTCTTTGCTACTTCCACGGCCTCTTTACCGTTTGTAGCGGTTACAATTTTGTAGCCTTCTTGGCTTAAATTGTACCCCACAATTTCCAAGATATCTGGTTCATCATCTACCAATAATATTTTGATGTCTTTCTTTTTCATACGCTTAACTAAGGTATTTTTTTGTAATCGATGGTAAAGATATAGATTAATCATCATGCCGTATCACTGCCTTGAGGTAATTTAACGTAGTAATGATTTGGACACATTAATTACTTAATATGATAATACTCCCTTAACAATTGCTTAACAATACAGTGGTTCCTTTGCAAAAATTTTTAAGCAATCAAAATGAAATGTAAATTAATCTTTTCCTTATTGTTAATAAGCGTTTTATCATTCGCCCAAAACAAAGGAACGCTTAGCGGAACATTAACTGACAAAGACCAAAACAACCTCCCACTACCCTTTGCAAATGTATTGATTAAAGGGACAACTACAGGGGTGACCACAGACGAAAAAGGCACTTACAAATTAAGCCTAGCTCCCGGAAACTACACGATACAATTTAGTTTTATTGGGTATGAAAGTATCGAAGAAAGAATCACCATCAAAAGCGGCGAAACGCTCACCATCAATAAAGCACTCGGATCAGGAAGCTATCAACTACAGGACGTAGTGATTAAAAAAGTAGCCAGCCGTGAAAAAGAAACGGCACTGCTCCTGGAACAAAAGAACGCAGTAGAAATCAAGCAAAGTATTGGCGCCCAAGAAATGGCTAGGAAAGGGGTTTCAACTGTTGAACAAGGCGTGGCAAAAATTTCGGGTGTTTCGAAAGTAGCCGACCGTGGAATTTTCATTCGTGGACTTGATGACCGCTACAATTATTTGCAGATAAATGGACTTAACTTTATCCCATCTGATCCAAATTTAAAAACAATTCCACTCAATTTTATCCCTACAGACATTGTTAGAAACATTGATGTGTTCAAAACATTTAACTCAGGTTTATACCAAGATTTTGCAGGTGCGTCACTTAACATTTGGACAAAAGATGTGAGTAACAAAGCATATTCGAAGGTAAGTATAACAACAGGGTACAATTCAGAAACTAGTTTTAAAGAGTTCAAATCAGCAAGTGAAAACGGGAGCGATTTTTTTGGTTACACTGGAAACAATCGAAATTTACCGGCTGTATTTGGCGAAAATGTTGCCCAAGGATATCAGGCAACTCCACTTGAATCTAGAAACATGTTTAACTCTTCGTGGTCGCCAGATATTATAAACGCACCTCTAAGTGTTGGAACAAGCATTACCAATTCAGATTCATTTAGTTTGTCTAACAACAAAACAATTGGGTATTTGGTAAATGTAAATTTTAGTAATAATTACCTTTCTCAAACCGGTAAAAGAAGAAATTTGAATTCATCAGGCACAGCATTTAAAGACTTTGATGTGTCGAACTCAAAATATTTTACACAGAAATCGTCATTGGTTTCCCTAAACTACAAAAAACCAAATCGTTATACTTTCTTGTTTAATTTAATTTACCTTCAAAATTCTGAAAGCACTATTGAAGAAATTCAAGGAGAAAACACTGACTTTATTACCATTGACAGACCCTTTTTCCTTCGTGACACAAAATACATCGAAAATACCTCGCTTGGCTTTCAACAATTGGGTACGTTTTATTTTAATAACAAAAAAAACACCTTGGAATATGGGGTAGCAGCTACAATTGGTAAAAACAACATGCCTGATCGAAAAACATTAATTACAGAAGGAGTGGGTGAAACTGCCGATTATGTGACCTTTAATGGAGCAAACCCATTTCGTTTTTTCTCTATTCTAGACAATTATAACGTCAATGCAAAATTAGAATATGAAATAAAATTTGGGGAGGAAACTGATAATGTTTCAGCTAATGTGATCCGTTTTGGATACGCCGGTGACATGACCAATTACAATTTTTTCAATAGAACCATTAGAACCGATGACAATAATTTGGCTGACACCACGATAGACACCAATAACCCTCAGGCATTTTTTGATGCCAATTTTGACAATGGCTCATTGTCGTATGTCAGTTCAGCAGATGCAACTTATAAAGTAAAAGTGGCCCAATACATCAATGCCGCTTTTGTGAATTACAACAGAAATTGGGAAAAATTAACCCTTGATTTGGGTCTGCGATTTGAATACCTGTACAGACAAACAAAATCAAGAACAGAAAATGCTTCGATCAATGATCGATTTGATGTAAAATTGTATAGCCCATTGGATTTTAGTCCTGTTATAAACTTAAAATATAAATTAAATTCCAAAACAAACCTAAGATTCACCGCATCTAAAACATCTACAAAACCTAGATTTAGAGAAATTCTACCGTTTAGATACCAAGATGGTGATGGAAATTTTAGCAAGGGAAATCCTGATTTAGTAAATACACAAAACTATAATGTAGATATTAAATATGAGTTATTTCCAAGTCAAGGTGCCTTAGTTGCCGTGGGTGTTTTTGGCAAACATATACAAAAACCTATCACACGTTTGCTTGAAGGATCATCAACTGGTTTCTTAACAAAATACGAGAACTTCGATGAAGCCAATTTATTTGGAATTGAATTGGAGTCGAATTTTACATTTGATTTGATTTTTGGAGAATCTTATTTTTCAAAAAGAACTTCCTTGGGTATAAATACCATTTATATGAAATCAGAGGAAAAAGCAGATAAAACTAAATTTCCTCGAATTACTTCCACAAATAGATCGCTTCAAGGAGCTTCTGACTTTATTATTAATACAGACATCGTGTATGACTTAATTAAAAACGAAAAAGTGGAGTCAAAAATCTCATTTATTTACAACACCTTTTCAGATCGAATTTATGCAGTTGGAACAGATGGTGCGGCCGACATAAAGCAAAAGCCAATTAACATGTTGGACTTTACTTGGAGAAATTCATTTCAAAAAAAATACCAACTTAATTTAACGATAAAAAACATCTTGGACGCAAACATTTTGGCTACTCAGGACCCTACTCGACCAGTAGTAGATCCGGCTAACTTTAGCAATGTGAACAATTTGATGACACAGGGAACTAATGTATCTCTTGAGTTTTCTTATACATTTTAACATTAAAGAAGAATAAACAAATCGGTAACCGTAACATAACATACTGCTAACATTTAATCGTTTTTTGCCCTATACCTTTGCTTAAACTTAAATTAATTATTATGAAAATTAGAAAATTTACTTTACTTACAGTAATTGCTTTAACATTCGCGTTAGGGTGTTCGTCAGAAGAGAATACTGGCCCACAAACTCCAAATCTAGAAGGTACGGTTCTTTCTGGTAACATCACATCCGATTTAAATATCCCAACTGGCGATTACAGCTTAAAAGGAGTAGTTGTAGTAAAAGCTGGAGCAACACTTACTATTGAAGAAGGATCAACATTTACTGTTTCAATTGCAGATCAAGGGCAAGGGGCTAATTACCTTCAAATTGAACAAGGAGCTAAAATTATAGCTAATGGAACAGCTGCTGAACCCATTGTATTTACGGCTGAATCTAGTCAAATTGGAGCATGGGGTGGTATTATTATGAATGGTAAAGCAAGAATCAACGTAGCAGGAGGAACTGAGGTTGCTGAAGCGGGTGGACTTGTATATGGCGGGACAGATGATACTGATAATTCAGGTTCTTTAAAATATGTTCGTGTAGAATTTGCCGGAGCTGCAATCACAGGAGGAACAGCAGAATATAATGCTTTTTCTTTCTTTGGAATTGGTTCAGGTACCGTATTAGAAAATCTTCAAGCCTACAAAGGAGCAGATGATGCTTTTGAGTTTTTTGGCGGAGCTGTAAATGCTACTAATTTAGCTGCATTTGGTTGTGAAGACGACAATATTGATTGGGACAGAGGATTCAGAGGTAATTTGAGTAACATCTGGATCATTCAGCCTTCTAATGGGGATTTTGGTTTTGAATGCTCTAATTTACCAGTAGAATTTAACAGTACTCCACGTGCAAATCCTACGGTATCAGATGTTACTATTACAGGTTCAAACAATATCAGCAAAGCTGCGTTTAATTTCAAAGAAGGTACTGCAGGTTCTATTTCAAACGTGAAAGTAACTGGAGTTGGTTTTGGTGCTGATTTGAGAAATCAATTAGACCAGTTTCAAGATGGTTCATTAAAAATTACAAATGCCAGTGTAACATTTATTACTGCATTGACAAAAAATGGAATTTCTGGAAACACGACTAACCTTGATGCCCTATTTACACTAAACGCTGGCGCAACTGGCGCGAATACTGCTCCATTTACAAATGGTGTTTGGATTAGAAACTTATAATAAAATACATACGCATATAAAAAAACCACCCATTGGGTGGTTTTTTATATGCATCTATTTCTTTAATTTTTAGAAGCTAAAGCTGTTGAGGTTGTTTCTGTAATCGAAATAATCTGATTAGACACATAGTCAATTTCTTTCACTGGAATAGCATTTGAATACACTGTCCATTTTCCAGTTTTGGCGCCATTTTGGTATTCTGCAACCGAAAGCAAATTACCCATCTGATCATAAGACATCCATTTGCCTTCTAATTTACCATTAAGAAAATGGCCTACTTGTTGTACTGAACCGTTTTCATAATAGTAGGTGGCTTTTACTTGGTTGCCATTTACTTCAAGTTCTGGTGTGCTGTTTTGTGCATACGTTAATGTAGAAACGAACAAGGCTATAAAGAGTAATTTTTTCATGATAGAGGTGTTTGGGTTAATAATTCGATAACAAATATATATTTTATTTTACAATAACAATACTTTTAGTTTACAATTTCTTAACATTAGAAAATATACCACGTAAAATTAAATTTGATTTATCGTTAAAAAACGCAGCAAAACCTATTGAACCTAAATTATATACCTATATTTGCTGCATAGAATTACCTAAAAATGCTACAGTTTAAATTCTACATAGCCCTTATCTGTACTTTGTTTTTTTGTTCCGTTCAGGGCCAAGAAATCAAATCGCAACAAGAATTGCTTGGATTTTACCCCAATCCAGTAAGCAATGGTAAATTGTTTTTAACCTCAAAATCCACCCTAGATAAAGAAGTGGTGATTTTTGATGTGTTAGGCAAAAAGGTGTTTCAAGTAGTGGTATCCTCAAAAGAAATTTCCATCGCCACCCTTACACCTGGCGTGTATATCATAAAACTCCGTGAAGGTGATGTAACCTCCACTAGAAAACTGATTATCAAATAATAGGTTTTCACTTCAACCCATTTGATGTTTATTATTTAATGCAAATTCCGCTGTCTTGTGTAATTTGTTTCTATATTTGTCCACTAATTTTTTTAAATTTAATTCAATGAAAAAACTTTACTTTTTAGTTTCATTCGTAGTGAGCGCAACGGCTTTTGCTCAAACGTTCTACTCAGAAAACATGGGAACGCCAACTGCCACTACAGCAATTAGCGCACATGTATTTCAAAACGCTTCGCCTATAGTTTACACTGGTACAGCAGATGCTCGTGCTACAGCTCCATCATCTGGTTACAATGGTGCAACAGGAAGCGGGAATATCTTAATCAATGCCATTGATGAATTTTTTCAAATTGATGGACTGAATTCTTCCGCCTATCCTTCCTCTGATTTACAACTTAGTTTTGGGGTGAACACACCAACAAATGTGAGTAATGTGCTTATTGTAGAAGTGAGTACAGACGCTACAAACTGGACCGCCATCAATTATACTCCTACCGGAACAGGCTGGACTTTAGCAACCGTTAGCGGTGGAGTTATTCCATCATCGGCTACGCTTTCTATCCGATTCAAATCCTCAACCACCTTACAATACCGTCTTGATGATGTAAAACTTAGCAGTGTTTCTGCTTCTTGTACCTTAGTATTAGGCACTGTAACAGCAGCCTGCGACGTATCAACTTTAGGAACGGACACCTACACCGCTACAATCCCTTACACTGGAGGTGGAAATGCAACCTATAACATTGTGCCCAATGCAGGAACTGTGGGAGGAGACAACCCAACCTCATTAGCTGAAGGAAACATTACCGTTTCAGGAATTCCAGAAGGAACTGCTTTTAGCGTAACCATCACAGGAGGAACGTGTAACTTATCGGCCAATATTGTTTCCCCTGAATGCAAACCCATCAATTCATTACCCTACAGCGAACCATTTAATTATGCCGTAGGCAGTGCCTTAGGCAGTTCTCAAAAATGGGCCAACCAAAATTCTGGTGATGCTATCGTTATAGCTGCAGGTAATCTAGCTTATCCTAACTTCACTAATGTGAGTGGAAATTCAATTACTTTTTCAGGTGCTGGAATTGATTGTTTTACTCCTTTTACCGCTACTACATCAGGTACTGTATATGCTTCATTTATGCTAAACATTACTGATATGGCCAATGTAACTGTTGATCTTACAGAGACTTATTTTGTTGGCGTTACTGATGCTACTAAATCATACAAATCAAGAATGTTTTTCAAGAAAAATGGCACCCAATACCAATTAGGTTTTGACACCTTGAACACAACAACCAATTATGACGCGGCCGTGTACAATACAGGTGACGTATTATTTATTGTTATGGGGTATGATTTTGGAACCAACCTGTTAAGCGCTTGGATCAATCCAAATTTAAGCACATTTACTGCGGCTACTCCTGCAACTTTAACCGCTACTCCTGCAGTAGCCTTTACCGATTTGGGCGGGTTCATTATTCGTCAAGATGACAATGCAAAAACACCAACCATGATTCTTGACGAGTTGCGTATCAACACAACCGTTGAAGGATTATTAGCGGTAAACGCACCTGCAATCAAAGGATTAAAAGTGTACCCTAACCCTGTTAAAAATGGTAGATTAGCCATCGAAACGAATGCAAATGCTACAAAAGCAATCGCAATTTTTGATGTGTTAGGCAAACAAGTACTTGGAACGGTTACCAACGAAAACTCGATAGACGTGAGCGCGTTACAAACTGGTGTATATGTAATCAAAATTACAGAAGCCGGTAAAACTGCTTCGCAAAAATTGGTAGTAGAATAATAACTGTTCTCCTATCTTATTCTAAAAAGCTCCACAGTTTGTGGGGCTTTTTTAGTTTTAGCCCCAGCCTTGCGTATATTTGTATCCGATAAACTAAACACTGTGATTTCCCCTTCAGATATCTTTTCGATTTACAGCCCAAAGCAATTTGAAAAAATAGCGCTCAAAATCTTTCGGCACCAATACGATCATAATCCGGTGTACCAACAGTGGTGTAATTTAGTCAAAGCCGACAAACAGTCGGTTTCAAATATAAGTAACATTCCCTTTTTGCCCATTTCATTTTTTAAATCTCATTCGGTGATTACTGGCGATAAGCCTGTGGCTATTACTTTTCAGAGTAGTGGCACCACCGGAATGACAAACAGTCAACACTTGGTTACTGATATTTCCCTATACGAAACCAGTTACCTCAGCGGCTTTACTCAATTTTATGGCGACATCGAAAATTACACCATTTTGGCGTTGTTGCCTTCCTACCTCGAACGCGAAGGATCCTCGTTGATTTACATGGTAAACGATCTCATTCAAAAGTCAAATAAAGCAGATTCTGGTTTTTACTTACACAACTACGATAAGCTCATTCAAACCTTAATTCGGCTAGATGAGTCGGGTGAAAATGTACTATTAATTGGTGTTACTTATGCTTTATTAGACCTCATCGAACAGCAGTCTTTCCAGTTAAAAAACACCCTTATAATGGAAACCGGCGGCATGAAAGGAAAACGCAAAGAACTCATCCGAGAAGAGTTACACGAACAACTCTGTAAAGGATTTGGCGTATCGACCATTCATTCAGAATACGGCATGACCGAATTGTTGTCCCAGGCTTATTCTCTGGGCAATGGCGTTTTTGAATGCCCCGCTTGGATGCAGGTTTATATGCGAGATACTGAAGATGCCCTACGTTATGTAACCAATGGTAAAACGGGAGGCATTAACGTAATTGATTTGGCCAATTACAATTCATGCTCATTTATTGCCACGCAAGATTTGGGCAAAAAATACAACAACGGCAGCTTTGAAGTCCTAGGTCGTTTTGACGCCAGCGACATTCGAGGATGTAATTTGATGGTACTTTAATGGAGTGTTTTATACCACACGCACAATAAAGTAGTTTTTCTTTCCGCGTTGCAACAACACAAATTGATTATTAATCAAATCCGAAGCCGTAAACACATACGTTTCGGTTACTTTTTCTCGATTTACAGCTATCGAATTTTCGGCCAACGCACGGCGCGCTTCACCATTTGATTTTAAAAATCCCGTTTTTTCGTTCAAAACGGTTACAATATCTAGCCCGTTTACCAACTCATCAAGGGAAATTTCGGCTTGAGGCACTCCTTCAAACACCTCTAAAAATGTAGCCGAATCGAGGGCTTTCAAATCATCGGCAGAAGAATTTCCAAACAAAATTCCCGAAGCTTGAATGGCTTTGCTTAAAGCTTCACTGCCGTGTACAAAAGTGGTCACTTCTTCGGCCAAGCGTTTTTGCAATACACGCAGGTGTGGTGCTTCGTGGTGTTCAACAATCAATGCTTGAACGGTAGCTTGGTCTAGAAATGTAAATATTTTAATGTATTTATCCGCATCTAAATCGGTGGTGTTGATCCAAAATTGATAAAATTTATAGACCGAGGTTTTGTCGGCCGTAAGCCATACATTTCCGCCTTCGGTTTTCCCAAATTTAGAACCATCGGCTTTGGTAATTAACGGACAAGTCAAGGCAAAGGCTTTGGCCCCTTCACCCGAATGATCGGGATTCATTCTGCGCACCAACTCGGTACCCGTGGTGATATTTCCCCATTGGTCACTGCCGCCCATTTGCAGTAAACAAGCGTAGTGTTTGTGCAAATAATAAAAATCGTAACCCTGAATCAATTGATATGTAAACTCGGTAAACGACATCCCCTCGCCCTCGCCAGACAAGCGTTTTTTGACCGAATCTTTGGCCATCATGTAGTTTACCGTGATGCGTTTTCCAACTTCACGGGCAAAATCAATGAAGGAAAAGGTTTTCATCCAATCGTAATTATTCACTAAAACCGGGGAATTCGGACCTTGCGCATTGAAATCTAGGAAGCGTCCCAGTATCGCTTTTATACCATTGACATTGTGAGTAAGGGTAGCTTCGTCCAGCAAATTTCGTTCGTCTGATTTTCCAGAAGGATCACCAATCATGCCCGTGGCTCCTCCCACCAAAGCAATGGGCTTGTGTCCAAATTTTTGCAAATGCACCAACAAAATAATGGGCACCAAACTGCCAATGTGCAAAGAATCCGAAGTGGGGTCAAATCCAATATAAGTGGGGGTAGATTGCTTGAGCAATTGTTCTTCTGTTCCGGGCATCATGTCGTGAACCAAGCCACGCCATTGCAATTCTGCAATAAGGTTTTCCATTCGTTGAGGGATTTGGGCAAAGATAGTTTTAATTGCATAATTTGAAAATGCAAACCCCTAAAAATAGGACAAACTAATTATCTTTGGTACATGATTTTAGTAACAGGCGCAACCGGTTTAGTAGGAGCACATCTGTCGCTTCGGTTGTTGGAAAGCAACCAAAAAGTGCGGGCAATTTTTCGCTCGCCTGCTTCACTTTCCAAAACGAAAGCGCTTTTTTCACAGCACAATAAAGCAAGCCTTTTTGATCAAATGGAGTGGATCCAAGCGACGCTCACTGATTTGCCCCAACTGGAAAATGCCTTCACTGGAATTACTCAGGTATATCATTGTGCAGGTTTGATTTCGTTTGATCCCGCCGACGAAGAAGCCTTGCGCAAAACCAACATCGAAGGCACAGCCAATGTGGTAAACTTGTGTTTGGCCAAGGGCATACATAAATTGTGCTTTGTGAGTTCGATAGCCACTATTGGCGTGGCTCCTTTACCAACACTTGCCTGCGATGAAACCCACGAATGGAACCCAGAATTACCGCATACCGACTATGCCATTTCTAAATATGGCGCCGAAATGGAGATTTGGCGTGGCTATCAAGAGGGACTTTCTGTTGTAATTGTTAACCCTGGCGTGATTTTAGGCCCCTGTTTTTGGGAATCGGGAAGTGGTCAACTCTTTGTTCGGGTGGCGCAAAAGTTTCCCTTTTTTACAAAAGGAAGCACGGGTTTTGTAGGGGTCAATGACCTGGTTCACCTAATGGAAAAACTAATGGAAAAACCCATTTCTGGCGAACGCTATATTGTTGTCTCGGAAAACAGCAGCTATGAATCAATCCTAAAACAAATAGCCCAGGCGTTAGCCGTTACTGTTCGATGGGTGTTGATTAAAAAATGGATGTTGACAATGGCCTGGCCAATAGATGCTTTCCTTAGTTTTTTACTGGGCAAGAAACGAGTGTTGAGCAAGCAATTAGCCCGAACGCTATCAGAAGATGTGCAGTATTCTTCCGAAAAAATTTCTAGAGAATTGGATTATCGGTTTGTACCCATCTCAACCGTAATTAAAGAGACGGCCTACTGGTTTCAGAAAACCTAATTGTCCTTTGGGTTTGGCGCCCCTAGCTTTGTCGCTTCGGCTTCGTATTTTTTCTTTTCCTGTTCGAGCAGCTGATTTACTTTCTCAAACATTTTTTTGTAGCGCGGCATATCTGCTGCATAATATTGATTGTTTTGAGCAAATTGTAGGCTGTCCACCTGGTATTTTTTTAACAAATACGCTCTCGAGTCAACAGGATTAGCCGTAGGTGAATTTAAATTGTAGGATTTTAAGGCATCCATTACGGCCATATCATAAAAAATCGCCACCATTTTATCTTCTTCAATAAACTTATCGGGTTGCTCCAGTCCTTGCTTACAGGACACAAATTGCAAGGCCAAAAGCAGTAGTAAACCTATTTTTTTCATCTTATGCACGATCAAATAACAAACGTTTTCCAGCTCTTTTTTCACTCACTTCCCCGTTGGCATAAGCCAAATGTCCGTTGACAAATGTATGGGTGATTTTGGCTTTAAAAGTAGTCCCTTCAAAAGGCGACCAGCCGCAGTGATACAATATATTTTCTTTACTCACCGTCCAGGGATCGTTTGGATTGACCAAAACCAAATCGGCAAAATAGCCTGGCCTGATATAGCCTCTTTTTTCAACTTGAAACAAAATCGCAGGATTGTGGGCCATTTTTTGGACTATTTTTTCCACACTGATCTTACCTTGATAATGCGCTTCTAGCAGAGCAACCAAGGCATGTTGAACCAATGGACCACCTGAAGGCGCTTCGAGATAGGGTTTGCTTTTTTCTTCCTGCGTATGTGGAGCGTGATCGGTAGCAATGACATCAATGCGGTCGTCATTTAACGCTTCCCACAATGCATCTCGATCGGCTGCTGTTTTTACGGCAGGATTCCATTTGATGCTATTTCCTTTGCTTGCATAGTCTTCATTACTGAACCACAAGTGGTGAATACATACTTCAGCGGTGATTTTCTTTTCTTGCAACGGAATGTCATTGCGAAATAGGGCCATTTCGGCAGCCGTAGAAAGATGAAAAACGTGCAATCGGGCACCTGTTTTTTGCGCCAAGGCTATCGCTCTTGAGGAAGACAAGTAACAGGCCTCTGTGCTGCGTATCAAATGATGCGCGGTGACAGGGATGTCTGTTCCGTATTTTTCTTTGTATTGGGCCAAATTGGTTCGTATGGTTTCCTCGTCTTCGCAGTGCACATCAATGATGAGTGGTGTGGACGAAAATATTTGCTCCAATACTTCCGGATTATCTACCAGCATATTTCCGGTGGATGAACCTAAAAATAACTTGATTCCGGCTACGTTTTTTGGATTTGTTTTCAAGAGCTCTTCCAAATTATCATTGGTTCCGCCCATTAAAAAAGAATAATTGGCATACGATTGAGTCGCTGCAATTTGGTATTTGTCTTCAAGCAAGGTTTGGGTAACCGCATTTGGAACGGTATTGGGTTGTTCCATATATGACGTTATTCCACCGGCAACTGCAGCCCTTGACTCTGAGGCAATCGTGCCTTTGTGGGTAAGTCCTGGCTCTCTAAAATG
>JAGNTC010000032.1 GCA_017987725.1 Flavobacterium sp.
ATTCGGCTCAGTATTTTGTGGATCAAGATGCCCAATATACTGTGCAGGATTTACCCAGCCAACAATGGAAAGCATTGCCCAACGACAAGCACATCAATGTTGGTTACAATGTCAATGCATCTGTATGGTGTAGGTTTACCTTTACCAATACTTCGGCACAAAATCAACGCTTTGGTTTAACGTTCTACAACAATAATTTGGATAGTTTGGTCTGTTATGAACCCAATCGAATCCGTATTTTGGGTGATCGAACGGCCAACGAGGCCCAGTTTTTATCCTATCATTCGTTTGTATTTGAGTTAAAGCCCCATGAAGTAAAGCAGTGCACTGTTAAACTCAAAAAAATGACTTCCTTTTTGGAGTTCTCCTACGGTATTGAATCCGAAGCCAATTTGGTCAAGCTCTCCAATTTGAAACTTGTGGTGATTTCGGTTTTTATAGGTGTGATTCTCATCCTAGTTTTACTCAATTTGGGTATGTACAGCATCAGCAAAAAACAGGTTTACTTTTATTATTCGCTGTATTCGTTGTGTTCTATATTGTACATTGTGAGCTACTCTAATTTTGCGAAATTCACCCTGTTTCCCACTTTCTTGTATTTTAGTGAGTTGCACATTTATGCCTCAACAATCTGGTTTATAGCCCTAAGTCTATTGGTTTTGCATTACACCCACATAAAACAACACCAACCCAAAAAATACAAGTGGTTGTTGACAAATTTAAGGCTGTCTTTGGCTTTAATTTTGGTATCCTTTTTCTTTTACCTTTTGCAATGGGATCTTTTGTTGAAAATTTGTTTTTATCTAGTATTTAGCTACATCACGGTCAATTTTTTTTATTTAATCTTCTTACTGATTCGCAACATCCGCTACGAACGCAAAGCGTCTTACTTAATGTTACTTACGTTTTGGCCTCATTTGTTTTGGGGGCATGCCATTTTCTTGCGCTCCTTTAAGATAATCGAAGCCAGTTTTCCCGAGAACTTATTGGTTTTAGTTTTTTTATATGAAGCCCTTGTTTTTGGATACATACTCACCACCAACTATTTGAGCACGCACAAAGAAAACGCAGCCTTAGCCGACGATTTGTTGAGTGAACGAGACAAAACCATCCAAGTAATTTCCCAAACCCAGCTGCGTGAACGCCGCAACATTGCCAATTTAATTCACGATAATATTGGCAGCCAATTGGCCTATATTCGCCAGCTCATTCAGCTCAAACAGTACGCGCAGGTGAATGATTCGATGTCAAACTTATCTGATGACATCCGAATGATTTCTCATCAAATATTGCCCAAATCCCTTGACGACGGTGCCTTAGTGGCCAGTTTGTCCGACCAAATTAACAGCAGATCACGCAATTTAGCCCTTCCTAAAATTGAATTGTACAACTACGAATTTCCCGAGTTAGTAAAAGAAGAGTGGGTGTTTGATGTGTATTTAATGGTCTTGGAATTGATAAACAACGGGATCAAACACGGAAATGCCCAATTGATACTCCTTGAATTCTACGGCTATTCAACCCATTATTTGATTCAAATTACCGATGATGGTGAAGGCTTTGACACGGCTTCAGTTGAGTTTGGTTTTGGGTTAGAAAACATCCAAAAGCGGATCAGCAACTACAAAGGCAGCTTTGATCTCAGCAGTACAATCAACCAAGGTACGGTGGTGCAAATTAAACTGCCAAAACACTAATTTTTCATGTGCGAATTACCCACAAATGGGTATTGACTAAGGCCGTGTTTTGCAGTTTATTTGTTAAGAAAAAACCAGATGAAAACACTATTTGCTAAATCCGTACCCTTTTTCTACGTTAGTATTTTGTTACTCTGTATAAGTTGTAGCAAAGACGATGGCGCTAAAACACCTTCTTTATCCGATTATGAATTTTCGGGCATATTCACAGGAACGTTGTACAACAACGGAACATCTTCTCCATTAGAAGGATACATTACTATAGCTCCCAATGGATCAACCGATTTAAATTTACTTACGGGTAATATGAAAGGTATGTCTGTAAAACAAGGTGATAGTTATGCAATTAATATTACTCAATCAGGAGGTGCGTTTGAGAACATAACAAATATTACTGGTTCAATAGATACAAATTCACGAACTATTTATTTAAGTGGAACCTATCCTAATGGTTCAACGATGACTGTAGGTGGTGATGTACCTGAAGTACAAACTACTGGTGGATGGGAAAACCTTTTGTATTCTTCAGTTATTTTTACGCATGACGAATCCTGTGATGCATCAGTTACCGTTGATGGCGTTACATTTAGTGGGTTAGATAGATTTTATCAACCAGGTGGGCGTTGTGATTCTTACTATGCTTTATGGAATACTATTCTTTTTAATTATGACGATAGACAATCACAAATTCATTGTACTTCAGGTGTTTTACAAGGACTTGACGGAAACCCTGTTCCTTTTACCCAATGTTGTACAGTACAGTATATTCTACCCAAAAACACCCAACATAATTATACAGTAACTTGGGAAAATGGCCAAGTAAGTACAGGCACTTTTACCGCTCCAGATGGGGGTGGTATGTTGGCAATTTGTCCATCAAACGATGGCCCAGAATGTGATGGAACAGGGGGTGGTTTGGTTGGAAGTGCAGGTAATCCGAGGTTTAATTTACAGTTTACACAGGGCTATGATTTAGACTTATATGTAAAAACGCCCAATGGTACCTTAATTTATTACGGCAACCGCACAGGTCAAGGTGGAGAGTTGGATGTAGATTGTACATGTACCACTGGTACATCTAATGGGACAGGTGAAAATGTATTTTGGCAAAATGGACCAAACGGAACCTATCAGTATTATGTAAAATTTTACAGCAGTTGTTCGAGTCCCAATCCTAATGCGAATTACACCGTGCGTGTAATGAATAATTCTACGGTTGTACAAACGCATACCGGCACACTCACTTCAGGAGGCACAACACCTACCTGGACCTATACTAAAAACTAACTTTAACTCTATATTACTATGAAACGCATTTTCTTATTTCTTTTAGCAGGATCACTTTTATTTGCTTGTGATACCGAAGACGACGACGACGGTGGATCAGGTGGATCTACAACTTTGGTTGGACAAGACGGGAATCCCCGTTTTAACTTACAATTTACCAATGCCGACAATGTGGATTTGGATTTGTATGTGAAAACACCCAACGGTACTTTAGTTTACTATGGCAACCGCTCAGGACAAGGAGGAACCTTAGACGTAGATTGTTTGTGTGATAATTGCGCAAGTGGTCCAAACGAAAATATCTACTGGGTAAACGGTACCGCACCAACAGGTCAGTATGAATATTGGGTAAATTACTATGGTGACTGTGGAACCAATGGATCTTCTTCTAGTTTCACCTTGCGTGTGATTAAAAATGGTACTGTTCTTACCACTAAAACAGGTACGCTCAATGCCAATGGCGATTCAGCACACTGGACATATTCAAATTAAGTGAATTGGTTAGCAGTTAAAAACTTGGGTAATTTTTATCCAAGTTTTTTTTTATCACTATCCAAATGCAACCTCCATGAATACAATTCTTCAACAAAGTACATTTGAATAATCCAGAAGGTGAAACAACATTTAATTGAGCTAAAATAACTGCAATACATTTATTTCAAGATTTCAATCCAGTTGTCTTTATAGACGAATACATAACATCAATACTCAATTCATTTAATTATACCCAAAAAGGGTATAAAATCAAAATCTTAAATGACAACAAACCTAAAATATTGGACTCATTTTTTAGCTATTCTACTTGTTGTGTTATCCAATACTGTATACAGTAAGTCAAATCCAGGTTTTTCAAATATCACAGAAGTTTTACTGCCGACGGTTCTAACATCACAAGTTAAGTCAGTAAATCAAAATTCAGCTATTGGCGGTGGTGAAATTACTTCTGACGCTGGAATGCCGATAATTTCGAAAGGAATTTGCTGGTCGTTGACCATTAATCCGACTACTGCAAATAATTTTAGTATTGCTCCGGGAAGTGCAAGTTTATTTTCTAATGTAATGACGGGCTTATTGGCTAATACAACCTATCATATTCGCGCATATGCCTCAAATGCAGATGGAACTAGCTATGGCAATGATGTGAGTTTTACAACATCAAACGCTCCTGATGCCTTTCCGCTTTTTACGACTCTTTCCGTGAGTTCCATTGCGCAGAATTCGGCCAATAGTGGCGGAGTGGTCACTGAGGATCGCAGTTTGCCGATACTTGTGCGCGGTGTTTGTTGGAGTACCTCTCAAAACCCTTTAGTGACGGATGGTCATACGACTGATGGGAGTGGAGTTGGTAAATATACATGCACACTTCTTGGATTGTCAGCCGGAACGCTATATTATGTAAGAGCCTATGCAACCCATGCAAATGGAACTTCTTATGGTAATGAAGTGTCTTTTACTACAATTGCAGTAGTCAACCAGTTGCCAACGGTAACTACGCAGGCAATGTCAGCAATTACTGCAACCACTGCGGCAGGCGGCGGTAATGTAACGTCAGATGGCGGATCTCCAGTTACGGCAAGAGGGATTTGCTGGAGCACGAACACTAATCCAACCTTGGCCAATAGCTTCACCACTGACGGTTCAGGTACAGGTGCCTTTATAAGTAATATAACAGGATTGCTCCCAAGTACTACGTATTATATGCGTGCTTATGCAACAAATGGTATCGGCACGGCCTATGGGAATGAAGTAAATTTTACAACGACAGCAATCCCAAACAACTGTGGAAGTGTTACCGACATAGACGGTACTATTTATAATGCAGTTACGATTGGTACACAGTGCTGGACTCAAACCAATCTTGATGTTTCAAAATACCGCAATGGTGATCCTATACCTGAAGTGACCGATGCAACAGAATGGGCAAATCTTACCACTGGTGCGTGGTGTTATTTTGATAATAACTCGGCAAATGGTCCGGTATATGGTAAGTTATACAATTGGCATGCAGTAAATGACCCAAGAGGTCTCGCCCCAGCGGGCTGGCACATACCAAGTAATGATGAGTGGACCGTATTAACTACCTATTTGGGTGGCCAATCTGTTGCCGGAGGTAAAATGAAAGAAGCAGGTACAACCCATTGGATAAGCCCCAATACTGGAGCAGACAATAGTAGCGGTTTTACGGGCCTTCCAGGCGAATTACGTAGCCTAAGTGGCAGTTTTTGGCTATTAGGGGAAAGAGGTGTTTGGTGGAGTTCTACAGATGATATTGGAGGTAGTGTTTATATTCGCATGTTGAGTAATTGGAACACAGATGCTCCATTAAGTTTCAGCAATGGTAAAAAACTTGGTTTTTCTGTGCGCTGCATCAAAAATTCATCAAACCAATTACCAACCCTAACAACTACAGCAGTTTCTTCAATAATTAATGCAACTGCTTCAAGTGGGGGTACTATAACGTCTGACGGCGGATCTCCAGTTACAGTAAGAGGCATTTGCTGGAGCACGAACACCAATCCTACTTTGGCCAATAGCTTCACCGCTGACGGGTTTGGGATAGGGGCTTTTGCCAGCATTCTTCCTTCTTTGAGTCTCAGTACTACCTATTATGTTCGCGCCTATGCTACTAATGCAATTGGAACGGCCTATGGAAATGAGGTTACTTTTACATCGAGCGCTTCAATTTCTTTGTGTGAAAGTGTTAACGACATAGACGGTACTCTTTACAATGCGATTACGATTGGTACACAATGCTGGACCCAAACCAACCTCAACGTTTCTAAATACCGCAATGGGGATCTAATTCCTCAAGTAACAGATCCATCGCAATGGGAAAGTTTGACTACAGGGGCTTGGTGCTATTATAACAATGACCCTGCCACTGCTCAGATTTACGGAAAGCTGTATAATTGGTATGCAGTGAATGATCCACGAGGATTAGCGCCAGTTGGTTATCACACCCCAACGGATGCAGAATGGACAACATTAACTACTTATTTAGGAGGCGAATCTGTTGCTGGGGGCAAGATGAAAGAAACAGGAACAGTACATTGGCAGAGCCCTAATGAAGGAGCTACAAATAGCAGTGGCTTTACAAGTCTACCAGGAGGTCAACGCCGCCTCCCCAATGGCCTATTTACTTACCTTGGGACCATGGGCTGTTACTGGACTGCGTCTGAAACGGATGCAACACATGCTTGGTTACGCTACTTGTATCATGAAATTTTTTTTGTTAATAAAGGCTTGGACCTTAAAATCCTGGGCCTTTCTGTACGTTGTTTGAAAGATTGAAAATAAAGATGGAATAAGTTTTAATGTGTAAAGAGTTAATAATGATAAAATATAAACCGCAAACAAATAATTTAGGTAGGTCTAATGTCAGAAGCGTTGTGTTCTTTGTTCACTCGGTGTTGTCCATTTTTGTTTATATAATTAGTCAACCAATGATGGCACAGGCCCCTGCTATCACTTATACAAGCCCGCAAGTTTATGTGACCAATACACCGATTACTCCACTAATACCTACTAATACTGGCGGTCAAGTTTTCTTCCCTGTTGAGGTATCAACCGCTGCAGGCACAGGAATTCAGGGGTCTATCAATGGTGCGGCAAACGCAGCAAGTTTTTATAACGCGACCAACATGGTTATAGATGCTGCCGGTAATACATATGTTGCCGACTATCTTAACCATAAAATCCGTAAAATTTCAATATCAGGAATTGTCACTGATTTTGCAGGGAGTGGCATTGCCGGAGCTAATGACGGCTCTGGCGTAGCTGCAACATTTAACTACCCTGGAGGCATCGCAATTGACGCGACAGGCAATCTGTATGTTGCCGATTGCCTAAACAATAAAGTACGGAAGATTAGCCCATCGGCGGTGGTTACTACTTTGGCGGGTAATGGATCGCAAGGAGCGTCAGATGGAACGGGAACTGCGGCTAGTTTTTTCAATCCTACAGGTTTGGCTGTTGATCAACTGGGGAATATCTATGTAGCGGATTGTTACAACAATAAAATTCGTAAAATAAGCCCAACAGGGGTAGTGACTACAATTGCGGGTAATGGTTCACCCGGAGCAACAGACGGTCCCGGAGGCACCGCGAGCTTTAATTATCCGACAAGCATTGCTGTAGATGGGGCAGGGTTAATTTTTGTAGCGGATTATCTCAATCATAAAATTCGTATGATTTCGACTGCGTCATTAGTCTCTACATTTGCCGGGAGCAATATTCCGGGAGCTTTAAATGGAATTGGGGTAGCTGCGAGTTTCAAC
The DNA here is from genome assembly GCA_017987725.1 of Flavobacterium sp. Classification (GTDB taxonomy): domain Bacteria; phylum Bacteroidota; class Bacteroidia; order Flavobacteriales; family Flavobacteriaceae; genus Flavobacterium. Next base: position 7,262 of record JAGNTC010000032.1, read on the forward strand.
AAACCAAAAGGGATTGCCTTGGATGCATTAGGAAATTTATATGTTGCCGATTGCGACAATCAAAAGATAAGAAAAATTACAAGCACAGGATTGGTTAGCGTTTTGGCTGGAATTGGGACTTTTGGCGACGTCGATGGTAGTATAGCCAATGCAATGTTCAGTTCACCAACTGGTTTAGCAGTTGATGCTTTGTATAATGTATATGTTGCCGATTATGAAAATAGCAAAATCCGAAAGATTTCTCCTTCAGCATACAGCATTAGTCCAAATCTACCTACCGGATTAAGTTTCGACACGTCAACGGGAATGATTTCGGGAACGCCAACAAGTTCTACTCTGCCCATTACCTATACTATCACAGCAACTAATGCCTCGGGAAGTAACAATACAACTGTGATTATTTCAATTTGCGCAGCAGCTTCTAGTAGCCCATCAATAACAATCAGTACAATTTCTAATACGGTGTGTCAGGGTACAAATGTATTATTTACCGCTGTTGCTGTCAATGAAGGAACTAATGCAGTCTATCAATGGAAAAAAAACGGAATAAATGTTGGGATTAATTCTACAAATTATTCAGATAATACTTTGCTCAATACGGATGTAATTTCCTGTACATTGAGCAGTATTCCTTACTGCACTTCTACATCAATTTCTGTAGGATCAAGTATTACGATGATTGTTAATTCATCAGCAGCTGTTGTCGCGCCAACATCGCAAACGTTTTGCTCTTCTTCTACCGTTTCAGATTTGGTTGCCAGTGGTAGTGGGCTGCAATGGTATACAGCTAATAGTGGTGGCGTTGCCTTACCACTTTCCACAATTTTATTGTCGGGAACCTATTATGCAACGCAAACAGTTGGGGGTTGCGAAAGTACAGTCCGAACCTCAGTAGCGGTAAACCTTCTTAGTGTTAATGCACCTATAACCGTTGTTTTGCAACCCACATGCACCGATCCAAATGGAACTATTTCTATAACAAGTCCTACAGGTCCTAATTTAGAATATGGATTCAATGGTGTTTATCAAAATACCCCCGTTTTAGTAAATGCAAGTCCAAACACCTACGCCATAACTGTCCGAGATATACTCACGACTTGTACGTCTATTCCTGTTCTTGTGAATTTGAATCAAAACTATATAACTCCACCTATTGTAACCCCAACGATCACGTATTGTCAAAATGATACTGCTTTGGTATTACAAGCCACAACATCGGCGGGTGCTACACTCAATTGGTATGGAACAAATGCAGTTGGTGGATCAGCCTCAGCCTTGGCACCTACGCCTTCTACAACAACTCAAGGTACAATCACGTATTATGTATCCCAATCCAATCCTTTTTGCGAAAGCAGTCGGGTAGGTATTAGCGTAATTACAATGCCAGTGATAACACCATCGTTCAATTTTGAAAGTTCATTTTGTGCTGGAACATTGCAGCCGCCATTGCCCAATTCAACGTTAAACGGAATTTCAGGCACTTGGAGTCCATCAATAATTGACAATACAACAAGTGGATCTTACACTTTTATGCCTAATCCAAATCAATGTGCAATTCCAATAACAGTAGACATAACGGTGCATCAAGTAACGCTATTACAAATTGAGACCTTTGTCAGTGGTAGTTTTAATGATAATCAAACAATTACTGTATTAGCTACGAATACGGGTGATTATTATTATCAATTAGATCAAGGAGGGCTTCAAAACGAGAATGTATTTGAAAATGTTACTCCCGGTATGCATACCGTGATAGTCTATGATAAAAATGGTTGCTCTGATCCAATTAGGGATGATGAGGTTTTAGTCATAAATTATCCGTTGTATTTTACTCCAAACGAGGATGGGTTTAATGACAGATGGAATATTGTAGGGTTATCGAATCTTGGACAATACACAATCAATATTTATGATCGCTATGGTAAATTTCTAAAAGTAATAGAGTCAAGTGGTCAAGGATGGGATGGAACTTTTAATAATAAACTTCTGCCTTCAGATGATTATTGGTTTACTATCAGCTATTTGGTAAATGGAAATAATAAAGAGTTTAAGTCTCATTTTTCTCTTAAAAGATAAACTTTAGATGAGTAAGCAAATACATCTAACGCTATTCCATACATAAATCCCTTGATTTTAAAAATCAGTTTCCCGCACTATTTTTTTTGGTTTGGAAATAGAATTTTTTAGCATTTCAAAAGTTTTTAAAAAAGTTTTTGACTTACGAATAGATGAAAATTACCTATTAATGGGTATTTACATGGGTTGTTTAATTGGTTCTATTTGTATCAACGGAATCAAGTTTTGGTTTCGGATTAACTAACTCAAAAAAAAACAAACTATGAAAAAAATTACGTTTACAGTTTTAGCAATTGCCGCTTTTGGTATTGCCAGTGCGCAGGACATGAAGTATGGAATTAAAGGCGGTATTGATATGTTATCTGCTAAATCAGCCTATGGTTCAACCAATGCGTCTGGGTTTTTTGTTGGAAGTTTCGCCGAGTTTGAAATGTCTGATAAAATCGTTTTACAACCGGGATTAAACTACCACACGGCTTCCAAAGATGGAATTAATTTCTCTTATGTGAGTATTCCAGTTTTGGCTAAATACAACATGGCTGACAAGTTGAATCTATTGGTTGGACCTTCGTTGTATTATAGCATGGATGCAGCGGATACCGAAAAAACGCGTTTTAATTTAGGAGTTGGTGCTTCCTATGATATCTCTGATAATTTATCTATTGAACCTCGTTACGACATGGGTTTAACAGGAGATACCAAAATAACTCACTTCTTGATTGGTGTAGGCTACACGTTCTAGTTAGCATAAATAATGTTTGTTATGGGCCCCTTAATTGGGGCTTTTTTTATGTCTATAAATTACTGTTACTTTGTGTTTATGGATTGGCACACGCTACTCAAACATTTTCAGTCGTATTTGCGCATCGAACGGGGCTTGTCAAAAAACACCATTGACAATTACACCTTTGATATTGAGCGTTTAATGGCCTATTTAGAGTTGCATCAGGTAGTGGTTTCTCCTGTAAAAATTGCTGAAGAACAACTGCAACAATTTATCTACACCATTGCAACCCAAGTAAATCCGCGTTCGCAATCTCGCATCATTTCGGGTTTGAAAAGTTTTTTTTCTTATTTGATTTTTGAAGATTACCGCACTGACAATCCCATGGAACTCATTGAGGCGCCGCGCATAGGCCGAAAATTGCCCGACACCCTTTCTATTGAAGAAATTGATGCGTTAATTCAGGCCATTGATTTAACCAAAGCCGAAGGCGAACGCAACCGCGCCATGTTGGAAACGCTGTACGGTTGTGGCTTGCGGGTATCCGAATTGGTCGAACTCAAAATTTCCGATTTGTTTTTTGAAGAAGGGTTTATTAAAGTGACTGGAAAAGGAAACAAGCAGCGCTTTGTGCCCATTGGTCCTTTGACTCAAAAATACATTCAGTTTTACCAAACCCATCGCGTGCATTTGCCCATTCAAAAAGGCCATGAAGACACCTTGTTTTTGAATCGACGAGGTCGAAAGCTCAGCCGCGCCATGTTGTTTACCATAATTAAGGACTTAGCACAAGAAATCCAGCTCAACAAGACAATTAGCCCACACACCTTGCGGCATTCGTTTGCCACGCATCTATTAGAAAACGGGGCCGACTTGCGTTCCATTCAACTCATGCTCGGGCACGAATCGATTACCACCACCGAAATTTATGTGCACCTGGACCGAAAACACCTCACGCAGGTGTTGACTACTTTTCATCCGCGCAAGTAATTTTAGGCTTTAGTTTATAGATTAGTGCGGTATACAGCTATATTTGCCGCTCTATTTAAAACCCATACCATGAAACGCCTAATTGTTTTTTTTACTTTTCTTTTCATTACAGCAGTTCAAGCACAAGACCACGCCTTTTCGGTGCGCGGTGGTTTCATGAACAAATCAATTGCCTTTGAAAATTATTCAGCCCATGCCAATGGCTTGTATGCGGGCATGCAGTACCAATTTATTCATTTTTTAACCAGTGTGAATTATACCTTGGTGAGTGGAAACGAAGGCTCGGAAAGCAGCATTTATGTGCCCTTGTGTTCGAAATTTGCTTTAGCTGAAAAAGTCTATTTGATAGGCGGTCCCGCTTTGGATTTTAGTATTGATACCGACGAAACCGAGAATACGCGCATTGGGTATACCTTGGGCGGATCTTATGAACTGAATGATCATCTTTCTATTGATACCCATTACGCGGTACTTTTTGCCAAAGAATCCGAGCTTAGACAGTTTACAATTGGCTTGCTTTATCAATTGAATTAAACAAAAAAGACCCTAAAAAGGGTCTTTTGCATTCGTATAGAAAAGTGAATTATTTTGCAATATTCACGGCGCGCGTTTCGCGTATCACCGTCACTTTTACTTGACCAGGATAGGTCATTTCGGTTTGAATTTTTTGCGAGATTTCAAATGATAAACTAGCGGCATTATCATCAGATACTTTTTCGCTTTCCACAATTACACGTAATTCTCTACCGGCTTGGATGGCATAGGCATTCTTTACACCGCTAAACCCATAGGCCACTTCTTCTAAGTCTTTCAAACGTTGGATATAGGAATCCAACACTTGGCGTCTTGCTCCCGGACGTGCTCCTGAAATGGCATCACAAACCTGAATAATGGGTGACAACAACGATTTCATTTCAATCTCGTCGTGGTGTGCTCCAATCGCGTTACATACTTCTTCTTTTTCGCCGTATTTCTCGGCCCATTGCATACCCAATAAGGCGTGTGGTAAATCACTTTCTGTGTCAGGCACTTTTCCGATATCGTGTAACAAACCAGCACGTTTCGCAAGTTTTACATTCAAGCCCAATTCGGCGGCCATTAAACCACACAATTTGGATACTTCACGAGAGTGTTGCAATAAGTTCTGTCCGTAAGACGAACGGTATTTCATACGTCCAACTACTTTGATCAATTCCGGATGTAAGCCGTGAATGCCTAAGTCGATTACGGTACGTTTACCCACTTCAATGATCTCGTCTTCGATTTGTTTGGATGTTTTGGCCACCACTTCTTCAATTCTAGCCGGGTGAATACGTCCGTCGGTTACTAATTTGTGTAAGGACAAACGGGCGATTTCTCTTCGAACAGGATCAAAACAAGAAAGGATAATCGCTTCTGGGGTATCGTCTACAATAATTTCAACTCCGGTAGCGGCTTCTAAAGCACGAATGTTTCGACCTTCACGACCAATGATGCGTCCTTTTACGTCGTCGGATTCGATGTTGAATACCGACACGCAATTTTCTACCGCTTCTTCGGTTCCAATGCGTTGGATGGTATTGATGATGATTTTTTTGGCTTCTTGTTGGGCCGTCAATTTGGCTTCTTCAATGGTGTCTTGAATTTGTGCCATGGCCTTTGTTTTGGCCTCTGCTTTCAAGCCTTCAATCAATTGATCACGTGCATCTTCAGCCGATAAACCAGAGATTACTTCCAGTTGATTCAATTGGCTTTTGTGCATGCGGTCAACCTCTTGTTGTTTTTTCTCGAGTAGTTCGAGTTTGCTATGGTATTCAGCTGTTTTAGCTTCGTAATCGTCGTTGATTTTTTTGGCTTTGGCCAATTCATTCGACACTTGAGATTCTTTGTCTCGTGTGCGTTTTTCTACTTCGGCTACTTTGCGGTCGCGGGCTAGAATAACCTCTTCGTGCTCGGCTTTGAGCTCAATGAATTTTTCTTTGGCTTGAAGTATTTAGTCTTTTTTGATGTTTTCAGCTTCCAAGTTGGCGTCTTTCAAAATCGAAGCGTCGTCCTTTTTGGCACTTTTAATGAGGTTGGAAACGTTGTTCTTTTCTAGCACTTTGGCTACCGAAAATCCTCCTGCGATTCCTGCAATTCCCGAAATAAGTATTGTTAAAATGTCCATGTTTAATTAATTGATTTATATAAAAAAAGCCCACATTAGGTGTAATGTATAAACTCGAAAAGACAAGTTTTGAGCGTACTCACTGTTCAAGTTTCCTCGCCTGGGCGTGGCATGCTTTAGTAGCGACGATATGCTCATTCTAAATTGTTAGCGTTGAGTTTACCAAAAAATAACTAATGTAGGCAGTATTTTAGTCTATGTTAAGAACGTAATTGTATAAATAGAGACCGTTTTACCAGTCTTTTTTGTCGAGATACTGAGCTACAAAATCATTCAATTTTTGAATTCGCTCAATGGTATCAGTACCATCAATCGAAGTCCCTTGTTGTTTTTGCTCCACTTGTGAGGCAAACTGCAAGGCACACATGGCCAACACATCTTGTTTGTCTCGTACTGCATAATTTTCTTCAAACTGCTTAATCATGGCTTCAATTTTCTTACACGCGCTTCGCAACCCTTCTTCCTGCGACATCTCCACCGTGAGCGGATAGACGCGATCGGCAATTGATAGTTTGATTTTTAGCTTTTCGTTCATCTTTTTTTACTCTGCTAGCTGGGCTATGCAGTAATCAATTTCACGAATTAATGAATTTATTTTCAGCTTGGTTTCTCTTTTATTTTCTTCACTGCCAAGTAAAGAATTGGCTATTTTCAGGGTGTCATACTGCTTTTTCAAGCTATCCATTTCCTCCGATTGGGTGTGAATCGTTTGTGTAGCTTTTTGTAAATCGACGGTCAATTGGGCAGCTGTTTGCTCTAAAAAATCTATTTTTTCTACTAGTTTTTTTAGTCTACCTTCAAGAGTATCAATAATTTCTACAATTTCACTCATCTGAATATCCTATTCCTTACTTATTTCCACAAAGTTAACATTACAATTGAATTATGCCAATTATTTATAAAAAAAAACCTAATTCAACGGAAACGAGCGTATTTAACACGAAATCAACCGATTACAACTGATTAAATTCGGTTTCTATTTCCCATTTTTTTTTACCTTAGCGCAAAGCTTAATTCATGAAAATTTTACGAATCCTGTTGTTTTTTTACACGCCTTTTTTTGCACAAACCACCTATCCGACTACCTATTTTAAATCCCCTTTACTCATTCCGATGCAGTTGTCGGGTAATTTTGGAGAGTTAAGAAACAACCATTTTCATTCGGGCTTGGATTACAAAACCAATCAAAAAGAAGGCCTACCTGTTTTGGCTGCCGCTGATGGTTATGTATCTCGCATAAAAATCTCTACGTTTGGTTACGGCAAAGCCATTTATATCAATCATCCCAACGGTTATACTACGGTATATGGTCATTTGCAAAAAGCCAATGGCACCATCGAATCCTACATTAAAAAATCACAATACGATCAAAAATCTTTTGAGATTGAACAGTTTCCTTTAGCCAAAGAGTTGCCAGTTAAACAAGGAGATACCATTGCGTGGTCGGGAAACACGGGTGGATCAGAAGGACCTCATTTGCATTTTGAATTTCGTGATACACAAACTGAGAACATCATTAATCCTTTGTTTTTTGGTTTTGATAGTTTGCTAAAAGACACCAAAAAACCTTTTTTTTCTAGTCTATTTGCTTATCCAATTTCCACAAAAAGCACGGTAAATCAATCTAAAGTTCCTATAATTCTTCACGTTTCATTGCAGAAAGACGGGACCTTTTTGGCCGAGGATGTTCGGGTGAATGGTTCAGTAGGTTTTGGAATCACTGGTTTCGATTATGATGACGTATCTTATAATGCAAATGGAATTTACAAACTCCAAAATTTTCAGAATGGTCAATTGACTTTTGGGTACCAAATGGATCACTTTTCATTTGCCGAAACCCGTTTTGTGAATGCGTTAGTTGATTATGAACGCTATAAAAAGACAAAACAACGGGTACAAAAATTATTTCAACTCAACCCCCTAGCATGTAGTATAGTGCAATCCGATTCAAAATTGGGCGTTTTTACCGCTACTCCCAATTTAAATCAGGTTTGCCGAATTGAACTGTCGGATTTTCACGCCAACAAGACCATTATTCAAGTCCCGATTTCCTATGCAAATGATTCGGTTGTGATTCCTGCGCCCAAAGTAGACGCAAATTGGCTGGTGAAAGCCAACCAAGATACTTTTTTTGAACAAGGTCCATTCAGTGTGTTTTTTCCCGCTAAAACATTTTATGATAATTTTCAGCTGCGGATGAAAGTCAATAAAGACACCTTACATTTACATGAAGATTTGGTTCCGGCACACAGTAATTTTCAGTTGAGCTACACAGATAGTTTACGAAAGTATCCAGAAAAGACGTTTTTTGGATTGGTGGAAAAGGGCTCTGTTTCCTATTCCTCCACTAAATTTAAAAAGCAGGTGTATTCTACCTATGTGAAAAAATTAGGCACCTATGTTTTGGTAACCGATACGGTTGCGCCTACCATTAAAATGCCCAAATCCATTGAAGGTCGATGGATGAGCAATGAAAAACAGTTGAAATTCACCATTACAGATTCTGGTTCTGGCATAAAAAATTACATGGGATACCTCAATTCCAATTGGGTTTTGTTTGAATACGATTACAAATCCGATCAGTTAGTGCACGAATTTGACCCAGCTTTTTTGCTTGAGGGAAAGAATGAATTAAAATTAATCGTCACCGATCATGTAGGAAATTCTGCTATCTTTGAAACCACATTTTTTCGAAGTCAAAAAACTAAACCCTAGCCGTTGAATACGTCAAAATTCCTGATTCTTACACTATTTTTCAGTTGTCAACTGTTTTGGGCACAAAATGCGCGTATCAAAGGAGTGATTCTCAACGAAAGCGGCCAAGCGGTGGCTGAGGTTAATGTGAGCGCTGCCGATAAAAACACCAAAACCAACGAGAACGGCTTTTATCAGTTACTTGTTCCTGCCAATAAAAAAATCCAAGTTGTATTTACGCATGTTTCCCTTAAAAAATACACGGTCACACTCGAATTAAAACCCAATGAGGATTACGAATTCAATCCACAGCTAAATGACAAAGCCGAAAGCTTGGGAGAAGTAATTGTTACAGCTGGAAACCGCAAGCGCATACAAGGTATCACGGTAATTGAACCCGAATTGATTCGAAAAATTCCCGGGGCTAATGCGGGGATTGAAAACATCATCAAAACCTTACCTGGAGTCAATTCCAATAACGAATTGAGTACACAGTATTCGGTACGAGGCGGAAATTATGACGAAAATTTAGTCTACGTCAACGAAGTCGAAATCTATCGCCCGTTTCTCATTCGTTCTGGTCAACAAGAAGGATTGAGTTTCACCAACACTGATTTGGTGCAAAACGTCGACTTTTCGGCAGGTGGCTTTCAAGCCAAATACGGAGACAAATTATCTTCTGTATTGGACATCACGTACCGAAAACCCACTCGTTTTGCCTTGGCAACCGAGGCCAGCTTTTTGGGTGGAAGTTTGGCTGTTGATGCCGTTTCCAAAAACAAAAAATGGTCGGGATTAGCCGGAATTCGTTACCGGGACAACAGTTTGTTGGTCAACAGTCAGGAAACGTCTACCAATTTTAGACCCACCTTTGCCGATATCCAATCCCAAATTAACTTTACGCCTTCAGCCAAATGGCAATTCAGTT
>JAGNTC010000147.1 GCA_017987725.1 Flavobacterium sp.
GGCGTGTACCCTTTTGGGTTTCTATACTCATGGTTTTTGTGTCTTATTTGATACGCACGAATATGGAGGAATCTCCTGTGTTTGCCAAAGCAAAGTCGGAAGGCACAACAAGTAAAAATCCAATTCAAGAAAGTTTCGGAAACAAATACAATTTAAAATTTGTTTTGCTCGCCTTATTTGGAGCGACTATGGGTCAAGGTGTTGTGTGGTATACGGGACAGTTTTATGCCATGAATTTTATGAAAACCGTGATGAATATCGATTCCTCTCAGGTCGACACTTTACTAGGAATTGCTTTAATTCTGGGTATACCATTTTTTATCTTTTTTGGTTGGTTAAGTGATAAAATTGGACGTAAATACATTATGATGGGCGGCATGTTGTTGGCCGTTGTATTTTATCGCCCAATTTATAAAAGCATGTATGCGACTACGAATGTCGACAACAAAACTGAAATTATAGGAAAAACGGAAGTTCTTGCGGAATTAAAACAGCATGAAGGTAATGCAATCGACTCCGTTTGCACGATCAGCACATCCTACTCGGACGGAACAAAACGGCTACAAATAAAAACAGTAAAACTTGAAAATGGCAAAGTGATACTAATTGATGGAAAACCAAAAGTGGAAACCAAAACGACCGTTACCATCAATTCGTCTGACCAATGGATGTTGATATTCTTGGTATTTATTCAAGTCCTTTTTGTCACAATGGTATATGGTCCAATTGCCGCCTTTTTAGTTGAGATGTTTCCGGCAAAAATACGATATACTTCCATGTCACTACCCTATCATGTGGGCAACGGAATATTTGGCGGCTTGCTACCTGCTATTTCTACCTATTTCGTAACCCATGCGAAAGAGGAGGGTGATCCTGAATTTTATTTAGATGGATTATGGTATCCCATTGTCATCGCTTCAGTTTGTTTTGCCATTGGAATGATTTATATCAAGAATAATACTAAAAATAAACATATCTAACATTAAATATGAAACAGCTAAAAAGACTTTTAGGATTGTTATGGATTGGCCTTGCCATAGCTGCGGGATACTTTTGTATCTTTGAGTTCGGATTGCCAAAATTACTTTCAGACAAACAAGATGATTTGGTTTTTGGAATCATTATTCTCTTTATACTTACTCCATTAATAGTGACGGGTTTGGGAACATTTGGCTATTATGCCTTAACGGGAGAGTATGACAATTCCAATTGAGATTACAAAAAACGGCACTAAAATCATTCACTTTTAGAAAAAATGAGTTACTATAAAATCAGCTCATTAGAGCAGTACTTTAAACATTACAATAAATCCATTCGTGAGCCTCGCAAGTTTTGGGGAAAAATTGCTGATGAAAATTTTACCTGGTACCAAAAATGGGAACACGTATTTTCGTTCGATTTTCAAAAAGCGGAATTCAAGTGGTTTGTGGATGCCAAAGTGAACATTACCAAAAACTGCATTGACAGACACTTGGCCAAACAAGGCGAGAAAACAGCTATTATTTTTGAGCCCAATGATCCTGCTGAAACTGCACAACACATCAGCTACAACGAATTGTATGTACGCGTATCCAAAATGGCGAATGTATTGCGCGAACAAGGGATCCAAAAAGGAGACCGCGTGTGCATTTATTTGCCCATGATTCCCGAATTGTCCATTGCTGTTTTGGCTTGTGCTCGAATTGGCGCCATTCATTCCGTTGTATTTGCCGGATTTTCGGCTTCGGCAGTGGCGGCACGCATCAACGACAGCGCATGTAAATTGGTGATTACTTCGGATGGTGGTTACCGCGGCAATAAATCCATTGACTTGAAAGGCATCGTGGATGAAGCAGTAGAAAAATGCCCTTGTGTAAAACAAGTGTTGGTGGTAAAACGAACCAATTTAAACGTGAACATGAAAGAAGGACGCGATTTTTGGTTGCAACCTTTATTGAATGAAGCCTTAGATAATAATGTAGCCGAAATCATGGATGCCGAAGATCCCTTGTTTATTTTATACACCTCAGGATCAACCGGAAAACCCAAAGGAATGGTGCACACCACAGCGGGTTATATGGTGTATACAGCCTACACCTTTAAAAATGTATTCCATTACGAAGAAAACGATATTTTTTGGTGTACTGCCGATATTGGCTGGATTACCGGACATTCCTACATTTTATACGGCCCTTTGTTAAATGGCGCCACTACTGTTATGTTTGAAGGCGTTCCTTCGTATCCGGATTTTAGCCGTTTTTGGGAAGTAATTGAAAAACATAAAGTAACTCAGTTTTATACAGCGCCAACAGCCATCCGTGCCTTGGCCAAAGAAAGCTTAGATTATGTACAACCGTTTCCGTTAAAAAGTTTAAAAGTAATTGGATCGGTGGGAGAACCTATCAACGAAGAGGCTTGGCATTGGTACAACGATCACGTAGGAGGGAAGCGATGTCCGCTTGTAGATACCTGGTGGCAAACCGAAACGGGAGGAATATTAATCTCGCCGATAGCCTTCGTTACCCCAACAAAACCTACTTATGCTTCCTTGCCCTTGCCGGGAATTCAACCTGTTTTGATGGATGAAAAAAGAAACGAAATTGAAGGCAATCAAGTAGCGGGTAATTTGTGTATAAAGTTTCCTTGGCCGTCTATTGCCAGAACCATTTGGGGCGATCACCAACGGTACAAAGACACCTATTTCTCCACTTTCCCGGGTAAATATTTCACCGGCGACGGGGCTTTACGTGACGAAGTTGGCTATTATAGAATTACAGGAAGGGTAGATGATATAGTAATTGTTTCTGGACATAACTTGGGAACGGCACCCATTGAAGATGCCATCAACGAACACCCAGCGGTGGCCGAAAGTGCCATTGTGGGATTCCCGCATGACATCAAAGGAAATGCCTTGTATGGTTATGTGATTTTGAAAGAAACAGGAGAAAGCCGAAACCAAGACAACTTGCGACTTGAGATCAATCAATTGATATCCGATCAAATAGGACCGATTGCCAAATTAGATAAAATTCAATTTGTCTCGGGCTTGCCCAAAACCAGATCGGGTAAAATCATGCGCCGCATTTTACGTAAAATTGCCGAGGGAGACTTTAGTAATTTTGGAGACACGTCTACTTTACTAAATCCTGAAATTGTAGATGAAATAAAAGAAGGTAAACTATAGTAAAACAATGCATTAGATTCAAACACAATCAACTCTGGTTGTGTTTTTTTTATCGAATTCCCAAACGAATCTTTAGTTTAAGAAACAGTAAGGCGAGGGAATAAGCTTGTAAAGCGGTATGTTTTTGGTCTAATACAGGCACATTATAGGTTTCTAATAAATCCGTTTCAGATAGCGAAACTGTTGATAAATCGTGCAGTTTGCGGTGCATGATTTCTAAGTCAATGGCTTCGTTTCGCAAACGACCACAGCCCATTTTTTGTAAGGCAGCGTTGATCATTTCAATGGTATAATTGATTCGGTAACCCACCAAGATGGAATTTCCAATGAAGTTGATGAAATTTTGAATGGCCTCTGGCTCGCTCAATTTGGGTAACTCACTTTCTAGAATAAAGTCATTTGACAATCCGTTTTCGTGTAAAAAAGTATACTGTAGCAAAACCACTTCAAAGGCATCTTTCACAACAATTGCCTGTTGATCCACAGCAACGCCACCTATAGACAACAACACATCTTTTGTTGGGCTAAATCCAGTAGCCACAGGGCTAATCACACTAAAACGCGACGATTTATGCTCGAATTTGGCCAAATAATTTTTCCAAAATTCAGGATGGTCTTTGTGCATGTGTTTGATCCAATCGAGCATACTAAGAGAATTTGGTGAGTTGAAAGGTATCTTTAATGAGTTCTTCTAAATCTTTAAGCGGCTGTAAAGCCAATTTTAATTTTTCTTTGTCCGATTTAGATAATTCATCAACTACAATGTATTGGCCAGAACTGTCGTTTTTGAGTCCTTCGCTGGTTCTGATTTTGGCAACAGACAAGTAGGCCTCTGCACAATTTAAAAACAACTCGGCGTTTTTCACATCCACCATGGCCAATTGCTTGAAACGCATGTATGTATTGGTAATGCCACGAATGTTATGGTGTAATATAAATAAACGAGCACCATCAATTAGACTCATTTGCACCCTGTTTTTGAGATCAAATTTATCTTTGTGTGGGCCATTTTCTTCGAGGTTGTATTTTTTAAAAAAACTCAAGGCCGGAGGTTTGCGCATGGCATCGTTTCCTAAATAATCAAAAAACAACTTGTTTTTAAAGGTATACTGGAAAACGGCATCAGACAAAGCTTCCTCAAACTTTGGTTCACCGTACACAAAATTAAGATCAAAGAAAATAGAATGAATGTCGTTGTTGTTTTCACCTGGATTTTTAATCCAATTTACATACTGTTTGGTCCAATCCGTCAGCGATTTAGATAACGTAATAGAAGTAGAGTTGTTGGTGTGCTGGCAGGAGGGATATCCAATAAATTCCAACAAACTTACCGTCTTTTTGGACAAGCGAATAAAATACTCTTTTACATCTCTAAAGTGTTCTTGAGCCACGTCATCAAAGACCAAAATATTATCGGCGTCTGTAAGCAGTAATTGCTCTTTACGCGCTTGACTTCCAATACTAATCCATGCAAATCGAGCAGGCGGAGAGCCCATATCAAGGATAGCCAATTCTACAGAACGCTTGAGTAAAGCCGTGGTAATCTCTGAAGAGATATTGGCAATATGCGGCAATGGAATATTTTTTACCAAGGAAGTTTGGATCAATTCGGTGAGTTTACTGCGCACCAATTTTAAGGAAACCACATCTTGTGCACGTTTGATTTCTTTGATCAACACCCCGGGATTGCTGGCTTGGGCCAAAAT
>JAGNTC010000033.1 GCA_017987725.1 Flavobacterium sp.
TTTCGTGCCTTGGTCAAAGGGAATGCGTTCCTGCGCTTTGGTAGAAAAAACGCCTGTAAATAGGGCAATTATTAGTAAAAGGGTGGGTTTATGTAACACTAAAATATTATTTAATTTGTTCGCTTGTTTTTCCAAATCTACGTTCTCTTTTTTGATAACTAAGGATAGCCTCATATAAATCTTCTTCTTTAAAATCAGGCCACAAAACAGCAGTAAAATACAGTTCGGAATAGGCGATTTGCCACAATAAAAAATTACTTATACGATGTTCTCCGCTTGTTCGTATTAACAAATCAACATCGGGTAAATTGTGCGTGTAAAGATGCTTATTTATAATTGATTCGTCTATAGCGTCGGGGCTTATTATATTATTTTTAACTTTAAGACTAATGGCTTTGATGGCATGTATAAGTTCTTCTCTGGCGCCATAGCTTAGTGCCAAAGTAAGGGTCATGCGCGTATTGTTTTCGGTTTGTTTGATTACACTTTGTAACTCCTTTTGTGCCGAGGCTGGGAGCAAGTCTAAGTTGCCAATGGATTGTAATCTGATGTTGTTTTGGTTAAGGGTGTTCAATTCGTTTTTCAACGAGTTAATGAGCAACTTCATCAAGGTGTCCACTTCAATTTTGGGTCTATTCCAATTCTCGGTAGAGAAGGCATACAGGGTGAGGTTTTGGATGCCTAATTTCGCACAGGCCTCAACGGTAAGCCGAACAGATTTTGTTCCGTTTTCATGTCCAAACGCACGCATAAATCCTTGCTGCTTTGCCCAACGTCCATTTCCGTCCATGATAATGGCCAAATGCTTGGGTAAATTTTCGGTATTGATGTGGCTTAGTAAACTCATGGGTTAATTCGAACAAAAACAAGGTTTGTCTCCAAACGTATAGGTTAGTGTAAAACCAGTAAAAACATACCAGTCATTGCTGTTTTGGTTCCCGAAACGCGCGTTGCTTAGGTTGTCGTTTGTGGGGTTGCTGCCGTCCAAATCATCTTGAAAAGCATAGCGTGCCCCCGATTCAAATCCAAGTACAAAATTATCAAAGAACCGCGCTTTAACACCAAGGGTCATGGGAATAGCCAGTGCGCCATGGGTGGTGTCATACTTTGGGTCATTGCCCACAAAAAACAAGCCGTTGTAGCTCAAGTAGCTCAAGCCGGTGTAGACGTAAGGAGTAAATTTTGGTTTGTAATCGTGCAGATCAAAATCAAAGAAATCAAATTCTAATCCCGCTGAAATTTCTTTGATATCATTTTCAAAGGACAAGCCGCGTTCGTAGCGAGAGGGAACAGTGGATTCCGCGTCATTGGCTGTAATCTTGGATTGGGTATACGAAATGCGCCAGGAATGACGAGCGCTTCTGTTCCATCGAAACACAAAACCATAGGCCATTTCGTTGGGCGAAATGTAATCTGTTTTTCCAATATCGCCTATGTAATTGCTGCCGCCCAAAAAACCGCCAATCTCATAAATTTGAGCTAGGGTAGTTTGGCAAACAAACAAGGCAAATAAAACAAACAATGGTGTGCGCATGGGCTTAAAAATAGCGTGCAAATATAATAATTCTGCCTACGTAATAGGCATTCTAATCAATTAGATTTAAGGTGATTTCAAAATAAATAAGCATCCCAAATTTCAGCTTCACAGCATAACGGCAAATCAGGCAATAAAGTATTGGGTATTTAGGACAATTAATTGCGTTTGTCTTCGCCCCACATCAGCTTGTTGCGCAAGGTTTTTAGGAAAGTTTCGTTTGGAATTTCAACCATGTTGATTTGAAAATTGGTTTTTTCAATGGTCAATTCGGCTGCGTTGGGAACCGATGCAATGCGCGAATCTAAAGAAACGAGGTAATTGTCCTCACGCCCAGAAACCTTTAATTTAATTTGCGTATTGTCGGGGATGACAAGTGGTCTGGCATTTAGGTTGTGTGGCGCAATGGGTGTAATAACCAAACTGGTTACTTCAGGTGTCAAGATGGGACCGCCGCAACTCATCGAATAACCGGTAGAGCCTGTAGGTGTTGCAATGATCAATCCATCCGCCCAATATGAATTTAAAAACTCCTCGTTCAAATGCGTTTCAATGGTAATCATCGAGGTAGTGTCTTTGCGGCTCACCGTAATTTCATTCATCGCAAAATTGAGTTTGTCAATCGCTGCATTTGGTGGGTTACACCTGAGAGAAAGCAAACTGCGTTTAGAAATGCGGTACTTTTTATCGATGACCAATTGCAAAAAGTCGGTGATATTTTCTTTTTGAACCGAAGCTAAAAACCCCAATCGGCCGGCATTGATACCCAAAACCGGAATGCCGCTGTCGCGCACTAAAGTGATGGCTCGCAAAATGGTTCCATCTCCGCCAATGCTCAGTAGCATATCAAAACTGTCATCTAAATCGGTGTGGTTTTGAAACGTGGCAAATGATTCCTCAAGAATATGTTTCTCGTTGAGTAGCTCCAGAAAATCGCGCTCCACCACCAATTCTATCTTTTTTTGTGTAAAAAATTGAAAAATGTCCCGAATAATGGGTTCGGTACTGTTTTGATAAAATTGTCCGTAAATGGCTATTTTCATGGCGAGCAGGGTTTAGAGGTTGAGGTATTTGTCCAAATAATCCGATCGTTCTTTTAAGTTAGTCATGTATTGGTCGTCTTGGTGGTGAGAAACAATTTCGTAGTTGTATCGACGAAAGGTTTGGATGATTTCATTCAAGGGACCGAGGGCTAATTTTAGGGTGATTTCAATTTTTGAATCCACTGTGGCTGAGACAAATGCGCCCAATAATTTTCCGTTGTTGCTTTCCACAATCTGTGCAATTTGTCCCAACGAATAATCTTGAATCCCCTTTTGAACCACCAAAATGGGGCCAGGATCTTTAATGAGTGGCGTGTCTTGAAAAAACAACAAAACATCGTCCAATTCGTAATAGCCCACATAGGCATTTTGTTCGTTTAAGACGGGCACCACATTTGCTTGATTTTTGGTAGCAATTTCTAATATTTCAAACCACGACATAGTGGTATTGGCAAAAAACGATTCCAACACATACTGGTAATCGGCTACCGATTTTGAAGCGTCAAAGCTTAGCGCATCCTCGGCATTCAAATTGCCAACATAGTTTTCCTGGTCGGTTACAGGAAAATGCGAGTAGTTCATTTCCTCAAAGAAATCTTGTACGCTGGCGATGTCTTCGTTGCGGCTGATGGCTTTGTGGTCCTGTTTGAGGTAATCTTGAATCTGGTTCATGAATTTGGAGTGCTAAGGCCTTGCAAAATAATCAATTTTAAACAACCTGTGCGGCTTTAAGTTTGTATTTTTACGTCAAATTTTTAAGCATGATTCACCTCAGTGTAAACATCAATAAAATTGCCACCTTGCGTAACGCACGCGGCGGCAATGTCCCTAATTTACTGCAAGTCGCAACCGATATCCAAGGATTTGGCGCCCAAGGCATCACCATTCATCCTCGTCCCGACGAACGCCACATTCGCTACCAAGATGCACGCGATTTAAAACCCTTGGTCTACACCGAGTACAACATCGAAGGCAATCCACAGCACAATTTTATCGATTTGGTGTTGGAGTGCAAACCCATGCAAGTGACTTTGGTTCCCGATGCCATTGGTGCGATTACTTCTTCTGCCGGCTGGGATACGCTAAAATTTCAAGGCTATTTAACCGAGGTCATTCAAGAGTTTCACCGCAACGGCATCCGCACTTCCATCTTTGTTGATCCCGATTTACACATCATTGAAGGCGCCAAAAAAACAGGCACCGACCGCATCGAATTGTACACCGAAGCCTATGCACACCAATACAGTTTAGGCAATGCCGCAGCTATTGAACCCTATGTTCAAGCGGCCAAACTCGCCAATGAATTGGGATTAGGCATCAACGCTGGACACGATTTGAGTTTGCAGAATTGCCAATTTTTTGCCCAGAATATTCCTGGTTTACTCGAAGTGTCTATTGGTCATGCGCTCGTTTCAGAATCCTTGTACATGGGTTTTGAATCGGTCATCAAACAATACCTCGCCTTGCTGCGCTAATCTATTCCTACTTATGTTGTTATATTCTAAAATAGAAGGACAAGGTACTCCCTTACTCATTTTGCATGGCTTTTTGGGCATGTCCGACAATTGGAAAACCATGGGCACACAATACGCCGCCTTGGGCTTTGAAGCTCACTTGATTGACTTGCGCAACCACGGCCGCAGTTTTCACGATACGGCATTTTCCTACGCCGTTATGGTGCAAGATGTATTGGAGTATTGTGCCCATTATGGTTTGCAAAACATATCAGTTATTGGTCATTCAATGGGCGGAAAATTGGCCATGCTATTGGCTACCCAGCAGCCCGATTTAGTTAACCAATTGATTGTCGCCGATATTGGGCCCAAGTATTATCCGCAACATCACCAAGAAATTTTAACGGGTTTGAACGCCATCGATTTTAGCAAGCAGCCCGAACGTAGCCAAGTAGATGCCCAACTGCAAACTTATATCCCCGATTTTGGTACCCGCCAATTTTTGTTGAAGAATTTATATTGGGAAACGCCCGGTCAATTGGCTTTTCGATTTAATTTATCAGTATTAACCAAAGAAATCGAACAAGTAGGCACCGCATTGCCTGAATCTGCTCACTACGACGCGCCCACTTTGTTTGTACGAGGCGGCAACTCCAAGTACATTTTGGATACCGATTGGGCAAACGTCTTGAGGTATTTTCCCCAAGCGCAATTGGAAACGATTCCGCAAGCGGGCCATTGGTTACATGCTGAAAATCCGGCCCTATTTTATTCGATTACGTCCCATTTTTTAAAACCCTAAGACATGCAATTACTTATTCGTTTATTTACTACCGCTTTGTTGGTGCTTTTGATTGCCGGATTTTTACCCGGTGTTACGGTGACCAATTTTACCACATCCTTACTCGTTGCCTTGGTCTTGTCTTTGCTCAATGCTTTTCTAAAACCCTTGTTAATCTTGTTTACGTTGCCAGTCACCATCTTTACGTTGGGTTTATTTTTATTGGTCATCAATGCCTTGCTCATTATTTTTTGCGCCAAAATTGTGGGTGGATTTATAGTTGATGGCTTTTGGACCGCTGTGTTATTTAGCATCATCCTCTCGGTTTTGCAATCGCTTACGTATTCGCTTACCCAAAATAATAAGGGCTAATTGTAGTAGTCAAAAACTTGGCTGCCTTGGATAAAAGTTATAATTTTGCCACCCAATTTTAGAATGTAATCAAATGAAAATCACAAGAAATAATGTAGATGCGTTAAACGCAGTGCTTACCCTACACGTAGACAAAGCCGACTATGCGCCAAAAGTAGAACAAGTATTAAATAAATATTTAAAAACGGCTACAGTACCGGGCTTTAGAAAAGGGGCGGTGCCCATGAGTTTAATTCGCAAACAATACGGAAAAGCGGTCTTGTTGGAAGAGGTAAACAAAGTGATTCAAGAGAATTTGAACCGGTATTTGCAACAAGAAAAAATTGATATTTTGGGTAATCCGTTGCCGGTTGTAAAAGACGAATTCAATTGGGATGCCGAAGATTTTTCGTTTGATTTTGAATTGGGATTAACCCCAGAATTTTCGGTGAACTTGGGCGTGGTAAAAAACCTTACCCAATACACCATTGTGGCCGACGAAAAAATGTTGGAAGAGCAAGTGGTGCGCATACGTAAGCAATACGGGAAAATGATCTCGAAAGATACCATTGCCGAGGGAGACGATATTTCAGGAACTTTTACCAATGCTGAAAAAGGCATTGACAGCCCCGCCAAATTGACTTTGGATTTGTTTAAAGACAAAAAAGTTGCGGCTCAATTTATCGGAAAAAAAGTGGGCGATATAGTGACCGTAAATACCAAAGGCTTATTTGCCGATGATCACCAATTGATGGATTACTTGAAAGTTTCGCATGATGAGGTACACGGCTTGGCTATCGATGTCAATTTCACCATCGAAGAGGTTACAACCAGCGAATTGGCCGAGTTAAACCAAGACTTCTTTGACAAATTATTTGGCGCAGGCGCAGTGAGTTCAATTGCTGAGGTGAAAGCCAAAATCAAAGAGGATGCCGAAAAACAATTTGCCACCCAAGCCGATCAAAAATTCTTGAATGACGTAACGACTTCCTTGATCGAAAACACCAAATTTGAGTTGCCTGCCACCTTCTTGAAAAAATGGATCCAAACCGTAGGCGAAACGCCCCTTTCTGTAGAACAAGCCGAGGCCGAGTATGCCCGTTCAGAAAATGGCTTGCGTTACCAATTGATTGAAGGCAAAATCATGGCCGATCACAAATTGCAAATCACGTTTGAAGATTTAAAATCGTTTACCGCCGATTTAATCAAAAAGCAAATGGCGCAATTTGGTCAGCTCAATCCTTCAGATTCAGAAGTAGAAGGCATTGTGGCGCGTGTGTTGTCTAACCAAGAAGAAGTGAAGCGTTTGTCGGATCAGGTGATGAGCGAAAAAATGCTCAACTTGTTTAAAGCTGAAATAAAAGCCAAAACAAAAGAAGTGAATTACGACGATTTCATCAAAGCCTCTTACGGCGAAATGTAATCGAAAAATACTATCTTTGAGCGTCAAAGTCCCAACGATTTTGGCGCTTTTTTTATCTAATATTCTTATCATTCCTAATTTTTTATCTAATGAACTACGGAAAAGACCCTAAGGCTTCGCTTGAAATGGCGAAACAATTTAAACGATTTGCGACCAAAGACCATGGCGTAAACAGTTTGTATTTTGACAAAATAACACAGGCCATGACGCCTACCAATATGACTCCTTACATTATCGAAGAACGTCAATTGAACATTTCTCAGTTGGACGTTTTTTCGCGTTTAATGATGGACCGCATTATCTTTTTGGGCACCGGAATCGACGACCAAATCGCCAATATCGTGCAAGCGCAATTGTTGTTTTTAGAAAGTGTTGACGGCAGCAAAGACATTCAAATCTATTTGAATTCTCCGGGCGGAAGTGTGTATGCCGGTTTGGGAATTTATGATACCATGCAATACATCAAACCCGATGTTGCTACTATTTGTACCGGCATGGCCGCCTCAATGGGAGCCGTTTTGTTGTGTGCTGGCGCTGAGGGCAAACGTTCGGCTTTACCGCATTCACGCGTGATGATTCACCAACCCTCTGGAGGAGCACAAGGCGTGGCCACCGACATGGAAATCAACTTGCGTGAAATGCTCAAACTCAAAGACGAGTTGTACCACATTATTTCGCAGCATTCGAAACAAACCTTTGAAAAAGTATTCAAAGATTCCGAACGCGATTATTGGATGATCGCTGACGAGGCTAAAGAGTATGGTATGATTGATGAAGTGTTGAGAAGGTAATATTTTGTTTAAAGTTTCAAGTTTCAGGTTGAAACTAAATTGAAAAAAAACAAAATCGTTGCTAAAATATAAACATGTTTTAGGATTTTAAGTTTCCAGTTGATTACTTTTTCTTTGGATTATAATGGATCCCGCAAAGTAGAATTAACCTGAAACCTAAAACTTGAAACAAACAAAACACCAATGGCAAAACCAAGTTTAGAATGTTCCTTCTGCGGACGTAAAAAAGCAGAAACCGCGGTTTTAATTGCAGGCATTGACGCGCACATTTGCGACAAATGCATCGAGCAGGCCCACGGCATTATTGTAGAAGAATTAAAATCATCAGCCAATTCGGGGAAATCGGCCGATTTGGTGTTGCAAAAACCCCAAGCCATCCGTGCCTTTTTGGACCAATATGTGATCGGCCAAGACCAAACCAAAAAAGTGATGGCGGTTGCCGTGTACAACCACTACAAACGGTTGATGCAACAAGAATTGAACGATGAAGTAGAGATCGAAAAGAGTAATATTTTAATGGTCGGTCAAACGGGTACCGGGAAAACCTTGGTGGCCAAAACCATTGCCCGTATGCTCGATGTGCCTTTGGCCATTGTGGATGCAACTGTGTTGACCGAAGCGGGTTATGTAGGAGAAGACGTAGAAAGTATCTTAACTCGTTTGTTGCAAGCTGCCGATTATGACGTGGCCAAAGCCGAACGCGGTATCGTATTCATTGATGAGGTAGATAAAATTGCCCGCAAAAGCGACAATCCTTCTATCACGCGTGATGTGTCGGGCGAGGGCGTACAACAAGCCTTGTTGAAATTACTCGAAGGCACCGTGGTAAATGTTCCCCCCAAAGGCGGACGCAAACACCCCGATCAGAAATTTGTAGAAGTGAATACCAAAGATATTTTGTTTATCGCCGGCGGTGCCTTTGATGGCATTGAGCGCATCATTTCCAAACGACTCAATCGCCAGGCGGTAGGGTATAGCACTTCCAAAAACGCCGACAACATTGACAAAGACAATTTGCTACAATATTTAATTCCCAAAGACGTCAAAGATTTTGGATTGATTCCCGAAATCATCGGCCGTTTGCCGGTGCTTACACACATGGATCCCCTCGATCGAGATACCTTACGGGCCATTCTTACCGAGCCTAAAAATGCCTTAATCAAACAATACCAAAAATTGTTTGCGATGGATGAGGTGGCCTTTTCAATTTCAGAAGACGCCTTGGATTTTATTGTCGATCAAGCCTTGGCCTACAAATTGGGTGCGCGCGGATTGCGTTCGTTGTGCGAAGCCATCTTAACCGACGCCATGTACGATTTGCCGAGCTCAGACGACAAAGTCTTGCACATTGATCAAGAGTATGCCCAACAGGCACTGCATAAAAATTTATTGAAACGATTAGAGATAGCTTCATAAAGTAGTATTTTCGATATAAATTTAGAAATCATGGTAACCTTAAGAGTAAAAGAAAATAGCAAACAAGCCAAAGCATTTTTGGAATTTGTAAAAGGATTTTCATTTGTTGAAGTGGTGCAAGATTCTACCAAAAAACAATCATCTAAATCAAAAAGCCCCTACAATGCTGAATTTGTGTCTATGGTAAAAGCAGCCGATGCAGCAGGTGATTACCAAACCGTTGACCCCAAAAAACTATGGGAAAGTTTAGGATTGAAATAACCAAACTGGCACAACAACATTTAGCCAAGCACTATAAATCGGGTAATAAGCCAACGATAAAAAAGATTGAAAAAATGTTGTTAGAGTTGTCTGAGACACCCTATTCAGGTATTGGAAATCCAGAGGCTTTAAAATGGGAATTAACTGGATATTGGTCGCGAAGAATCAACCAAAAAGACCGCTTAATATATAAAGTCGCCGAAGAATTAGTGATTGTTTATGTGGTTTCTGCCAGTGGACATTACGAAGATCAATAAAGCAATCCCAACATCCCAATGCAAATTGGGATTTTTTTATGTCCTTTTTTTGTAGTTCACCAGTACCACGCCACTCACAATTACTGTGGTAGCTAAGATGATGCGCGAAGTAATCGTTTCATCCAAAATGAGCCATCCCAAAAACAAAGCGATCACCACATTCACATAAGCCAATACGGTAACCCGGGTTGAGGACCATTGTGTCATGAGGTAACTGTAGGCTACATAGCCCACCACCGAGCCAAATAGGGCCAAGTATATTACTGCGCCAATGCTACGCGAACTCCAGGTACTGGGATCAATTGTGCCTTGTGTTCCAAGATGTAATCCACACAAAATAGTGCCGGCAATGAGCATCTGTAAACTCACATTCATGAGCATGCCCAACGGATTGGATTTGGCTCGCTTGGTTACCAAAGTTCCGGCAGACCAGGCAACGATGGCCAATAGCAGTGAGCCAATTCCCTTGCGGTATTCGGGTTTCATGAAATCGGACATATTGTTTTCATAAAGCAAATACATTCCAAAAAGGCCCAGAAAAATTCCGGCTACGGTTTTGAGCGAGAGCTTTTCATAGCCCAAAACCAAATTAAACAGCAAAACGACCAAAGGCGATAAGGTAGAGATCAACGAAGTCAAGCCGCTGCTGATGTATTTCTCCGCATAAGTGGTGAGTCCGTTGCCAATGACAATCATTAAAAGGGCCAAAATAAAAGCCCGAGCAAGATGATGCAATTGGATGCGCTCTGTTTTTTTGGCAACAAATAAATAAATCATAATCAAACTGCCGGCCACTAAATTACGCATACCCGAAACCAAAAATGGCGGAATGGTTTCTACACCAATACGAATGCCTAAAAATGTGGTGCCCCAAAAAAAGCCTACACAAAAGATAGAAAGATACAGTTTGGTTTTCAAGAGTTATGTTTTAGCTGTTGGTTGTTTTGATTTTACCGCAGTGGTTTCGTGCAAAATCACACAGCGTTTGCCGTAACATTTCATGCGTTTTGGACCGCAGGCACAGCAGAAAATGAATACAATGGCAATAGATATTATTTTTTTCATGAGCTATATTTTGGCTTGCATGACCAATAGTTCTTCCAAATAATCCCGTTGGTTGGACAAGCGCGGAATTTTGTGTTGCCCACCAAGCTTGTCATGTGTTTTGAGCCAATCGTAAAATAGATTTTCGCGCGCTGTATTTATTTTAAGCAGATTGAGCGTCATGTTATTGTAGCGTTTGGCCTCGTAATCGGAGTTGATGTGTTGCAATTGCAAGTCCAGTGTTTCTGCAAATTGAGTAGTCGAGGCGGGTGCCTTTTCAAATTCAATCATCCATTCGTGGGCGCCTTTTTCTTTGCCTTTCATGAATATGGGGGCAACCGTGTAATCTTTTACCGAACAGTTTAATTTCTCACAAGTAAGGCTCAGCGCTTTGTCGGTGTTTTCGACCATAAGTTCTTCTCCAAATACATTAATATGGTGTTTGGTGCGACCAGTTACGCGAATGCGGTAGGGATTGAGCGAGGTAAAACGCACGGTGTCACCCACCAAATACCGCCACAAACCCGAGTTGGTCGTGATTACAATGGCGTAGTTTTTTTCGAGTACCACATCGGCCAAGCGCACTACCTGTTGGTTTGGGGTGCCAAAACTATCCATCGGTATAAATTCATAAAAAATCCCATAGTCGAGCATCAGCAACAAATCGTTGGAATAATTTTGGTCTTGTATGGCAAAAAATCCTTCAGACGCATTGTAGATTTCGTAGTACTTGAAATCGGTTTTGGGAACCAATTGTTGGTATTGCGCACGATACGGATCAAAACTTACTCCGCCGTGAAAATAGACTTCCAAGTTGGGCCAAATGTCAAGTAAATTCCCCGACTGCGATTCTTCTAGTATTCGGTTCAAGAGCACCAACATCCAGGAGGGAACGCCAGCAAAACTGGTCACGTTTTCGTTTCGCGCTTCTTTAATAATAGCGGGAATTTTGGTTTCCCATTCGCTCATCAAGGAAACTTTACTGCTGGGTGTGCTGCTGAATTCTGCCCAAATGGGCATGTTTTCAATAAGTATGGCCGAGAGATCGCCAAAATAAGTGTTGTTGTTTTCGTAGATCTGAGAACTGCCCCCAAGGCGTAAACTTTTGCCCAAGAACATCTCCGAATTTTCGTTGTTGTTCAAATACAAACAAAGCAAATCTTTGCTGCCTTTGTAATGGCAATCCTCAAGCGCTTCCTTACTTACCGGAATAAACTTGCTTTTGGCATTGGTCGTGCCGCTCGATTTGGCAAACCACTTGATGGGCGTGGGCCAAAACACATTTTGGGCGCCGTTCCGGGTTTGTTGAATCAGTGGTTCTAATTCTTCATAGGTTGAAACAGGCACCCGCTCGCTAAAAGTGGCATAGGATTTAATCGATTCAAAGCCATATTGCTGGCCCACTTGCGTGTTTTCAGCACTGCGAATGAGTTTCATGACCAACTCTTCCTGCACTTCGTTGGGGTATTTTAAAAACAACTCCATTTGGTGGATGCGTTGTTTTAAAACCCAGGTCGCAATCGAATTAAGGAGAGGAAACGGCATGTTTCTGAGTTAGGGGTTATGAATATTGCAAGACGAATGATAACTTTACCAAAAATAGCAATTTTTGTTTAATACCCTAACTCAAACCACACCGCATATGACATTCGAAGGCGTACTCACCAAAATGCAAACCGAACTGGGCAGTCCCATCAATTATTATATGGTGTTTGATTCGGGTTTTATGCACATCAATCAATTGTTAAACAAAGAAATTCAGCTCGAACTTACCGGATACCAGTGTTTGAATTGTGGTTCTCCCAAAAAAATATTTCGACAAGGGTTTTGTTACGATTGCTTTAGCTCAAGTCCGGCGGTGGGCGATTGGATCATGAAGCCCGAACTCAGCACCGCCCATTTGGGTATAGCCGATCGCGATTTGGACTACGAATCCCGCGTGCAACTGCAGCCGCATTTGGTGTATTTTGCCGTATCTAGCGAAATCAAAGTTGGGGTAACCCGCGGCACGCAAATGCCCACCCGATGGATTGATCAAGGTGCCGAAATGGCCTTGCCCATTGTAGAAGTGCCCAACCGCTACTTGGCTGGAATTACCGAGGTAGCGCTCAAAAATCATTATGCCGATAAAACCAATTGGCGCAAAATGCTCACCAACGATGTCATTTCGGTCGATTTAATTGCCGAACGACAAAAAGTGAAGGCACTTTTGCCGGCCGAAGTACAGCCTTATTTTGACAGCACAACGCCCAATTTGTGTGCGTTGGAATACCCCGTTTTAGAATACCCCAAAAGCATCACTTCCTTGAGTTTAGAAAAAACGCCTATTTTTACTGGCGTGCTGATGGGTATCAAAGGACAATACCTGTTGTTTTCCGACGGCACGGTCTTTAATGTTCGCTCGGCCGAAGGTCAAAAAGTAAAACTCACCTTAACTTAAACCGCTATGAAAATTTATTCTTTTTTATTTATTTGCTTGCTAATAGCCGTACTTCCTGCGCAGGCCCAAAAAGTATTTTCGGTGGCTTATGCCAATCAAGCCGACGTAAAAGTATTTGTAACCGATTACGAAAACCAAGCCGATTTAAAAGTGTTCAAAGTGGCCTACGCCAACCAAGCTGGCAAAAACGACGGCAAGTGGTTCTTTACCGATTATGCCAACCAAGCCGATAAAACCATCTATTTTGTGCAATACGCCAACCAAGCCGACCTGAAAATTTACTTTGTAAAATACGCCAACCAAGCGGGCTGGAATAATAAGGGGAAGCAGCAGGTGATGTATTAGTTTTGAGTCGTAAAGTCTAAAGTTGAAAGTCGTAAAGTGGTCTATACTAAGAACGGGTGTTGATTAAAGATCAACGATTTTTGAATTTTGAATTTCGATTTGCAAAAGTATACTAAGAACGTCATTGCGAGGAGGAACGACGAAGCAATCTTTGTTTGGGTATAGAAAATTCAATTGCGACTTTGCGTCTTTGCGAGAGATGAATTTTGTTGAAAGGATGTCTATCCGAAGAACGGCAGATGAGTGGGGAGTTTTGCGAAGTATACTAAGAATAGCTAGTTAGAAATTCCAATACTGAAATTCCAAATTCCAATCCCGAGGCGTCGGGACCAATCCCAAAATTTCTAGACCAAAAGGTTACTAATTAGGATAATCTTTCAATCTTTCAATTTTTAAATCATTCAATCTTCTAAACCGAGAACAGACAACGGATAACCGACAACCGCCACAAAACAAAAAAGCCCCTAATTTTCATTAGAGGCTTCTGTACTCAGAGCGGGACTTGAACCCGCACGAACATTGCTGTTCACTGGATTTTAAGTCCAGCGTGTCTACCAATTTCACCATCCGAGCGGATATTGGAGCGAAAAACGGGGCTCGAACCCGCGACCTCGACCTTGGCAAGGTCGCGCTCTACCAACTGAGCTATTTTCGCATGACTTGTGTAAAAGAACGTCGCTATCTGTTTGTAATAGCGGAGGCAAATTTAATACTTTAATTCAAAGTTGCAAGTCTTTTCTTTAAAAATAAAAAGCCTTTTTTTTAATCGATTGACTGCCTATTTGTTAGTGTAAAAAGCAACTATTTTTTGGTGAGCATGCGCTTTATTTCATTGAGTTTCATGAGCGCTTCAATGGGTGTTAGGCTATCCAAATCGAGCGATACTAATTCCGCTTTGATCTCCTCGAGCAAGGGATCGTCGAGCGTGAAGAAACTCATTTGCATGTCGGTTTTATCGGGAACAAGTCCTTGGAGTTCGGCACCCGAATGGTTTTTCTCCAGTTTCTTCAACAGCTTTTGTGCTTTGAGTAATACCGTTTGTGGCATGCCGGCCATTTTGGCTACGTGAATTCCAAAGCTGTGCGCGCTGCCGCCGGGAACCAATTTGCGCAAAAACAACACATTGTCTTTCAGTTCTTTGACCGACACATTGAAGTTTTTGATGCGCGGCAACAAGGCGCTCATTTCGTTGAGTTCGTGGTAATGCGTGGCAAACAGCGTTTTGGGTTTGGCTGGATGTTCGTGCAAGTATTCGGCAATGGCCCAAGCAATCGAGATGCCATCATAGGTGCTGGTTCCGCGGCCAATTTCGTCGAGCAACACCAAACTGCGGGCCGAAATGTTGTTCAAAATCGAGGCGGTTTCGTTCATCTCAACCATAAAGGTCGATTCGCCCATAGAGATGTTATCCGAAGCGCCCACACGGGTAAATAATTTATCAACTACACCCATCTTTACTTCATCGGCGGGTACAAAACTGCCCATTTGCGCCAGCAAGACAATCAAAGCGGTTTGCCGTAAAATGGCCGATTTACCCGACATATTCGGTCCGGTAATCATGATGAGTTGTTGGGTTTGGTCGTCCAAATACACATCGTTGGCAATGTAAGGTGTGCCTACGGGCAATTGGTTTTCAATTACCGGGTGACGCCCGTTTTTGATGTGTAGCGAAAGCCCTTCATGCAGTTCCGGACGCACGTATTTTTTTTCTATGGCCAATTGGGCAAATGAAACCAAGCAATCCAATTGGGCTACTACTGCTGCATTTTGCTGAATTTGTTGGATGTAACCCGAAGTCCAATTCACCAATTCGTCAAAGAGGGCGACCT
Source organism: Flavobacterium sp. (assembly GCA_017987725.1). Taxonomy (GTDB): domain Bacteria; phylum Bacteroidota; class Bacteroidia; order Flavobacteriales; family Flavobacteriaceae; genus Flavobacterium. The sequence continues at coordinate 14,970 of JAGNTC010000033.1, forward strand.
CCAATTGGTATATTTTTTCTTCGGCACCCAGGATTTTATTTTCGTATTCTTTGAGTTCTTCGGTAATGTATCGCTCGGCATTCACCAAGGTTTGCTTGCGAATCCAGGTTTCCGGTACCTTGTCTTTGTGGGTGTTACGCACTTCAATATAATACCCAAACACTGAGTTGAAGGCTATTTTTAACGAGCCAATTCCGGTGCTGGCCGATTCCCGTTGCTCAATTTGCTCCAAGTAATCTTTACCCGAAGTCGAGATGGCGCGTAAATCGTCTAATTCAATATTAACTCCCGTTGCTATGGCATTTCCTTTGGCCACCGCTACCGGTGCATTGGGGTGTATGGTGCTTCTTATTTTTTCGCGCAGCAAGTCGCAGGAATGTATGCGTTCGCCCAATTCTTTTACAGCTTTTTGCTTGCTTTGGCCGGCCTGAGTTTTTATCGGAATCAAGGCGTCAAGCGAGTCGGTAAGGGTGAGTAATTCTTTGGGAGAAATTTTTCTGGTGGCCATTTTAGAAACCAAGCGTTCTAAATCGGACACCAATTTAATCTGTTGCTGAAAGGCTTGTTGTACCTCCGTTTGCTCCACCAAATACTGTACCACCTCGTGTCGATCTCGAATGGAAGCAAGGTCTTTGAGCGGCAAGGCCAACCAGCGTTTCAACAAACGGCCTCCCATGGGCGAGAGGGTTTTGTCAATGACATCCAATAAGGTAACGGCATTTGGATTGTAGCTGTGGTACAATTCCAAGTTGCGCAGGGTAAATCGGTCCATCCACACATAGGCGTCTTCGGCGATGCGTTGAATGGAGTTGATGTGCTGTAGTTTGGTGTGCTGTGTTTCGGCTAAATAATACAAAATAGCACCCGAGGCAATAATGCCTTCATGCAGTGCCTCGATGCCAAATCCTTTGAGCGAATTGGTTTCGAAATGCTGCTGCAGTCGTTCGGTACCATAATCTTCTTGGTATACCCAATCTTCTAAATAAAAGGGATGATACTGCTCTCCAAAATGATCTTTGAAGGCGATTTTATAGGCTTTTGGCACCAAAACTTCGCTAGGATTGAAGTTTTGCAACAGCTTGTCGATGTATTCTTCGTTGCCTTGGGCCGTGAGAAATTCCCCCGTTGAAATATCCAGAAAGGCAATACCCAGCATTTTTTTGCCAAAACTAACCGAAGCCAAAAAGTTATTCGATTTGGATTGCAATACCTCGTCGTTCAGGGAAACTCCCGGAGTCACGAGTTCGGTTACACCTCGTTTTACAATGGTTTTGGTGGTTTTGGGATCTTCCAATTGGTCGCAAATGGCTACTCGCAATCCGGCTTTTACGAGCTTGGGCAAATAGGTGTTTAAGGAGTGATGTGGAAATCCAGCCAGCGCCGTTTCGGTTTCAGAGCCCGCGCCACGTTTGGTGAGTACAATGCCCAAAATCTTGGAAGCCCTTACGGCATCTTCGCCAAAGGTTTCATAAAAATCGCCCACGCGAAACAACAAACAAGCATCCGGATACTTCCGTTTGATCTCGTTG
>JAGNTC010000002.1 GCA_017987725.1 Flavobacterium sp.
GCTCTAGAAAAAGGGGTGGAAATAAATATCATCCCTTTGGATTGCACGTATTGCATCAAAGCCAATTCGTCGGCTTCGTTGAGCGAACAACGTTCCATGATTTCATATATCGACACATCGGCATTGCCTGGAATCACTTTTTTGGCGGCGCCACTCATTTCATCTTCGACAATGTGGGTTTGGTGTTTTACAATTTCGACACCGGCACGGGCAGCGGCATCGACAAAAAGTTTGGCCAATTCGAGCGAACCTTCATGGTTGATACCTATTTCGGCAATGACAACCGGTGGATAATCTGGCCCTATCTTTCGACCTGAAATTTCAAATACTGAATGCATGACTAATATTTTCTTCGTTTTCTTTTGATAAAAGTGGCTATTTTTTGTTGGAACCAAAATACATTCATGGCAAAAGTAGGGTTGATAAAAATAAGCTTTCCTCCACCAACGTATGCATTGACTTGCTTTTTATCAATATGCGCGTAAGGCTTGTGTCGGCTTAATGTAATGATGTCCACGTATTTATGATTTGGAAACAACTCCAAAACTGTTTGGGTTTGTCCCAATCGATCGCCTTCGACAAATATAATTGTATGTGGCTTACAATAGCCAGCAATGTCATGCAATGCGGCATCAGATCCATCAATAATAATCAAATCAAAGGTTTGTTTGGCGATTTCGGAAAGTTCAGTATATAAACCAATGCGGTTAAAATTGGTTACATTTTTCGGCAATGCGGCCAAACAAAAATCATTTTTTTCAGTACCAACATAGTTGATTTCATGAGAATTAGTATCGGCGTATTGCAAAACCGTATCAGATATAGAGCCAATTCCCAATCCCAGTTCAAGGATGCTTTTTACATTAAATTTTTCGATTAAATTAAGAATAATCTCCAGCGCAAATTCACTTGCGATGTATTGACTTCCCTCGTGGCTGCAAAAAATTTTATAATTCTGTACTGCTAATTCTTTGTTATTCATTTTTCTTTTTGATGTGTTACTACCCAATGCGCATAGTCCAAATCTTCCTTGGTATCAATATCAACAGTAGCATAGGGGTGATTAATTTCAAAAGGGAATGCATTTTCGCTTAGTATTACATCGGTCAACAACAATTTGGATTGTATAATATACAATAACCCATTTTCAAAAAATAATGGTTCTAAATCCTGACTTCTTTGGCCAAAATGATAATTGAATGGCAGGTATGTGTTGTTGGTAATTTTTCCAAACTTTTTGTGGTCTCTACTTACTGTAAACAAGCTATCCACTCCTTTTTGCTGAAAAAGCGCATAGGCCTCTTCCAATAAGTTTTTAGGTCTTAGCGGATTGGTTGGCTGCAATAGCACTATGTTATCGATTGCATAGTCAAGCTCTTGGATAACGTGTTGTAAAGCCGTAATAGTGGGTTCAAAATCACCCGATAGCCGCGCAGGTCTATCCATAACTTGAGCGCCAAAATCAAGGGCAATTTGTTTGATTTGTGGGCAATCTGTACTTACATATATTTCGTCAATAATTGTAGGGTTATGTTGGGCATACAGAATACTATGTGCCACTAATGGCAGTCCATCAAAAGGCAAAATATTCTTGTTTGATAATCGCTTAGAACCTCCCCGAGCGGGAATAATGGCAATGTTCTTCATACCGCTAAATTAAAGCCGAGTAAAAATAACTATTTTTCGGGATTCCAATAGATTATAGCCTCGTTTAATTGATCGTACGCTTTGAATTGAGTGGCAGATAAAGGCTTTCTTTGTTGAACTAGTTTTGGTATTCTAAAAAGCAAGTCTACGGTAGCAAAAAAAAATGGCCCTGCAAGTTTGAATTGACGAGTACGAATCATTTTTTGAAGCTGTTTAATCCACGAATACATCCAATATTTCATTGCATCTCGCAAGGGATATAACAAAAGAAAGGTGAACCAATCCGCGCGCAATGAACAGCGGTATCGGTAATAAAATCCAACTTTATGTTTGGCGCGTTGCTGTAAATTAACCCGATGATGCACCAAAATTTGTGGCACATAATGCACTGAAAAATGCTGTTGATAAACTTGTAGAGAAGCCCAATTTTCTTCCCCATAAAAGGCATACCACTCCGGATAATCGGGAATAGCGTCCCAAACTGTTTTGCGCCACACATGGCCACAGCCCACATAACTTTTTACAAGCAAAGGTTCAGCTGACGTTTCGGTTGTGAGGGGCAAATCTGTTGACCAAAAAATACGGAAAGCCAATACTCCTGCACTAGGTTGTGTTTCAAAATACTGCTGAATAGTTTGCAGCACAGCTGAAGATAAAAAATGAGCATCGTCATCCAGCGATATAAGATAGGTTGCATTTATCTCGTTTAACATCTTGTTTCGGCAATACAAATAGCCTTTGGATGTTTCATTTCGCCAAAGTTCAACTTGAGGAAATTGAGCCCGAACCAACGAAGAGGTATGATCTGTAGATCCGTCGTCAAACACAATACAACGCAAGGCAGGATGGGCCAATAGCTCCGTCGATTGACCAAGGGTGTACAGTAAATCCGCTTGGCGATTTTTGGTCGCAATACACAAGGCAAAGGTTGGTAATTGTTTTGCGTTTGGCATAGTGTATTACATTTCTTGTAAAGCAACCATAGACGAAAAAACGGATGACGTTTGCATAAGCTCTTTAAAATTACCCTGCGCGAGTACTTTCCCTTCGTCCAACACCACAATGAGATCAGCCGATTTGATGGTGGACAAGCGGTGTGCAATAATTACTAGAGTCATCGCACCTTTGATTTGATCAATACGATCTTGAACAAATCGTTCTGTTTTGGTATCCAAAGCCGAAGTGGCTTCATCGAGCAATAAAATGGATGTGTCTTTATATAACTCTCTGGCTATAGCCAAGCGTTGGCGCTGCCCACCCGACATAACCACCCCGTTATCGCCAAGCAAGACATCTTCTTGTAAGGGATGAGAAGTAAAAAAAGACAGGAGATCCACCTGAGCAAGTACGTGCTGAAACTTGGTTAAATTGGCAGGATTTTTGGGTGCCCAAAGCGTAACATTATTATACAAACTATCCGAAAAAACAACCACTTCTTGGGTAATAAGACCAATTTTACTGCGGTAGGAATCACGATTAAAGGAGGACAAAGGCAGACCGTCAACTGTAATTTGTCCTGCAGTTGGACTGAGTAGACCTGTCAAAATATTTAATAATGTGGTTTTTCCAGAACCGCTTTTACCTACAACGGCTATGGTTTTATTTTTAGGGATAATCAATGTAATCTCATCCAATACCAATTGATGCGGGTGATATTGAAACGAAACAGCTGAAAAAGTGATGTTGGATTCCACACCTTTAAATTCAGCACCGACTAGAGGTTCTGCATGGGCTGAAAGGTCTGTTTGAAATTCCTGCATGTGTTGAACCGAGCCCACATATTTTAAAAAGGCAGTCCAACTGAGCTGAGCATTCATTAGGCTATTGAAGGCACGGTAAAAAAATAAAATACTTGGCAAAACAGCCAATAAGCTGCCTCCAAAAAAATGCAATTGCACATAAATTGCAGTGGCCAAAAATACAATTACAATAGGTTCACGTATGGCTAATACTCTGGAACTGATTAAACCAATCTTTAGCTGATCTTCCTCAATGTTGTGAATAGTATCTTTTATTTTAGCTACAAATCCTGGCATGCTGGCAGTGGATTTCAGGTATTTAAAATTGGTCACGGACTGAATGACAAGCGAAGCCAAGCGGTTGTTTTTTTGAACAACGGAAAATGATAAAAGTTTGGAATGACTATACAGCCGTTGCAACAGCCATTTTGACAACAAGCCACCGCCAACAATGATCAAGGTAAATTTGGCATTGACCCAAAATGACATGCATACGTAGACCAAAATAAAAACGGTATGTTGAATCACAGAGATATAGTGTACGTAGGCACTATTTACATTATTGACCTCGGCGGTTAATGTATTTTGAATTGTTCCTCCATCGGTACTGCTGAATTTTTGGTAGTTCACAGCTGCCAAAGCATCAATCAAGGAGGTGCGTATTTTACGGATAAAATAAGAGTTGACTATGTTACGGTAATATACATCCCAAAAACGAAACAAGGCCTTAATAGAGAAAAAAACGACCATAATTAGCAAGACAGAATTGATCGTTGCTGGAAGCTGTAAAAAATCAAGTAGTTGTCTAAACAGACTACTTAACTTGCTTGCTTGAGCGGTAGCGTTTGCATTCGCCACATCAAATAAGGGAATGAAAACAGATAAACTTAGTGCGTCCATAAAACTCACACACACACTAATGATTAAAACGGCCACTAATTTTTGCTTTAAATAGTGTTTGAAAAAAAACAAATAATTGAAGTACGTACTGAGGTATAAAGTAAACTGCTTAAACATACTTGGTGATGCTATTTGGTTTAGCAAACATACTATATAAATTTGAGTGTAACAGCAAACGTATGTTTTGCAAGTACCAATTTGTATGTGTTAACAAATGATTATCACTGCAATTTATTTGCAGTTTAAATCGTTTTTAGCCGGTTTATAAAAACTAATTACCTAAATTAGCGGCAATTATATAAAAAAGCATGTTTCCATTCCTCAATAGAAAACCTTTTTTGAATGACTTAATTCCAAGCAACCACGTGGACATTCATGCCCATTTGTTGCCCGGAATTGATGACGGTGCCAAAACCATAGAAGATTCAATCGAACTCATTACAGGTATGCAAGCGTTGGGCATTGACCAATTTATTGCAACACCACACGTAATGACTGCGGTATGGGAAAATACCCGCCTTGGGATTGAAACCAATTTTAACTCAACCAAAGCCCTATTGGCCTCACATAAACCAGATACTTCTTTGCGAGTAGCCGCTGAGTACCTCATGGATGGTACATTTTTGGAGCTCATGCACAAGGAACCTTTACTGACGCTCAAAGACAATTATGTGCTAGTAGAAATGTCCTATTTAAGTGCGCCGATTCAGTTGTATGACATCATTTTTGAAATTCAATTAGAAGGATATAAGCCAGTATTAGCCCATCCAGAACGCTATTTGTTTTATCACCAAAATACCCGAGAATTTCACAAACTTAAACAACAAGGCTGTTTGTTTCAGTTAAACCTTTTAGCTACCGTGGGGTATTATGGTGCGAATGTTGCCCAAGCGGCCGAAACTATTTTACTTAAAGGCATGTATGATTTTGTGGGAACTGACGTACATCACCAAAATCATTTGAAAGGCTTGTCCCAACGCGTTAGAACAAAAGGGCTTGACAACTTGAAAGAGGCCATGTCAAACAACCAACTATTTAGAACTAAATAATTCCAAAAACAGCTTAGCGAATTTCTTCAAACTAAGCTGTTTTTTTATGATTATTTATTTCTTTTTCTTAGCAAAAGGATTGGTGAAAAATGGTTTTTTCTCCTCTTCTACTCCGTATCCATAACCATAGCCGTATCCATAACCATAGCCGTAGCCATAACCATAGCCGTATCCATAGCCATACGCTTTGCGCCATACGGTTCGGTTCAATAAGATGGACATATTGGGGAGTTTTTTCTCGATAAAGAAGCCTTCAATCACTTTCAAGAAGCGTTTGTCCAAGTAATTGGAACGAATCACATAAATAAAAGCGTCTGCATACTTGGCCACCAAAGTAGTATCGGTTACCAAGGTAATGGGTGCGGTATCCACCACAATGTAATCGTACTCGGTTTTGAGTTGAGCGAATAATTCACCCAATTTTGAATTCATCAATAAGTCTACCGGATTTGGAGGAATTACCCCAGAAGGAAGGATAAATAAATTATTCAATTCCTCTATCTTCACGATGTAATCGTTGATGTTTTCGTTTTGTTTGGCCAAATAATTGGTTAATCCCTTGCTCGGAAGAGACACGTAACGGTCAATTTTTGGGTTTCGGATATCTAACCCAATTAACAATACTTTTTTGTTGGTCATGGCAATGGTACTGGCCAAATTCATGGTCACAAAAGTCTTTCCTTCTTTGGGTAAGGTGGAGGTGACAAACACGGTTTTAGCCAAACCATCGGGTACCGCACCCAACATAAAATCCAAATTGGTTCGCACAATACGGATGGCTTCAGCAGAACTAGATCGGCTGGATGCTTTGAAAATTTCATCCTCTGTATCTGATTCGGGAACATCACCCAAAAATGGCACAATTATTTTTCCTTCGATGTCTTGACGGTATTTGATTTTGGTATCAAACAAATCCAAGATGTAGATTAAGGAAATGGGCAGAAAGATTCCGCCAGCAAAAAACAAAATGTATACAATGTATTTAATTGGCGAAACAGGTGCCGAAGTGGCACGTGCAGCATCAATAACCTTGGCATTTGGCGCTGTTACCGACAACGAAATTGCCAACTCTTCGCGTTTTTGCAACAAATACAAATACAAGGTTTCTTTGATTTTTTGTTGACGATCTATGATGCGGTATTCCCTCTCTTGGGTAGGCACTCGGGTGATTTTTGCTTGATTGAGGTTGTTCTGTTTGTTGATGTCAGACAACTTAATTTGTAGCCCTTTTTGCAAACGAAATAAACTTTCTTGAATGCCTTGGGACAATTCACCTATTTTTTGATCAAGATTGATGATAATCGCATTTTTGGCCGTTCCGTCTTTACTGATGCGGTTGCGTTGCAAAACCAAATCATTGTGCTGAATAATTTGTGGCGTGGCGGTATTTCCTTCTTCGGGTAAAATGTTTACCGGGATTAGCTCGCCTTTGGCTTTTGTTTTCATGAAATCAATCATGGAACCGACCACTTTAATCTGCGTTTCGGTTTCGATGGATGTTTTTTCAAAATAAGATGAGTTTTGAAGAAATATCCCCGATTCAGAGACGATATCCGTCAATTTATTGGCTTTTTTAAAGCCTTCAGCATCCTTTTCTACATCGCCTAATTCTTCTGAAATAATACGCAAACGATTCTCAACAAAGGCTTGTGTCGTCTCGGAAACATATTTTTTATCGGCAATCGCATCCTCGTTGTAAATCTCAATAATGGTGTTGAGTAAATCTTCGGATTTGGCTCGAACAGGATCATTTACACTCAATTCAACCACGCTTGTATTTTTATTGAGCGGAGCAATGGTAAGTCGTGATCGGTAACTTTCTACTACATCTTTCAATCGTTTTTTGAATGCTGTTACTACAAAAGTCTTAGACGGTTTGGCCGCATAATGTTCTGTTTTGTTTACAATCAATTGCTGATTTTTGGTCTGAATTACGGCACCATATGCAAATTCGCCAATCTTGTTTTTGTCTTTTACGCTCAGTTCAAAGCTGTTGTTGTCTTTGCCTTTTATGACATACGTTACAGACTGATTATCGTAGCTTTTTGCGTTTTGAAGAAAAACTAATTTTACGGGAGATTCTTTGTATAACTCCACATCTTTTACACGGGCTTCTTCAAAATAAGTTAAATCAAAGTCCAGTTTCCGAACTGCTTTTTCGATTACCGTTCTTGACTTTATAATTTGAATTTCATTGTCCACATTGCTTTTCACTCCAGTAAGTAATCCCAAATCGGAGAAGGCTTGCAGCTCTGATTGCACACCACCTTTGGACTCATCTTTCACCAATATACTAGCCGAAGCTTTGTACATGGGAACCGTGTAGCGAATGTAGAGAAACGCCAACAGTAAACTCAACACTGCACCCGCAAGTATCCATTTCCAATGAATGAAATATTTTTCTATTTGCTCACTGATGTTGAGGCTTTTATCTTTGTTTTCGGTAACTAAATTCTGAAGTTTTTGCATGAGGAATCAATTTATTAACGAAGCAACACCACTAGTAAAGTAACCAAAACAGAAATGGCTGAAATGGTGGCCGTAACATTTGGCCCTACAGCTGAAGCATTCACACGGGTTTTATTGGGCTCCACCACCACTACATCGTTTTGAGCCAAGTAGTAAAAGGGAGAATTCAAGAAATCAGATTTGGTGATATCCACCCGGTTGTAGGTTTTTTTTCCTTCTACTTCACGTATGATTAATATGGTATTTCGCTTGCCGTAGATCGTTAAATCACCCGCCAAACTAATGGCCTCAAGCAAGGTAATGCGCTCACTTGCCAAGGTAAATGAATTGGGTTTTAATACTTCGCCTAGGACAGAAACCTTAAAGTTCAAAATCCGCAAATTGACAATCGGATTTTTGATGTATTCGGCAACGGCTGAGACTAATTTTTCTTTGGCTTCTGTGCGCGTAAGGCCGCCCAACTTCATTTTGCCAATTACGGGAAATTCAATGTAGCCGTAATTATCAATTAGATAGGTTTTGATTCCGTTTTGGTTATTGTTAATTTCGTAGTTACCTTGAATTTGTGGAAGATTAAAAGGCACGGTCAATTCTGGATTCTCAGCCGAAACAATGATGCTCAACAAATCATCGGGTTGTAATTTGGCTTCGTATAGGGTGGAGCTGTCGTAACTTTTGACTTGGTCAATGTCTTGCATATACACCACTTTTTTCTTTGAAACACAAGATGCAAGTAGGCCAACTAACAACAAAAAGCAGATTTTTTTCATAAGAGTAGGATTCACAAACTAATTATCTAAAGACTCAAACACCGAATTCATGCTGATGTATTCGGGAACCACTTTTTTCATCTGCATCACCAATTCATTATTTGTTCCCGTAGAGGACAATTGAACCAATAGGCTAATTTCTGTTTGAATTTCGTTATGGTTTTCAATAATTTCTTCCGCAATTACAATTTTTTCGTTGTGCGTTGGAAGTGTTTTAGAGGTATCATTGAGCAATTCTTCGTACAATTTTTCACCCGGGCGCAGACCAATCACTTTGATTTTAATGTCTTGCTCAGGTATAAAACCAGCCAATCGAATCATTTTTTTAGCTAAATCGATAATTTTTACCGGTTCGCCCATATCAAAAATAAAAATCTCCCCGCCATTTCCAATCGCTGCGGCCTCTAACACAAGCTGACAGGCCTCAGGAATAGTCATGAAATACCGAATAATTTCGGGATGGGTAATCGTCAACGGTCCACCTTCTTTGATTTGTTTGGCAAATAAGGGCACAATTGAACCATTGGAACCCAACACATTGCCAAAACGGGTAGTCATAAATTTGGTAGTATTGCCTTGGGCTTGCGATGACAAGTAATGCAAGCTTTGAATGTATTTTTCTGCAATTCGTTTGCTGGCTCCCATCACATTACTCGGATTCACAGCTTTGTCTGTAGAAATCATCACAAAACGTTCAACTTGGAATTGAATGGACAAATCGGCTAAATGTTGCGTGCCGATAACATTGGTACAAATCGCTTGCAACGGATTCAACTCCATCAAGGGCACATGTTTATAAGCCGCCGCATGAAATACAACATTTGGTTTATATTTATTGAAAAGCGTTTCTAAAACGGCTTTATTGCGGATATCTGCTATGTATGGCCGAATACTATCCCCGTATAAGTCATCCAATTCAAGAACCAATTGATGCAAAGGCGTTTCCGCTTGATCCAATAAAATAATTTTTTTTGGGCCAAATTGAAGCACCTGTCGAACAATTTCGCTGCCAATCGAACCGGCTGCACCCGTTACTAAAACTACCTTTTCATGTAATGTTGACGAGATATTATCTGTATTTAATACTATCGGCTTTCGACCCAATAAATCCTCAATATCAAAACTCTTTACCTGGTTTGAAATTTGTGCTTGGTCTTCCCAATCGGTGATTAATGGAACTGTATAAACTTTGAAATTGTATTCCAAACACTCCTCAACTAAAGCGATGATGTCTGATTTAGACAAGCTTTTCTCAGCAATAATCAGCGCGTCTGCTTTTAATGAACGCAGTATGGTGTAGGTTTTTCTTGAATGATTGGCAATAGGCAAATTCAACAAACTCTTTCTAGAATTGTTGGTGTTATTGTTATTATCGATAAAACCCAACAGATTAAAGCGCGCTGGCATTTCGGTTTTCAATGCATTGGCTACCGAAATGGCATTGGCGTCCACACCATAAATAACGGCATTGATTCGTTTTTTTTGATCTTCGATAGAGGAATAGATTTCAAACAGGTACTTGACCATAATTCGAAACAAAAAAAGGAAAGAAAACGCAAGGATATAATTGATAAACAGGGCGGAATTGAGGTACACTTTGTAGCCAAAGTTAAACTCCCAAAAATAGTTCATCACAAACAAAAATAGAAAAGCAGCTGTGGTGGAGAGCAGTAATTTCACCCCATCAATAAAAGTGGAGTGACGAATAATTCCTGAAAAGGTTCGAAAGAAAATAAAAAACATTGCATTGACTGCAATGATTCCTAAATTACCAAAGACAAGTACGGTTCCACTATGAAAATGAACCAGTAAATTAAGCAGTAAAATATGTGTAATTACTCCCGATAAGACAACAATAAATAGGTCTATTATAAAAATAATCCAAATGGGCAAATAGCCAACCGTGCGGAGTTTTTTGAGTAAACCACTGGATTTCAGCAGCGTTAAAAGGTAATCAAACATAAATCATTTGTAATTTGGGTAAACAAATGTAAACTTTTTCACCAAACCACCACCACATTTTTCTATTTAAAGAAGTCAATCAGTACATTTTCAATTCGTTGGCGGTCGCTGTCTGTTAAATTTGAACCCGATGGCAAACACAATCCTTGGTCAAAAAGGGTTTCTGCAACACGGCCTCCGTAATAAGGATAGTGCGCAAAAACGGGTTGCAAATGCATGGGTTTCCAAAGCGGTCGAGATTCTATATTGTGCTGCTCAAAAGTCAAACGCAATTGTTCCCTCGTTTTTCCATTCGCTAGAGCTGGATCAATGGTAATGGCAGAAAGCCAATGATTTGAATAAAAATGACTGTTGGGCTCTTTCAACACTTCAACTCCGGGTAATGTACCCAAGTGTGTTTCGTAAAAATCATGCATGGCTCTGCGCAAGTCAACATGCTTATCCAATATTTCCATTTGTCCTCTTCCAATACCGGCCGAAATATTACTCATTCTATAATTATAACCAATTTCAGAATGTTGGTAGTGTGGGGCTTGATCACGTGCTTGGGTGGCTAAAAAAACAGCTTTGTCTTTTACCGCTTGACTCTTTGTCACTAAAGCACCACCACCTGAGGTCGTGATTATTTTATTGCCATTAAACGAAAGCACACCAATTTCACCAAAAGTGCCACATTTTTGTCCTTTGTAAGAACTGCCTAATGCTTCTGCGCTGTCTTCTAATATTGGGATGTCATATTTGGCTGCTACTGCACATACTTCTTCTATCATAAAAGGCATTCCATACAAATGAACCGCAATAATCGCTTTTGGTTTTTTACCTTTTTGTATACAGTCTTCTATGGCTTGCTCTAAAGCTACTGGGCAGATATTCCATGTGTTTTTTTCGCTGTCAACAAAAACAGGTTTTGCCCCAAGATATACAATAGGATTGGCCGAAGCCGAGAAGGTAAAGCTCTGGCAAATTACTTCGTCACCCGCTTGCACGCCCAGCAAAATCAAACCCAAATGCAAGGCAGCTGTACCTGCACTCAAGGCTGCAATTTGCGAATCTTGTCCAACATAGTTTGCCAAATCAGCTTCAAAACCGGTTACGTTGGGGCCCAAAGGCGCAACCCAGTTACTTTCAAATGCCTCGTGTATGTAATTCAATTCGGTTCCTCCCATGTGCGGAGAAGAGAGCCATATTTTGGATGAATTCATTTTTAAATGAAAAAATTTATGCGTTAAACGGGAAAAAGAATTGGAAGCACTTGTTCCAATTTATCAATAGTCGTGCGGGGTAAATATAGGGATTCTTTGTTAAAATCTTGTTTGTGGATGTTATTTCCGCTATCCAACAGACAGATAGAATGCCAGCCAAGCGCATTGGGAGCAACAAAATCCTTAGACGGATTATCGGCTATATAATAGTATTCTGCTGTGCCAAACTGATGAAACACTTCGAAATTGGCGGTTGTGGGTTTGGCAGAACCAAATTCTTCTGAGATGATCATAAGGTCAAATAATTCTTCAATTCCCAAGGCTTTTAATTTAGAGCGTTGTGAAACCGAATACCCATCGGTCACCAATCCCAAGACACAATCTTTTGCTTTGAGTTGTTCCAACAGGGATTTGCAAGAATTTTCAAGATAGTTCGGAGAATGATTTCGGTAGAGCTGCAGCAAATTAGGTACAGTATACTGATGATATAATTCGTTTAGGCAAGCAAATGGGTTGTTTTTGGATTGATAGGCATCCCATAATAAAGCATACAGATTAGAATTTTTTTCGTCCACCGTTTGGGCAATGTCTCGAAAAGCAGATTTGAGGTACTCAATTTCGGGAGCCAAGGTGTCGTCTAAATCAAAAACAACGGTTTTTGAAATCATCTTAGTGGGTAAAATTGGGCACAATCACCTCGTGGTCATACCGAAGCATCATCATGTTTTTTTGCCAATCGTGGAAAACGGCTACCTCATTTCCTACCAAATATTCTTCGATTATCCATTTGGGATAATTGGCGCCAGCATGGTAACTCAATGGAAACCCACCGCCAAAACGCGGATTGATTTCAATGGCATAAATGGTTTGGTTGTCATTTTGCACAAATACTTGCATGGTGATACAACCTCTAAAGCCGTCAACAAATTCCATTTTTCGCCAAATGGAATCAATAAATTCGGGATTTTTAGTAATGGCTTTATTTACTTCGCCTTCCCTAACTTCGATACGTTCACGCGGTACCGCACATTTTAAATATCCGTCTTTGGTGTAATACATATCGATGGTTAATTCGGTATGCTTGGCATGATCGAGGTATTCTAAAAACATCAAGCGTTCATTCGAAAAATGCTTTTCAGTGAAATCATCGTGGTGGTGTACAATAAAATTATCCACACTTCGACTGCCATCTATTGGCTTAATGTAAACAGGTAAGGTATAATTATTTTTATCAAATTCTTTGGCGGTTTCAATCCCTTGTTTTTCGAAAAAATGGTGGGATAATCGCTTAAAATGAAACGTATTGACCAATTCAAAATCAGAGATAAGAACGGTGATGCCTTGCTGAGCAAACAGCTCTTTGTTTTGAGATAATACCAGTAACTCGGTATCTATTGTAGGAATAATAAGCCCAATTTGGTTGGCAATGGCAACTGCCAATAAATCGGCAATGTAATTGGAAGAACATACTTTAGGAACCCGAAAACAGCCATCAGACACCACACAAGCAGCTGCATAATCTGGGTTTGAATCTGTGGTAAACACTTGCGCACCCGGGTAGATTAGGTTGAGTTCGTGTTGGAAGAATTTCACCAAGGAAACTCGCCTACCTGCCGACGTGATTAATATATTTTTATTCATCAGTTTTTCCCGTTAAAAGGCTCAATCGTAGCTGCATTAGCCGCATTAATTCCCTCACTTTTAAGCACTTTTCCTATGGTTTTAAAAAATATGTTAAGGTCCAAAGGAAAAGAAATATTAGTAACATACCAAACATCGTATTCAAATTTTTGATCCCAAGAAATGGCGTTGCGTCCATTCACTTGTGCCCAACCCGTAATTCCAGGCTTTACCTCGTGTCTTTTGTTCTGAAAATCAGTGTATAAATGCAAATAATCCGGCAATAAAGGACGTGGACCAATGAGACTCATGTCGCCTTTGAGTACGTTAAGAAATTGTGGTATTTCATCCAGGGAAAACTTTCGTACAAATTTTCCCACAAGGGTAAGGCGTTCCGCATCAGGCAATAAACGACCGTTAGCATCCCGCAAGTCGTTCATGGTTTTGAATTTAATGATCTTAAAAATACGTTGGTTTTTGCCGGGTCGCTGCTGAATAAAAAAAGGAGTCCCTTGATTGGCTATGGCTAAAAAAAGAGCAATAAAAACCAAAATAGGCAGCAACAAGAGCAGCACGGCAGCAGCAAAACAAAAATCGCCAAATGGTTTAATTACTTGTATATACATTATTATTTTGGGCTATTTAATACCCTATTGTATTCCTTGTTAATTGCATTCCAAACCAAATCTTGCTTGTATTTTGAATGGATGTGCTCTCGAATTTCTTGCTTTAATTCCGCACTTGCTTTTCCCTTTTCAAGAAATGCAAGCATGGCTTGTTCTAGTGCTTGTACCTGTTTAACCGGCACGATTGTCCCATTTTTACCCTCTTGAATAATTTCATTGGATCCGTTAACATCCGTTACAATACTTGGCAAACCCATTGCTCCACCTTGCAACAACACATTTGGAAATCCCTCGCGGTAACTGGGTAATACTAAGCAATCTGCAGCGGCATAATAGGGCCTAACATCGGCTTGAAAGCCCACAAATATAATGTTTTCATTTGTTTCAATCGCACGAATTGTTTCGGTTTTTAAGGGGTCAAGTTTAGATTCTAAATATCCTACTATCAATAACTTAGCTTTTTTTGACTGCAACTCGGGTGCAGTAAAGGCCGAAATCAACTCATTGATTCCCTTGTCGCCAACCAAGCGTCCGACATACAAAAAAACATAGTTGGAGGGGTTAATCTCCAACGAATTACGAATCGCTTGTTGCTCTGTTTGTGTGGGTATGGTAAAGTAATTGGTGTCCACACCCGTGATGTTTCCATTGGCAATAAGGCGTAATGGTTTTTGGGTTACCCCATAGCGAATTAAATCCGAACGAACGCCATTTCCTTCGGGATAAACATGCGTGGCAAAGGCACACAAAATGCGATCCATTTGCAAAAGCAACAGATGAGACAGCCCTGTTTTGGTTGGAAAAATTAACCCAGTGAATAGATGTATCCGAATCGGAACGCCTGCAAAATAAGCTGCTACCATACTCAATAAACCCGCTTTGGGTGAAACCGAATGCACAATGGCCGGCTTTTCTTTTTTGAAAGCCCGGTACAATCGATACAAAGAAACTACATCTTGAAATGGACGAATGGCGCGCTGCATGGGCACCGAAATGGTTCGCACCCCTTCGCGTTCCCGAACAGCTTGCAAGTGATGGTCTTCACCAGAAACCGCAATTATTTCGTGCGATTGGTTTAAATAGGCCAATTGCCCCTTCAATAAATCATTGAGGGTAATGGCTACCGTTGCTGTACGAATAATTTTGGCCATTTTATCCGATTAGGGTTTTTAATTCGGCCAACAATTCTGCACGTTTGAGTTGCAAAAGCTCATTTTGTTCAGCCAATTGTGTTTGAATATGCGCGTGCGATGCTTTTAAAGTGGCAAACATATTTACTAATTTATCGGCTGAAACCGATTCAATAGGAATGGTATACTCAGGCATATTGAAGTCGGCCATGATGCCTTTGGCTTTGTTTCCACCGTAGCCAATTGCAATCGACGGCACACAAGAAGTCAAAGAAAAAATCACCGAATGAAAACGCGTTCCCACAAAGGCATAAAAATGGGAATAGACTGCCTTTAACACATCACAAGGTAAGTTTTCATCGATCCAATGCGCGGCAGGATGATTCCACTCTTTTAAAATTTCACGAATCGCATTGCGATCGTCTTCGTGGGCATTGGGTCCAATGGATTGGTTGCAAAACACCACTTGGTAACCCGATTCAACCAAATGCTGGGCCAAAGTTCGCACCGATTGCAGGTAATTGGCATACAAACTTTCTGGATCAGGCAAACCTGGGAAACGCCAAGGGCGTATGGTAATGCCGACCAGTTTTTGTGTTGAGGGATCTAAATTGTATCGAGTAAGCAACTGCAATGCTTCAGCTGACGCATCCATTTGCAAATAAAATCCCAAATCGGGACTTATCGGTATTGATTTACCCATTAATTCACCCAATTTTTGAGCAGAAAGGGCTTCGCGCGCATATACTTTATCGAGTGTAGCAAATACCGATTTGACTTGCTTGGCTACTGTAAATCCTTGAAATGGACCATATGAATTGGGTAAAAACACGACTTTTTTACCCAAGGCCTTTCCCAAACGCACATAAAACAAGAAAAACCACATGAGATAAGGGGCCGTTTTTTCGCCATAAGCATGAATAAATCCCCCACCTTTTACAAATAAGACCTCGGCCGAGCGAAATTGACGCACCGATTGGGCTGTTTGTTTTGAATAGAAAAAAGAGACCAGAGCGTCGGATTTACAAATGAGCAACAAAAACCATTGGCTGCAAAAATCGAGCACCGCCCGAAAGGCCAAACGCGCAAATGAGGTTAAAGATTCTTGAATCACCTCAGTTTCATTGTGATTGCCTCGTCTGGGATGTTTGAGCAAGGTTTCCACAAGTTGATACCCCTTTGCTTCTGATTGGCCGCACAACAATTCGCGTTCTTGTGCTGTATCGCCGGTACTAACAATGTAAATTTGATCAAAACAATTCGTATCCTGAACCAAACGATGCGTTTCCCAAACCAAGGCTTGATCTCCTTTGTTTAAATCGGTAACTCCCGGAACGATGATGGCGGTGCGCATGTTATTTTCGGATGGATTTTTGAGTGCTGAATTGAATGTATAAATTGAGGGCTATTCCAAAGGGAAAAGCCAGTAAAACCGTTCCTTTATAAGCTGTTTTGGCAAACATTTTATAGTCTTTGGCAAACAGCGACGAAGATACATAATGAATGGCATTGCGGAACCGCTCTTGGTAATTTAACGCAAACTTCATCTTGGCCAAACGGTAATGCGCATAGGACTTTGGGCTTTGTTTGTATTGTTTAAACAAGTTCATCGTCAAGCCATCGGGCAAGTATTCGACGATACAAAACACCTCGTTGCAAATGAGTAATTGGTGTTTTTGCTCGATAAACAAATACAAATAACTGGTCACGGAATATTTTTCGCCTTCAAAAAAAGTATAGGGCAAATATTGATTAAAAACGGCTCGGTTGTGCACAAATTTGACATCGCCGGCCAAGTTGTGTTTTACGTATAATTCAGAAAATTTACAGGCTTTGATAGTGGGCAAAGGCGCTATGATTTTTCCATCGGCAAAAGCATCTAAGCCAACAATTCCTGCATATTCGGGCGATCCGTGTTGATCCCAAAAGGCAAGTATTTTTTGGATGGCATCCGTTGGCATATAATCGTCGGAGTCAATGCAAACACATAAAGGTGTTGTCATGAGGTGATGCGCCGTATTGTGCGCCCCCACCATGCCTTTATTTTCTTGGTAATGATAGTTGATTTTTATTTTGTTTTCAGCAATAAATCGATGCACCAATTGAGCAGTATCGTCGGAAGAGCCATCATCAATTACCAGCCACTCGAAATCAGGATTGGTTTGCGCACATAAACTAGTGTACAGCCGCTCCAAAATATAGGCTCTGTTGTAGGTGGGCGTAAATACAGTAATTGCTTTCATTTACTTGGCTTTTACGAGCAATACATTCAACACATAGGTAAAGACAAAATAAATAAAAATAATGCGCCCAATAATCAAGTGTTGTTTATCAAATAGTTGTTTTTTCAAAAGCGGATAAATAATTACAACTCCCAATAAAAACCAAGACAAATACGCAAATCGATTGGAAAACGACGCCCGAATTACCAACACCCAAAAGGCGTTTACCAACAAATAAATGTTATACACTTGGGTATATAATTTATCCTCTATTTTTTTAACAAAAATAAAGTACCATCCCGCAAAAACGCCAGTAGCACTGTACAACAAGAAATCCCATCGAAAGCCCAACGAGCTAAATTGGTCGTTGAATTCTTCTCCCCCACCCAACAAATAATCGGCTACTTTATCATTGGCAAATACACCCAAGTTCAAAAACAGCGTTTCAAAGAATCCTCCTAGCAGCAACGACGATGGTATAGCCAACAACCAAATACGCAAATAATTGGCATAGTCACGGTGTACAAAGGTAATGCCATAGGCGATCAACACAATAAACATGGACTTGTGTATAAAATAGGTGCTACCAATAATTAGTAGCGAGAAAATAAAATTTTTCCTTGAGATTCCCAACAAAAACACCGAAGTAGCTAGACCGTTCCGTATCCCATTGACTCCATAGCCCCAAAAAGACAGGGAAATAACCAACATCAAAAAGGCGTAAAACCAATAGTCTTCGAATACCTTTTTGGCAAATAAATACAAGGGAATTACATACAAAGCCGCACATACCATAAAATAAACTTCCACAGTCATGATACCCGAGCAGTACTTGGAAAAGAATTCAAACAACAAATCTTTATTGGTTGTCAAATCAACGGGATCGCCGGCCTTGTATTTATCAAAATTAAACGCGTAGGTTGACATGTCGGCAAAGTACTTCCCGCTAATGGGTCGCGAACCCATGTACAAAATAATCAACACCAACAAACCCAAGCCAATATTACTCTTGATACGCACGTTGGCGTAATCGGTAAGTTCTACCGTAGCGGATTGTAATATTACCAAGATTACAAATACTAAAAGAAAGTTATAGTATAGTGTGGAATAGATCTCAACAGGAATTAATTCATTCACAAGCCTAGAGGTTATATCGTCGTTTTTTCCAAATTCTCTTGCCACATGCGCATCACATTTTGTAGTGAAAATCGCATTACGTTTTGCGTAGCTTTCGCGCCCATTTGTTTGCGAATTTCTGGATTGCGAATCAAAAATAGCACTTTTTCAACGAATGCTTCTTGGTTTTGATTGGAAACCAAATAGCCATCTTGATCTGGAGTTATGATATGTGCAGGACCAGTTGGGCAATCATACGATACACAAGGCAAGCCCACCGATAGCGCTTCGAGCAAAACCATTGGAAAACACTCGGTATGTGAGGTCATCAGATACATCGAATAGGCCTGCATGGTTTGGGTTAAATGTGGCACCGCTTCCCGAATAAAAACCTGCTTTTCGAGATTCAATTGCTTGATTTTATCTTGCAAATAAGCCACATACTGCGGTTCACCTTGGCCGTAAATGGACAAGGTCCAAGTGGGTTCGTGCTGCACCATTTTTGACCAGATTTCGATCAAGTTATCAAACCCTTTTACAGGCGCCAATCGACCAGCGGCCAGCACTTGATACGAATCCAATGGGGCGTGATAATCTCCCATCGCAATTGGATTGGGAATAACAACTTGCTGCGATGAATCATAAAAGGCCGTTTCTGATGCATTGAGCAAAACTAATTTGGTGTATTGGCGTTCAACCGCCGATTGAATCAAATGCCCCAACATGGCAAATCCTTTGGCGTGGGCACGAGCCTGATACACAAAATAG
This sequence comes from Flavobacterium sp., assembly GCA_017987725.1. Classification (GTDB taxonomy): domain Bacteria; phylum Bacteroidota; class Bacteroidia; order Flavobacteriales; family Flavobacteriaceae; genus Flavobacterium. The sequence goes on from JAGNTC010000002.1 coordinate 19,221, forward strand.
CGCGAAGAATGGTATTCTTTATATTTGGCAATCTTAGAAAATAAAAAAGGAGTCCAATAAAAATCAAAGGCATAATTGCAGACCATCAAAACCCGAGGGTTCAATTGACGCATGCTTGCAATCCATTTAAAGATATGACGCGGAACTTTGACCAAATTGGCGGGATGCACAAACGATTTTTCCCGCTCGTAATTAATGTTCAAATCAATCAATTGAATGTTGGGCGACAGGGCGTAACAAGGCGTGTTTTGCTTTTGTTCGGTGGTGAGAATAATAACCTCATACCCCAAAACATCGGCAAAATAATTCGCTTTTTGGGCCATCACTTTTTCGATGCCGCCGTGCAAGTATATTTGATCGGTTGAAAAAATCAGTCGCATGAAACCAACGATTTAAAGAGTTCATCCCATTGTTTCACCACCACTTCTGGCAAATACCGCTGCACATTGATTTTGGCTTGGGCACCCATTTTAAGACGCAATTCACAATTTTCGATGAGTTGCAAAAGTTGTTGTGTATAAGCGACAATATCGTTATTGGGAACTAAAAATCCGTCTTCACCCGATCGAATAATATCGCTAGGACCACAGGGACAATCAAAGGAAACACAAGGCACACCACAAGCCATGGCTTCGATGAGCACCATGCCAAATCCTTCGAAACGGGAAGAAAAAGCAAAAATAGAAGAAGCTAAAAACCGAGCATCAATATCGGGTACCGGCTCAAAAAAGCGCACGTTATTTTCTATTTGTAAGAGTTTCGCCATTTGTTTCATGCTTTGCATTTCATCGGCTTTGCCATAGATTTCTAGGATCCAATCGGGCTGGGTTTCTATTACAGTTGCCCAACTGTGCAACAAGCGATCAAATCCTTTTTGGTAGGTATGCTTGCCTACGGCGATTACCGTTTTATTGGCAAGTGCAGATTGGGTTTCGGGATAAAAAGACAAGGGATTAGGAATCACCACTGTATTGGGTAAATTCCACTCGTTAAGGTTATCTTGGGTGAGTACCACAAATTTGTCGAAGAATCGGCCCATTACATTCATCAACTGCAACTGCAAACTCACGCTAATTTTTTTCAACCAGGATGGATTTGCTCCAAAGGCTATTTGCTTCGACACATGCCGTTCATACACCAACGGAATTTTGGGCAATAGCAGGGGCAAGAAAAAAGCTTTCAATCCATCGTCACAGACCGAAATCACATCGGGTTTGATCATCTCAACCATATTGCGCATGCCACTTATATACTGCCAAACGTAGCGAAATGGATTTCCATTTACATCTACTTGATGCAGCTTAATCTGCGAACTAAACTCGTAAAACAACACATCTTCTGTCTGATGAAACACCGCAATGTGCACCTCATGCCCCAACTGCTCGGCCAAATAACTGGCCTTTACCGACAAAACCCGCTCGAGTCCGCCAGCGCCTTTGATGCCGTTGGTGATGTATAAAATTTTCATGAGCGAAGCCAATTGGTAAACACATAGCGCTGAAGTGGCAAATATATCCAATTAATCAGGTGCGAAAGCAGTAAACACCAGCCCAAAACCCAAAAGTAAATCAAGACCGGTTGCTGTGGGGCATAACTCCAGGTTTTGGCAAAACTGGAAATCAAAAACAAATGGATGAGCCAAATATTGGTTGAATGGGTACTCAAATACTGCAGGATTCGTTCAATGACTGCTGACAATTGTAGGGCATTAAATAAAAATATAAAAGCTACACCCGTAAACACCGCCACAAACAAACTGGGCACCAATGCATGGGCGACCATCAGTAAACCAATTAAAGTGAGTAAAATTAAAGTACGGAAAGGCCATTTGCTTACGCTTTGCATAAAGGTTGAAAACCATTTTTGACGAAAAGCGATCGCGCCCAACAGAAAAGGAAATAAGGCATTGGCCAACATATAGGCTTGGTGCCAAAGCAGTTGAATGATCTCAATTTCAGAAATAACAGGAAGTTTTATGCGGGCATAATAGCCGATAGCATACAATACAAATGCACCAATGAATAGAAGATTGGGATTGGCTTTTTCGATTAAATTAAAAATAACTGGCGCAAGCAAAACCAACAAGGCATAACAAGAAATAAACCACCAAGCTCCGTTGTAGGAAGAATCCAAAGAAATAAAATTGTAAATAAATTTGCTCCAGCTTCCCGGATATTGATCGGATTTTCCCAATAGAATTCCCAATACAACGGCAAACAGAAGCAATACCAACCAGTAATTCAGGTAGAGTTTCAGCACCCGAGTGCGGTTCTGGCGCACAAAAGTGGCTGTATTCTTTTGGTGGGTAATATATAATCCATAACCACTGCAAAAACAATAGATCCACACGCAACAGTCGCAAAACAAAGAAACATAATACGTCAGCGGGACTGCACCCACAAAAACACTGGGCTGAAACAAGCCGGTGTACTCGCGATTAAACAAATGCAAACACAACATCATCGCAATGGCAATGCCTTTGGTGTAATCGGTTTGTTGTTTGCTGAGTTCCATCTTAATTTGGGATTATCAAAGACAAAGCTGTAGTTAAAAAATCTGTTGAGCGCTGTTTGGCTTCGTTTAATTTTATGGCAACACCAGTGTATTCTATTGGCGCCAGTGCCACTTCGCAATCTTCTAGACTGTTCACCAACAAAGGAGACAAATCGAGCGAGGCCAACAAATCACGCATGCGGGTATTGATTTTTTCACTGCGGTTAAAAACTATAAAGGGCTTTTGAAAAATGAGCGAAAAGGCCACCGCATGAAAGGAATTAGTGAGCACCAACTCGGCACCATGCACCAGCGACAAAAACACATCGGGTCCATGCAGATAGAAATTTTTATCGGCGTAGCGGATGTTGTGATTCACCGTATAAATCTGAAGCCCTCGCGCTTTGGCTTGTTGTAAAGCAAAGGCACGTAAAATAGCATTGGTATCAAAATCATACACAAAAATGTATCGGGCAGTAAATGGCTTCACGAAGGATTCCCAATAGGCCGGTTCAATCAAAAAAACAGGATCCAAAACCTGGCTTACTTTTTCAATTCCCAACGATTTAACCAGTTGTACTCCCGAGGCCTCTCGCACCGAAACCCAATCCAATCGACTGATTTTTTCGCGCACAAAGTCTTGAAGTGTTGGGTCAATGGCATCAATGGCAAAACTCGCCGCATAGGAAATTTTAAGTTTGTCATTTGGAACAAAATCCAAATAAAAAGCGGGATCCTTGCCGTTCTGAAAATAGGAATTCCACACCTGGTCGCTGCCGCAAATGTAGGCATCCGCTTGTGGTACGTTTTGTTTAAGTTGTTCGTTGGTTGTATACGTTCCCACAGCCACACGCAAGGTCTTGGCTTCAAAGGCATCAAAACGCCATTTGCGTTGGCGATTCCATAGATTAGAAGGAAACTTCAATACCCAATACAGCATTTTTAAAAGGACATTTTTTGTGAAAAATGCATTGCTCACTTTGGTCCATTTGAAATGCTGGTTCAAATAATAGGGTGTGTAATTGATGGTTTCGGCCTCAAAACCCATCGTCTCCAACTGCTTGAGCAAGGCCAATTGCTGCAAAGTCGCGCCGTGGTTATAGACGTTGTGGCAGGTGAGAGTGAGAATTTTGCGCGGCATATTAGCGAATGGAATTTACAGGTAAAAGTACTTGTTGTTGACGAATAAATTGTGCTAGATCAGCCGTAAACAACTGTGCTCCCGATTGGCGCAAATGGTGTTTGTCGTTGAAATAGTCTGGGTTTTTATAACGCGCATCTGCAGAATTGTATCGCATCAAATACGCGCGATGTGCCGCCAAGTGTTGCATTCGGGCATAAAAAGCGGGAGAAGACGCATAAAAATTGGGTGGAAAAACCAACACTACTTTAGTATTTGATTGTTCGCAAGCGGTTAAAAAATGGTCGAAATAATAGCGTTTGGAGGCAAATTCTTTTTGAGGATCATAGACCGGAATGGCCGTATCAAATTTTTTCGTAAATCCAGGCATCTGGGTAGTTATAGGCATCGAACCACAGGCCAAGGGCGTATCTAAAGGCGACGGTTTTCGGTAACGCAAATCAAAATTACTTTTATTGAGCTGATGCAAAATAAAGAGTTCCGATAGGTATTTGTTTTTTTCGCTCTTTCGAATGAGCTCCTCGCGAACAACTGGATATTTAACCAACGGATACAAACGATCCAAGCGGTAGCGTACATTTTCGGAGGCCCCCACTTCGGTATTTTCATCCATTACCAACAACACCACTTTGGGTTTTTGGTATTTCAAAACTTGTTGCAATACAAAATATTGAAATTCAATATCACCACCAGGATAAGATAAATTATATACGTTTTGCTGCAACGAATCGCCCAATTGAGATGCAATCACATCTCTGGCACCGCGTGAAGAACCAAACACAAACACATCGGCTTTCAACTTTTTTTGAAGCACTTGTTCCAAGCGTTGGTCAACTTCGAGCTGGGGCACATAATTTCTGAGCACAATCAAGCTGCGATCGATTGCCAGAAACAGCAAGCCAAAACAAAGCAATTGTGTGAGAAATTTTTTCATTAAAACTGGAAATAAATAAAGGTTTGCTCCTCACCCGAAAACTGAAATAAGCATCCGATTAACACCAAATACAATGCCCAGCGCACCCATCTCGGCTTAGAAAAGGCCAATTTCTCCAAGGCATAATTGGCTGTTCTTCCCTTCCACTCGATCAACACAAAAACCAACAATACCACAAAAACCAACGGTGGCTTTACTTCGGGTATGCTCAACACCGATTTGGAACAAATGGTGGCGATGTAATCAAACGCGTGAGCAACCGATTTGGCTCTGAAAAAGATCCAAGCCAAAACGGTCAGTCCAAAGGTGAGCAAAACTTGCATGGTTTCTTTCAAGGTAGGCAAAACGCGCCCTTGGGCTACAATAGCCAAATGTGTTCGGTTGGTTTTGAAAATGATAGAAGGTAAAATAAACAAGGCATTTAAGGCGCCCCAAATGATAAAAGTCCAATTGGCTCCATGCCAAAATCCGCTGACGATGAAAATGATGAGTGTGTTTCGGATGCGCATCCCAGTTCCGCCTTGACTTCCTCCCAAGGGGATGTACAAATAATCTTTAAACCAGGATGAAAGCGAAATGTGCCAACGGCGCCAAAACTCGGCAATGTCGCGCGAGAAATAGGGAAATTTAAAATTTTGCAACAGTTCGATGCCAAACAAACGGGCGGTGCCCAAAGCAATATCGGAATAGCCTGAAAAATCGCCGTAAATCTGGAAGGCAAATAAGACCGCGCCTACTAGAAGTGTACTACCGCTGTAGGTATCGCTGTGATCAAAAATCAAATTGGCATAGTGCGCGCAACTGTCGGCAATGATGATTTTTTTGCATAGGCCCCACAAAATTTGACGCAACCCATCGACCGCTTGGGTGTAGTTGAACTTTCGTTCTTTCTTGAGTTGCGGCAACAAATGAGTGGCGCGTTCGATAGGCCCAGCCACCAACAACGGGAAGAAACTCACAAACACAGCGTAATCTATGGGGTTTTTCTCGGGAACGATGCGGTCTTTGTATACGTCTATCACATAAGAAAGTCCGTGAAAGGTATAAAAGGAAATACCTACAGGCAATATTACATTTAAAGTCCAAGTATCAATCGCAATGCCAAATTGGCCAAGTCCGGCGGCAAAGGAATCGACAAAGAAATTGTAATATTTAAAAAATCCTAAAAACCCCAAATTGAGCCCGATGCTGGTCCAAAACCAGAATTTCTTTAAGCCGGCACTTTTGGCCTGGTAAATTTGCAAGCCAGAATAATAATCCAAAAAAGTTGAAAAAGCGAGCAATCCCAAAAATCGCACATCCCAACAGCCGTAAAAAAAGTAACTGGCCACCAATAATAAGCCGTTTTGCAGGCGGTAGGTTTTGTTGCATACAAACCAATATAGCAAGAAAACTAGAGGAAGAAATAGCGCAAAAGACAGCGAATTGAATAGCATATAGACTGCGTAAATATCAATTGTTCAAAATACAGAAACGAATATAGTATTTATTTTAGTCGACCGGCGGGATCGATTTTTTTTTCTTGTAAAACGGGAGGAACTCCAATACGGTTTGTCTTTCAAACGCATTGAGTCCAAACTTATACATGATTGCTGCAAATAGCAACACAAACAAAACTATTTTAAGCACCAAATTGAACCAATTTGCACCAGGCAAAAAGTTGAGCCAATAGCCCAAAAACAACAAGAACAAAAAGGCGGGTACGATTCCTGTGCTCACTTCTTTAAAGAATCGACCCAATTCGAGCTTGAGTACGCGTTCAAAATATACATTCATGACCACTTGGCTGATGATCCATCCCAAAGTGGAACCAAATAACAAGCCCAAACTGCCATAGGCGGGAACCAAATAGGCGCCAAACCCAGTACCCAAAACCACAAAGAAAATGTAAGTGAGGGACTTAAAATAAAACCGATTGGTGGCTTCCAATATCGAATTGGCAAAGGTTTGCACCAAAGGCACTGTATAGGAAACCATAATGGTAAACGCAATAATCCAAGAATCGCTATAGGTTTTGCCTACCCACAAGAACACAAATTGCTGTCCAAACAAGAAAAATCCGCCCAAGATCAGCAGTAAAATAAGCAAGGAAAAACGACCGATTTTAATCATCATCGAAGTGAGTTCGGCTGGCGATGCATCGTGAACAGTCATTTTGGTGGCGCGTGGCAAAAACACACTCGAAATGGCGGCCGAAAAGGCACCGTAATAGGTGCCCAACATGATACCTACCCCATAAATTGCGACTGCCGTAGTGCCCGAAAGCATGCCCAGCACTACTTGACCAAATCGCCATTGAAACTGACCAACTATTGCATAGACAAATATCCAAACTGAATAAGAAAATATGGTTTTAACCAAGGGAAATTCAAATACGTGTAACTTTATTTTTACCCGCAATTTTCGAAACACATAATAGGCACTGATTACAATTACGAGCAAATTGAGAATGGTATCCAATACCACAATCGACAAAGCGTCTCCGCCTTTCCACAAGAGCGCAACTACCATCACCGAACGCAATACATACTCCGATATTTTAAGTGCGCGAGGAAACACAAATTGTTCGTAGGCCGAGCAAATCGCAGCAAAAGCGCCACCAGGCAACTCGAAAGCCAAATTAAAAATCAAGATGGCAAACATGAGCTTGGCTTTGCTCATTTCGACTGGGGTTAATTTGGGAAATAAGGTGTCGAGATTAAAATAAAGTGCAATGCCTGCCACAACAATTAGGGCAGAAATCGCGGCATAAATGAGCAAGGACGTCGCTAGGAAATTTTCTTCGCCGGTTTTGTCATTTTGGGCGCGGTATTTGGCAACAAAACGGATAATGGTGTTATTGAGTCCAAAATCCAACACCCCAATGTAGGCAATTAAAGACCCAATTAAGGTATATAATCCGTACTCAGAATCACCTAATTTGTGAATGATGTAGGGCGTAAGCAACAAGCCAATTCCATTGGTCAAGAAAATGGAAAGATAAGAAAGTAAGGCTCCTTTTTTGAGTTGGCTCATACCCTTTTTTGGTTTACACTACGCGTACTGACTGGCGTAGTAGTTTTGGTAGGCGCCCGAGGTTACATTTTTCAACCAGGCTTCGTTGGCCAAATACCAATCAATGGTGCGAGCCAAACCTTGTTCAAATGTCACCGAGGGTTTCCATCCCAATTCGGTGTTGATTTTGGAGGCATCAATCGCGTAACGCAAATCGTGTCCGGGACGGTCTTTTACATAGGTAATCAACTCGGCCGATTCGCCAGCGGTGCGTCCTAATTTTTGGTCCATCAACTCACACAACAATTTGACCAAATCGATGTTTTGCCATTCGTTGAATCCGCCAATGTTATAGGTGTCGTGATTTTTTCCTTCGTGAAATACCAAATCAATGGCTACCGCATGGTCTTCCACAAACAACCAATCGCGGGTATATTTGCCATCGCCATAAACGGGCAAAGGTTTTTTCTCGATGATATTATTAATGAACAATGGAATTAATTTTTCTGGGAAGTGATTGGGTCCGTAGTTGTTGGAACAATTGGTAATCACATAGGGCAAGCCATACGTCTCGCCATAGGCCCGCACAAAATGATCCGAGCTGGCTTTGGAGGCCGAGTAAGGCGAATTGGGATCGTAGGCGGTAGTTTCGGTAAATAAACCTTCAGCGCCCAACGAACCATAGACCTCATCAGTACTGATGTGGTAAAATCGTTTACCAGACATATCATTGGCCCATATTCTTTTGGCTGCATTGAGCAAATTCATGGTGCCAATCACATTGGTTTTCACAAATGCCAAGGGGTCGGTAATCGAACGATCAACATGTGATTCGGCCGCCAAATGCAATACTCCATCAAATTGATGGGCTGTAAACAACTGATCGATAAAATCGGCATCGACGATATCGCCTTTTACAAAGGTATAATTGGGTGCGTCTTGAATATCGGCAATGTTTTCGAGGTTGCCCGCATAGGTCAAGGCGTCTAAATTGTATATCTGGTAATTGGGGTATTTGGTTACAAATCTGCGCACCACGTGCGACCCAATAAATCCTGCTCCTCCGGTGATTAAAATTTTCTTCATCGCTTATAATTTTCCGTCGGCTACATCGCCTAATATTCCTTTTACATCGTACACAATGCTGTGTGATTTTTTGAATTTGGCATAATCCAATCCCAAAAACTCGTTATGTGCAACGCCTAAAACGATTGCATCAAATTGCCCACTAGGCAAGTTTTGTGTAGTCACTAAGTTGTATTCGTGCGCCACCTCAGCTGGATTGGCCCAAGGATCGTAAATGTTTACTTGAATGCCATACTCTTGCAAGGCCTGAATGACATCTACAATTTTGGTATTGCGCACATCGGGGCAATTTTCTTTAAAGGTGATACCCAACAACAAAACCGAAGAACCGTTAATGCTCACGCCTTTTTTGATCATCAATTTCACCACCTGCGAGGCCACGTATTCGCCCATGCTGTCGTTGAGTCGACGGCCGGCCAATATGATTTCGGGATGATAGCCTACTTCTTGTGCTTTTTGCGCCAAATAATACGGATCAACACCTATGCAATGTCCGCCCACCAAACCTGGTTTAAAAGGTAAGAAATTCCATTTAGTAGCCGCAGCAGCCAATACGTCTTGGGTATTGATGCCCAATACATTGAATATTTTGGCCAATTCATTCACAAAGGCAATGTTGATGTCTCGTTGCGAATTTTCGATCACTTTGGCGGCTTCAGCTACCTTGATGGTGGGCGCCAAATGCGTTCCGGCAGTGATCACGGTTTTGTATAAATCGTCTACTCGTTTTCCGATTTCGGGCGTAGAACCCGAAGTTACTTTGAGAATTTTATCGACGGTATGTTCTTTGTCTCCCGGATTGATGCGCTCGGGTGAATAGCCCGCAAAGAAATCAACGTTGAATTTCAGTCCACTAATTTTTTCCAAAACCGGCACACATTCTTCTTCGGTCACGCCAGGATACACGGTAGATTCGTAGATCACAATGTCGCCTTTGCGCAACACTTTGGCCACAGTTTCACTCGATTTATACAAGGGCGTCAAATCGGGACGGTTGTTTTTGTCTACCGGCGTTGGAACCGTGATGATATACACATTGCAGTGTTCGATATTTTGCAATTGATTGCTGCAATACAAGCCGTTTTCATCTGAAGGACTTGCTACCAAAACAGCTTTTAAATCGGCAGCAGCTACTTCTAGAGTTTTATCTTCGCCTTGGTTGAGTTCGGCAATACGCGTAGCATTGATGTCAAATCCCACTACAGGAAATTTAGTCGCAAACAAACGCGCCAAGGGCAATCCCACATAGCCTAAACCAATTACTGCAATTTTTGTATTCATCTTTTAATTGTTTTATGACCCAATGGCTTGGTATACAAAGCCAATTTTTTCGAGTGCATTTTTGTCTAATAAATTTCTACCGTCAAACACAAAGGCCGGTTTCAGCATCGAATTGTAAATCTGGTGCCAATCGTAACTCTTGAATTCATCCCATTCGGTCAATACGGCAATGGCATGGGCACCTTTACAGGCATCATAGGCATCCTTGTAGACCTTGGTATATTTTTCGTTTTGGGCAGCCGATCTTGTTTCCAAGTAATTCAAATCGGCTAACACTTGGGCCTCTTCTACTTTAGGATCATAAACCGCAATTTTGGCTTGTTCGTGTATTAAATCATCTGCCACATAAATCGCCGCTGATTCGCGGGTATCGTTGGTGTCCTTTTTGAAGGCCCAACCCAAGAACGCGATTTTTTTATCGGCAACCGTATTGTACAAGGTGCGCACAATCGAATTCGAAAAACGACGTTTTTGGTGGTCGTTCATGATAATTACCTGCTCCCAATAATCGGCTACTTCATGCAAACCATAGGATTTGGCAATGTAAACCAAATTTAAAATGTCTTTTTGGAAACACGATCCACCAAACCCAACCGAGGATTTCAAAAACTTGGAACCGATGCGACTGTCCATCCCAATGGCTTTGGCTACTTCGTTTACATTGGCCCCTGTTTTTTCGCACAATTCAGAGATGGCATTGATAGAAGATACGCGTTGTGCTAAAAAAGCATTGGCCGTTAATTTGGATAACTCCGACGACCAAACATTGGAACGAATGATTCGATCGGGCTGTACCCAATGCATATATACTGAAGCCAAGGCCTCGATGGCTTGTTGTCCTTCGGGTGTTGGATCACCTCCGATGAGCACACGATCGGGTTGGAATAAATCTTCGACGGCGGTTCCCTCGGCCAAAAATTCGGGATTGGATAAAATTTGAAATTGAACACCGTTTCCGGTATTTTCTAATATGCTTTTAATCGCACCAGCTGTACGCACAGGCAAGGTCGATTTTTCAACTACGATTTTATTGGTGGTCGAAACACGAGCAATTTGACGGGCACACAATTCGATGTATTTCAAATCGGCGGCCATTCCTTTTCCAGCACCATAGGTTTTCGTGGGTGTATTCACCGAAATAAAAATCAATTCGGCATCGTCAATGGCTTGATCCACTTGGGTAGAGAAAAATAAATTTCTTCCACGGGCTTCGGCAACCACCTCACTTAAACCCGGTTCATAAATGGGTATTTGGGTTACATCTTCATGATTCCATTGGGCAATACGGCTTTCGTTTAAATCGACCACGGTTACTTGAATGTGGGGACATTTTTGGGCAATGACGGCCATGGTAGGTCCTCCTACATAACCTGCGCCGATACAACAAATTTTAGTAATCTTCATAATTCGTGCTTCTGTTTTAATTTATTTCAAATGTTGCCAATACCAGGCAACGGCTTCTTTTAGTCCGGTTGTAATGGAAAACTGGGGATTATAGCCCAGTAAATTCTTGGCTTTGTCAATACTGGCCAAGGAATGCGGAATATCACCATTTCGGTTAGGTCCATAGACCACTGCAACATCCGCGATTTTGGGATCCCATTCGGTTAGGTATTCTTTTAAATAATGAACCAATTCATTCAAGGTGGTTCGGTCGCCAAAAGCCGTATTGTAAACTGTATTGATGGCTTCTGGATTTTGCGTAGTAATCGCAAGATGATTCATTTGAATCACATTGTCGATGTAGGTAAAATCACGGGAATAATTGCCGTCGCCATTGATAACGGGGCTTTCGTACTTCATGAACTGCATTACAAATTTGGGAATTACCGCTGCATAAGCGCCATTGGGATCCTGTTTGCGACCAAACACATTAAAGTAACGCAAGCCAATGGTTTCAAGACCATAGGTTTTACTAAAAATATCAGCGTACAATTCATTCACATATTTGGTGATGGCATAAGGCGACAAAGGCTTACCGATGACGTCCTCAACTTTGGGCAAACTGGCCGAATCGCCATAGGTAGACGAACTGGCTGCATACACAAAGCGTTTTACTTTTTCGTCACGCGCAGCCACTAACATATTTAGAAACCCAGACACATTTACTTCGTTACTGGTTATGGGATCATTGATTGATCGGGGTACTGAGCCCAATGCCGCTTGATGTAACACATAATCTACCTCTTTAACCGCCAATTGGCAATCGGCTAGGTTGCGAATATCGCCTTCGATTAAGGTAAAGTTGGGATCTTGCAAACAAGAAGTTAGGTTATGTCGGTGACCCGTGGCAAAATTATCCAAGCACACCACCTGGAACTGTTGCGATAAAAAGTATTCACACAAATTAGATCCAATGAATCCGGCACCTCCCGTAATGAGTATTTTAGTTTGCATCTTAAGATTTCAATTTGCTCCAAATGGACTTTAAAAAAGATTCCGATTTTTCTGCTTCGTGGTAGCCGTTCGAGTAATTGCCGTAGCCATAACCATATCCGTAGCCATAACCGTAGCCCGTTCCATACTTGGCCTTATTTTGATAACCATTGAGCACAATACTGATGTTGGTCAACTCCCCTCTTTTGTGACGGTTGTTGAGCATGGTTACCATGTCTTTTTTGGTGTAGTTTTGGCGCATAATATACAAACTCACGTCCACATATTCGTCGAGTTCTAAGGCATCTGACACCAAACCTACCGGCGGAGTATCCAAAATAATGTAGTCATAACGCGACTTTAATTCCTCCATGAATTTTTTCATGGTATCGCCAATAATCAATTCTGAAGGATTTGGCGGAATGGGTCCAGAAGTGATTACATCCAAATAGGGTATTTGTGTTTTTTGGATCACCTCATCCATGTTTTTTTGACCAATCAAGTAATTTACCACACCAATTTCGTTGGTGGTATTGAAATCATCAAAAATTTTGGGTTTACGCAAATCCAGTCCCACAATGACTGTTCTTTTCTCGCTTAGGGCAAAAACCGTCGCGATATTCAATGAACAAAATGTTTTTCCTTCTCCACTGATCGAGGAAGTGAGCATGATGGTTTTCGTTCCTTCGATCTCGTGTTTTTTATACAAAAACTGCAAGGACGATCGAATGGCTCTAAAGGATTCAGACAAGGCCGATTTGGGTCGTTCAAAAACCGCCAAATTGGATTGCGATTGTTTCAAGCCTATAACACCAATAATTGGAATTGAGGTTAAATTAGTAATGTCCTCGGTATTTAAAATCGCATTTTCCATAAAGAAGATGCCAAACACAATCAACAAGGGAATTAAAATCCCCATAAAAAAGGCAATCACGTAGTTCACACTGGTATTGGGCCCGATGAGTCCGCCGCCGGTATCTTTGGCCGAATCGATAAAATGAATATCCGATAAATTGGCCGCCTTTACAATTTCAGCTTCGCTGCGCTTTTGCAAAAAGGTGTTGTAAATGTTATCGCTTAAATCGTATTTACGTGAAATTTTAAGGTACTCTTGTTTGTCTTCCGGCAGTTGTTTGATGTCGTTTTCTATCTTTTGAATTTTACTGTTCACCAACACCAAATCATACTGAAACGCACTGCCGATGGAGCTGACATTTTCAAGTAACACCTTTTTGACGGCCTCCATTTGACTGTCAAATTCTTGAAATATTTTTTCGCTTTTTACCGAATAGGCCAACTGGGAACGCTGTGCCGAAAGCCCAATTAATTTTGCCACATTACTCACAATGTTGGGATCATCTATTCCAGCAACTGTGGGTGCTGGAAGTTTGGAGTAATCTACGCTATTGCGCAAATACGATTTCAAACTGTTGCAATACGCAATTTTGCGGTTGATTTGATCGCGTGTTACATCGTATTCTAGCAGTTGACTGGCAATGTTTTCGCCACCTTTTTCAATTTCAACAATGTTGTTGCGTTTGTTAAACGTAGTCAATTCATCACCCGTTTCTTTGAGTTGGTTGCCCATTGAAACAAGCGTGCTGTCAATGAATTCGATGGTATTGGTAGCAAATTGGTTTTTGCGATCCAATTGGGTCTTGATGAGCGTATGAACAGTAGTATTTAAATAATTTACAATTCTATTTTTATTGGGCCCTTGCATAGAAAGCACCAAGATAGAGGCTGCCTTTGGATCAATTTCTACACTAATGTTTTGGCCTTTTTGGACCACTTCATCAAAATTGTTAAACCGAACAAAATAGGTTTTTCCCTTTAATTGCTCGCCTTGTGACACCGATTCCAACTTCCAATTTAAAAACGGGAGTTGAACCTGTTCTCCCAGCTGGTATTGTTTTTTGAACTCGCCTGGGACTACTGCTGCATCACCTTTGCTGTGATTTCCATAATACATGAGTGGAGCAGTCGCGTTTTCAAATGGAATGCGCAGCTCATAGGTTGAAGCTGAAACAAACGTAATCTCAATTAAACTATGGAGCAATTGACCTTTTAATTTGTCAATGGTGAGCGCAAATGGCACATCGCCGTACACGTCTTTGTAGTTGTAATCCCCTTTTTGCAAGTAATCCACATAAAACTGCAGTTCGTCTACAACCAATTCGTTGTGTGATCTTGATTTTAAGGTATTTGATATGTTTTGCACTTGATCAGATGATCCACCCCAATTAAAAACCAAACTGGTATTGGAGGTAAAGAATGGATTGTTTTCTTCTTTGATCGCGATAGACGTTTGCAGCGCATATATTTTTTGCTTTCGAATATTCACCTGATAGGCAATCGAAAACGTAATGGCTAAACTAATTAGAAACCACTTCCAGTAACTGACAATCTTGATCAAAAAGCCTTTGAAATCAAAGCTATTTTGGTTTTCGAAAAAGGAAAAGTCTTTGGTATCTATCATCTCTGGCTTATTTCAATAAAATAAAGGTGGTTGTAATCAGCGTGAGTAAAGTGAGTACTGTACTTAAGGATTCTAAACCTGTTTTACCCGTTCCCCACGATTTTTGTTTGAGTGGCTTTACATAGATGTAGTCGTTGGGTTGTACATAAAAATAGGGCGATTGCAATGCCTTGATGTCTGTTAAATCAATCTCGTGCATTTCTGAACCTTGCGGCATTTGACGTAAAACCGAAACCGCTTTTCGATTGCCAGTCATGGTAATGTCCCCTGCGCTGGCCAGTGCCTCTAGCAAAGTGAGTTTCTCTTTGTATTCTACTTTTAATCCCGGTTGAACCACCTCGCCATTTACGGTATAGCGCAATCCTGCAAGTTTCACCGAAACAAAAACATTGGCTTCTTTTGTAAAATATTCGCCAAGCAATTGGCTCTCAATTTTTAAACGTACTTCTTCAAGTGTGTAGCCCAATACGGGTACTTCTCCCAAAACGGGCATTCGTATTGCGCCGTGTTCATTTACCGTATAACCATCAAAATATAAGCTTTGTTCGGTTTTGTTGAGTTGCGCCGTTTGTTCAGAGGATTTAAACACTTCCACCAATTTAGGGTCGCTGGCTTTAATTACAACACTGATAATATCATTGACTTGTAAACGGTAGGGTTTGTTGGCAATAGGCTGCAATACAGTTGACGCATCAGAAGAACTAGCTGTTTGAAGGTAAATTAAGTCTTTTGTTGGCACACAAGAAGCAAGGAGTAAACCCAACACACAGATGTAGCAATAGCGTAATTTTGTCATCTATTTTTCTAAAAAAAATTAGCACACAAATATAGGTTTTCCCCACTAATATCAAAAGCGCGGCGGGTTATTTTAGCCTAGTTGTTTTTGAGGGAATTTTCAAATGGAATACGGTTTACAATACTGCGTCCCAATGTCACTTCATCGGCGTATTCTAGTTCGTCTCCCACTGCAATTCCTCGGGCAATGGTGGAGGTGATAATGGCCGATTCTTGAATTTGTTTGTAGATGTAAAAATTGGTCGTATCGCCTTCCATGGTTGAGCTGAGGGCAAATATCAACTCTTGCACATCACCCTTTTTTACTTTTTCGACCAAGGATGTGATATTTAATTGCGCGGGACCAACGCCATCAATGGGTGAAATCTTACCTCCCAACACATGGTAAATCCCTTTAAACTGTCGCGTATTTTCAATAGCCATCACGTCACGAATGTCTTCAACCACACAAATGAGTTGGTGATTTCGAGCGGGATTGGCGCATATTTCACAGGTAGAAAAATCAGAAATATTGTGGCAGGAATTGCAAAACTGCACATCTTCACGCGCCGCTTGCAAGGCCGTCGTTAAAAATTGGGTATGTTCTTTTGGTTGTTTGAGCAAATGCAAGACCAAACGCAAGGCCGATCGTTTGCCAATACCCGGCAATTGCGCCATCTCGTGCACGGCCCTTTCTAGTATTTTTGAAGAGAATTCCATGCCGCAAAAATAGCGAATTTGAATTTTGGAACGTTGAAAAATCAGATGTTAGCCTGAAATTAATCTTTGTGAGTTAATCATCGATTGCGTATTTTGGCCAAACTAAACCAACCCTTATGTCGGCAGCAACTATTCTCACGATTATCATCCTCTATTTTGGCGTTTTGTTTCTGATTTCGCATTTCATGAGCAAGAAAGATTCCAGCAACGAGGCGTTTTTTAAGGCCAATAAAAATTCAAAATGGTACTTGGTAGCCTTTGGAATGATTGGCACAGCGCTTTCCGGCGTGACGTTTATCTCCGTGCCTGGTGAAGTAGGCAACCCCGATTTGCAATTCAAATACTTTCAATTTATTTTGGGAAATGCGGTTGGTTTTATACTCATTGCCACGGTATTGCTTCCCTTGTACTACCGCATGAATTTGACTTCTATTTACAGCTACATCGAGCAACGCTTGGGCGTAATTAGTTACAAAACAGCTGCGAGTATTTTTTTGCTGAGCCGCACCATTGGCTCTGCCTTCCGACTCTATTTGGTGGTTATTGTGTTGCAACGCTATGTGTTTGATTATTACGCCATCCCATTTGCGATAACCGTTTTGCTTTCCTTGGCCTTAATTTTTGCCTATACCTACCGCGGCGGACTCAAAACCATCATCATTACCGATACGCTGCAAACTTTTTTCTTGGTCTCTTCGGTGTTTTTAACCATTTTCATCATTTGCAACACCCTCAATTTCAGCCCAGTTGAGGCATTCGAAGCCATCAAACACAGTAATTATTCCAAGGTATTTTTCTTTGAAGATTACCTGAAAGGAACCTATTTCTGGAAACAGTTTATTGGTGGAATTTTCGTGACCCTTGCCATGGTAGGGTTGGATCAAGATTTGATGCAAAAAAACCTGAGTTGTGCCAACATCAAAGACGCCCAAAAAAACATGTTTACGTTTACCGGAATATTTATTGTGATTAATATATTTTTCTTGAGTGTGGGAGCCTTGTTGTACATGTATGCCGCTCAAAACAACATCAGCGTACCCACCGATTTGGCCACTGGCAATCCGCGAACTGATTTGTTGTTTCCCGAAATTGCCTTTCACCATCTGAGTGTCATTCCATCCATCATTTTCTTATTGGGGCTTACCGCCGCTACGTTTGCCACCACCGACAGTGCCCTAACAGCTTTAACTACCTCCTTTTGTGTGGATTTCTTGGGTATGGACAAAGCCGAAAACAGCCATAAAACCAATGTAGTAAAAACCCGTCACTGGGTGCACATCGGATTTTCGGTCTTGTTATTTTTGGTGATTTTGATCTTTAACGCCATCAATGACGCCTCGGTGGTGAGCATCATTTTTAAAATTGCTTCCTACACTTATGGACCCTTATTGGGTTTGTATGGATTTGGACTATTTTGGCAGACCAAAACGGTTAAGGACAAATGGGTTCCGTTTGTGTGTTTGGTTGCTCCTTTGCTTTGTTTTTTCTTGACCAAATACAGCAGTATGCTCGTGGGCGCTTATGTATTTGACACCGAAATCATTTTGATAAACGGCTTACTCACCTTTGTTGGACTTTGGCTAATTAGCAAACCGGCTACAGGTCAAACCAAATTCTAGTATTGATTGGTTGCCAATAAAACCAAAGTACAGGCCACCTCAACCGCAATGCCATTGCTTTGCAACAATTGATAAAACTGCGGATTTTCGGTGCCCGGATTAAACACCACGCGTTTGGGCTTGGCCTCGATGATGTAATTGTAATAATCCCGTTGACGAATCGGATTTAAGTAGAGGGTAACCGTATCTATGTTTTTAATGGGAATCAATTTGGTTTGGATTTTAATACCACTCACTTCGCCGGCATGTTGCCCAATGGCCAAGACCGAATGACCTTTGGCTACCAAACTTTCAATGGCTTTGTAGGCATAGCGTTCAGGCTTTGTGCTAGCACCCAGAACTAAGGTTTTTTTATTTTTCATGCTGCAAAACTACAAAATTGGTTGCCGTGCCAATTTATTTTAGCCCAATATGTTTTTAGTTATACCTTTGTGCCAGCATCGATGCTTAATTTTAGTCTACAATGGAATTATTTATCTACCTCTTTTTTGCTCTTTTCTCTGTGTTGAATCCCATTGGCACCATTCCTATTTTTGTGGGACTTACCCAAGATTATACTCAAAAAGAGCGCGCTAGAGTTTCGTTAAAAACTTCCATTAATGTGTGTGTGATTTTGCTCATCTCTTTTTTTGTAGGCCAATATGTGCTCAGTTTTTTTGGTATAACCATCACGGCCTTACGCATCGCTGGAGGAATCATCATTGCCAGTTCGGGCTTTTCATTGCTTAACGGACAATTCAACAAAAACAAAGGGATCAATAAAAAAGTAGAAGTAGAAATTCAAAACCGAAACGACATTGCTTTAACTCCATTGGCCATGCCCATGTTAGCTGGACCAGGTTCGATATCGCTTTTAATAGCCTATTACCAAGAACACCATGCCCCCGACGAAATAATTATCTCGAGTTTGGCTATTATTGTGGTTGCTGCTTCGATTTATTTTGTGTTGCGCAGCGCCCATTATTTAGCAAATTTCTTGGGCTCTTCAGGTATTGTAGCCATATCACGCATCATCGGATTTTTGACCATTGCGATTGGTATCCAATACATTATCAGCTCCATTTTGAGTATCATCCGAGGGATATAAAAAATCCAACCACAGCAGAGGGATTGGATTATTTTTATACAAAACGGTTAACTTATTCTTTGACTAGTTTCACTTGACTGCAATGGCCAGTTACACTTTCACAATTCAAAAAATAAACTCCTGTTTGCCAAGAAGAAGTATCTATCGAAAGGGTTGAAGAATTTGGAAGAACATCGGCAATTTTCACTCCCAACATAGTATAAACAAGCACATGTTGAATGGCCTGATTTGCTGAAATCTGCAACTGGTTTTTTACCGGATTAACTACCTGTAAAGTCAATTCAGGAGTTGGTTGGTGAATAGCTAAACTCGAAATGATAAAATTTTGCGCATACATTTTAGGCGATGAATCGCTTGCTTTTTGCTCCAAAAAAGTAGCTACACTTTGACCATTTACTTGTTTTGTAAAGCCAATTCTACTTTTGGATGCGCTGTAATTGGCTATCGGCAACTGATGCTCAGGCCAAACAAAATCACCGTTTTCATCTAAGTAAACCGCATGCAAAGTAACTGGTGAAGCACCCGTATCCATCCCCATTTTAAGCATATAAAATGGAGTGCCGCCTGCCAAATGCAATTCACCAACATGTACATCTGAATCACTACTAATCGGAAAAACTTCTTTGGCTGTATCCGTAAATAACCGTGCCCCTGAATTTTTATCGATTTTTTGGATGTATTCGCCACTCATGCTTTGGGATGTATTCATGTACGTACAAGTGGCCCAAACCACAGCAGCTGTAGGATCTAAATTGATCTCTGTGCTCATTTCATAATTGGTTTGGTTGGTGTCAAAATCAACGCCATTGATACCCCAGGGTAGAGTGCCGTCACCATTGATGCGTTGCACATAGGAATCAAATCGATTAGATCCCGACAAAAAATAGCCGTAAAACACTGATTCGCCGTCGGTTTTACCTGTATAACTTCGATTAAACTGAGAAGCCTTGTTGGTTATTTGTGTAGGGGTAGCCCATTGTGCCACGCCTGCTGCCGAATAGCGTTGCGCATAGAGGTTTGAATAAATTGACGCCAAGGTTTTGTGAAAAACCAGCATATAATCTCCGTTGTTGAGCTCAAACATGCCCGCGGGAATCGTGTTGCTTGTCCCCAACTGAATAGGCACTGGACTAGCCCAAAGAGCATTTCCGGCAGCATCAAATTTTTGCATTACCGATTGACCCGATGGATACCAACTTACAATGGTTTCGCCACTGCTTAAGGGCAAAACTTTAACAATATTTCCGGTTCCCACTTGAATGCCATTGGTTCCCCACAAATGATTTCCTTGAAGATCCAATTTAAACACATAGGCATTTCCATCTTGCGTTCCGGTTGCCCCAATGTATAAGTTGTCATTGGCATCTACCGTTACTGACCAAATTACGGTATAGGTGCTCATGCCTATTAAGGTACTCACCAACATCCCGTCAGGACCAAATTGAGGTACACCCGCCGCGTTGAGTAGTTGCATGCGCAATTCATAATTTTGAGGTGCGGGTACATTTTTCCAATACACAACATAGGTTTGCCCATCAGAAGTACCGACAGATTGTATATCTTGGGTGGGCGAATTGGCCACAAGGGTATTTACAGAAAGATTGGTTGTCCATTGAGCTATAGTTGGAAAGGAAAGCAACAGCAGTAAAAAAGGCAATATTTTTTTCATCTTATTCAAAATTATGGAGTTGCAATATGCAGATCAAATATAGGTTTTTTTTGCCGTTTTAGGTAAAAAGATTTCGGCCATCATGCAACGGGCACTTCCTCCGCCACAGGCTTCGATAGTATCTAAACTCGAACTGAGGATTTGCGCATGTTTTTCCAATTTAGCCACTTGGTCGGCAGTAAGGCTTTGGTGTGCCGCAGCGCTCATCACCAATAATTTTTGCTGATTTGCCCCAACTAATTCGAGCATATTTCCGGCAAAATTATTTACCTGATCTTCCGAAATTAGGATTACTTCTTTGCCCGATTTTTTCAATTGTTCCAAGACGAATTTACGCTCTTGTTTGTCGTCGATACAATCGGCACAAATTACGGCAAAAGTGCTGCCCAAGCACATCATTACGTTGGTGTGGTAAATGAGTTTACGTTCAAGATTAATGGTTTGATAGGCACTAAAAATAACCGGAGCCATGTCAAAATCTTCGCAAAATTCGATAAACAATTCTTCGTCGGCTCGCGGAGACAAGGCACAATAAGCAATGCCGTTGGCGCGATCCAAAAGCAAACTACCCGTTCCTTCAAGGAAAAAACCATCGTTTTCGGCAGACGTATAATCAACAATATTTTCGATGTGAAAGCCTTTCTCTTCCAGTATGTCCAAGATGTCTTCGCGGCGTTCGCTTCGACGGTTTTCAGCAAACATCGGATACAAGACCACGTCGCCATTTTGGTGAAATGAAATCCAATTGTTTGGAAAAATAGAATCGGGTGTATCGGGATTTAAGGTATCGTCAACAACAGTGACATCAATTCCTGCCGCTTGCAATTTTTCGACAAAGGCATCAAATTCCTGCTGAGCTTTGGCATTGACGGTGGCCGGCAATAAGTTGTCCAGCACTTTTTGGTAATAATTATTGACTGCAGTTTGCTCGTTCATCCGAAAAGCAACCGGACGTATCACGAGAATGGAAGAGGTGGTTTGGTTCATTTTTGAGTTATCTGTTGTGAGTTGTCTGTTTTCTGTTCTGGGTTGTGTGCAAAATTAGGATTTCCAGTTTTGTTCTACGTATTTAATAAAGGAATAAATTTTTGCTCCAAGTATGTTATATTGTTCACCTAGGTTATGAAAAAGATCTTTTTCAACAGGATATAGATATTCTAATTTCTCTAAATGATTGATTGTTTCTAGACAACTTGCATGAGAAAAGATCAAGAATCGAATGAAATCAGGTTTGTATCGCTTTCTTCCATATCCTTCCACAATATTTGTGATAACAGAATCAGAAGCTCTTCGTAACTGACTACCCAACTCATATATTTCGTATTTTGGAAGTCTTAAAGATGCTGGATGGGTTTAATAAAATAATTCTAATCCAATTTTATAAATGTCTAAATCCCTATAACTGCTCATATCTACTTATTTTGGCGTGTAATTTATATTCTTAGCGCAATCCGATAACTGACAACCGACAACTAAAAACCTATTCCCTAATCAACGGCAAAGTTGAGCAGCGCAACAGGCCTTCTTGTTTGGCGATTTCGGCGTAAGGTATTTCTTCAACGGTAAAGCCATTGTCGCGCAACCAGGTATTGAGACGGGTGAATTTTTGTTCGGAAACCACTACGTTGGTATCAATGGAGAACACATTGGAATTCATGTGGTACATTTCATCTCTGGTGAGGTGAAACAAATTGTCTTTGCCAAATAATTTGACCAAAAACACGTAATCGGCCTCTTCGCGGAATCCGCTTTTGTAAATAATTCCTTTGTTATTGCCCACCGGCTGAAAGCAACAATCCAAATGCAGCGCATTGTCACGTGCTTCTAATTTAGATTTTACTAAATCAAATGCTTTGACTTTCTTGTTCGGAAAAAGGGCTTGGATATAATTGACTCCAGCCATATTGGTCCGAGCGGTGATGTAATCTTTGTAATCAGAGCCTTTGTAGGTGCCGATAAAAATATAGTCATTCCATAACATTACGTCGCCACCTTCAATGTGCACTACCTCGGGCGGACGAACCACTTTGGTAGGATCCATCTGATCAATCACGTATTGAATTGCCTCTAATTCGCGCTCTCTATCGGGCAAAATGTTGGCTTTGATAAATACATCGTCGATCACAAATCCGATGTCGCGAGAAAAAATTTGGTTGTAATTTTCAATCATTTCCGGACGGAATACCTGCACGTCGTATTTTTGAAACACCGCATTAAAGGCTTCCATTTCGCGCACCATATCGGCTTCTATCGGATAAGTTCCGGCTAAAATGTGCTCTAAGGATTTGGGATCGTAGGCTTCTTCCGCAGTTGGAGTTGGTCCATTGTGAACGGCCGTTCCCAGTACTACGGCTTTTAATTTGGCTGTTTCATTGGTAACATGAAGTGGTAACATACGTTTGATTTAGCTTGGAAACAAATATAAAAAAGCTTCCCATTTGTGAGAAGCTTTGTTTATAACTAATGAAAGATATTAGCGCTTTTCTTTAGCGACAAAATCACGTAACGGATACCCTACATAAACTTGTCTTGGTCGACCAATCGGTTCTTTGTTGACACGCATTTCTTTCCATTGAGCAATCCAACCAGGTAAACGGCCAATAGCAAATAATACCGTAAACATTTCAACTGGAATTCCCATGGCGCGGTAGATGATTCCTGAGTAAAAATCTACGTTTGGATATAAATTTCTTGATTTGAAATAGTCGTCTTCTAAAGCTACTTTTTCTAATTGTTTGGCAATGTCCAACAATGGATCATCAACACCTAAAGCGGTCAACACATCATCGGCTGCTTTTTTAATGATGGTAGCTCTCGGATCGAAGTTTTTATATACACGGTGTCCAAAGCCCATCAAACGGAATGGGTCCTCTTTGTCTTTTGCTTTTAAAACGAATTTCGCCACATCACCCCCATTGTCATGGATTTCTTGCAGCATCTCTAATACAGCTTGGTTTGCCCCTCCGTGAAGTGGTCCCCAAAGTGCAGAAACTCCAGCAGATATTGATGCAAATAAGCCCGCATGAGAAGAACCAACGATTCGTACGGTTGACGTTGAACAGTTTTGTTCGTGATCGGCGTGTAAAATAAATAATTTATCAAGCGCAGCTACTACTTTTGGATCAGCTGCATAAGGCCCTGTAGGCAATTCAAACATCAAACGCATGAAATTATCTACATAACCTTTGGTATTGTCGTAATAGTTTAAAGGAAAACCCATTGATTTTCTGTACGTCCATGAAGCAATCACCAGGAATTTACCCATGGTTTTACATACCGCATCGTACATTTCTTTTTCGTTATGCGGATTCACAGCTTTTGGATTAAAAGCAGTTAATGCACTTGTTAAGGATGCCAAAACGCCCATGGGATGTGCTGTTTTAGGAAAACCATCAATGATGTTTTTCATTTCCTCATTTACTAAAGTATACTTGCGGATGTCATTTTCGAACTTCTCTAATTGAGCTGTTGTTGGCAATTCGCCAAAAATCAATAAATAGGAAACTTCTAAAAAACTGGCTTTATCCGCCAAGTCTTCGATGGCATATCCGCGGTAGCGAAGAATTCCTTCTTCTCCATCTAAAAAGGTGATTTCACTTTTGCAAGATCCTGAATTTTTATAACCGGGATCTAAGGTAATTGCGCCGGTGAGGGCACGCAATTTATCAATATCGATTGCAGGTTCATTTTCGCTCCCAACAAGTACAGGGAACTCATACTTTTGCCCGTCGAATTCTAATATGGCTGTTTTTGACATGATTGTATTAACGTATTAAGTGCGGTAAATTAAAAACTGAACAAATTTAGTCAAATAGATCCCATATAAAAAAGATTAATCTCATTGAATTTGCCAATTTAAAATAGATATAACAAAATTTAACAAAACACTAAGAAATACAAAACCCAACACAAGGTGCTGGGTTTGATGTAATAAATTCGGGTGAATTTTATTTTTGTTTAAACGCATTCAATCCGGGGAAATAAGCGGTGCTGCCCAATTCTTCTTCGATGCGCAACAATTGGTTGTACTTGGCCATACGGTCAGAACGTGAAGCCGAACCAGTTTTAATTTGACCACAGTTTAAGGCTACGGCCAAATCGGCGATGGTGTTGTCTTCGGTTTCGCCTGAACGGTGTGACATTACAGAGGTATATCCGGCATTGTGCGCCATATTTACTGCGGCAATGGTCTCGGTCAAAGTTCCGATTTGGTTTACTTTTACCAAGATTGAATTGGCAATTCCTTTTTGAATTCCGGTAGACAAGCGTTCTACATTGGTTACAAATAAATCATCACCAACTAACTGCGTTTTGTCGCCAATTAATTCCGTGAGGTATTTCCAACCGTCCCAATCGTCTTCGTACATTCCGTCTTCAATAGAAATGATGGGATATTTTGTAGCCAATTCGGCCAAATATTCAGCTTGTTCTTTGGATGATCTAATTTTTCCGGCAGGACCTTCAAATTTAGAGTAGTCGTAGTTTCCGTTTACATAAAACTCAGAAGCGGCACAGTCTAAGGCAATCATTACTTCATCACCAAATGAATAGCCGGCGCTTTCTACCGCTTTTTTGATCGATTCGATCGCGTCTTCTGTACCTCCCGCTAAGTTGGGTGCAAATCCACCCTCATCTCCAACTGCGGTTGATAAGTTACGGTCGTGCAATCCTTTTTTCAAGTGGTGAAAAATTTCGGTACCCATTTGCATGGCATGTGAAAAGGAAGTAGCCTTAACAGGCATAATCATGAACTCTTGAAACGCAATGGGCGCATCAGAGTGTGATCCTCCGTTGATGATATTCATCATGGGAACTGGCAAGGTATTTCCAGAAACACCACCTACGTATCGGTATAATGGCATGCCCAATTCATTAGCAGCAGCTTTGGCTACGGCCAAGGAAACGCCCAAAATGGCATTAGCACCTAAGTTTGATTTATTGTGTGTTCCGTCTAATTCGATCATGCGTTGATCGATTAGGTTTTGTTCGAATACGGATGTTCCTACTAATTCGGCGGCAATTACACTATTGACGTTTTCAACGGCTTTTAATACGCCTTTGCCCATGTACATCTTACCTCCGTCACGCAACTCTACAGCTTCGTGCTCTCCAGTAGAAGCACCCGATGGAACAGCTGCTCTCCCTAAAAT
>JAGNTC010000034.1 GCA_017987725.1 Flavobacterium sp.
TCTGTTTTCGAATTTAATTCCGCAATATCCCACCATAGAATTTGGTGCTCACTTGCATACCACTCCCGATAAATGGTTTGAAAAAGTAGATGCCGCCTACACTTCCGGTTGCCGCCGATTTGATGGAGCGATTCAAGGCTTTGGCGGATGTCCGATGGCCAAAGATGAACTAACCGGAAATATGCCCACCGAAAAATTGTTGTCTTATTTTACCACCCAAAAAGAAGCAACGGGTACCAGTCCCATGAGTTTTGAAAGCGCTTACAACGAGGCGACCAAAATTTTCATGCATTACCATTAAAATCCGTTTTTCTGGCAGGAAATACGCGCTATTTCTAAATAAATTACTTTATATTTGCACGCAATTTAACTACAACTTCAAATTGCAATGAACGCACACCACACGAAAATTATCGGCGAAGGATTAACTTATGATGACGTCCTTTTAGTTCCCAATTATTCTAATGTGCTTCCCCGCGAAGTGCGCATCCAATCTCGTTTTTCTAAAAATATTTCCTTAAACGTGCCCATCGTTTCAGCGGCTATGGATACCGTAACCGAAAGTGCAATGGCTATTGCAATAGCACAAGAGGGAGGAATTGGCGTGTTGCACAAAAACATGAGCATCGAGCAACAAGCGGCTAAAGTGCGCAAAGTAAAGCGTGCTGAAAGCGGCATGATCATTGATCCCGTTACCTTGCCACTCACGGCTACCGTAGGCGATGCAAAATCACTCATGAAAGAGCACGGCATTGGCGGAATTCCTGTTGTAGATGAACATGGTATTCTGAAAGGAATTACAACCAATCGCGACATGCGTTTTGAAAAAGAAAACAGCCGACCCATTACTGAGGTCATGACTTCCAAAGATTTAGTAACGGCTGCCGTAGGCACTACCCTGCAAGAAGCTGAAGGCATTTTACAAGAAAATAAAATCGAAAAATTACCCGTAGTCGATCAAAACTACAAACTAGTAGGTTTGATTACGTTTCGAGATATCACCAAATTGACCCAAAAACCCATTGCCAACAAAGACACCTTTGGTCGTTTACGCGTGGCTGCTGCTATTGGCGTAACGGCCGATGCGATTGATCGTGCCGCAGCTTTAGTACAAGCGGGAGTGGATGCGGTAATTATTGATACTGCACACGGACATACCGAAGGTGTGGTGAATGTATTAAAATTGGTTAAAGCACAATTCCCGAATATCGATGTAATTGTAGGAAATATTGCCACGCCCGAAGCCGCCTTGTATTTGGCTCAGCACGGTGCAGATGGCGTAAAAGTTGGTATTGGTCCGGGTTCTATTTGTACCACGCGCATTGTAGCTGGGGTTGGATTTCCGCAATTTTCAGCCGTGTTAGAAGTAGCTGCCGCTTTAAAAGGCAGTGGCGTTCCCGTTATTGCCGATGGAGGAATTCGCTATACCGGTGACATTCCCAAAGCCATTGCTGCCGGCGCCGATTGCGTGATGTTGGGCTCATTATTGGCCGGCACCAAAGAATCTCCAGGAGAAACCATCATATTTGAAGGACGTAAATTTAAATCCTACCGCGGAATGGGTTCGGTGGAGGCCATGCAAGAAGGATCAAAAGACCGCTATTTCCAAGACGTAGAAGACGACGTAAAAAAATTAGTACCCGAAGGCATCGTGGGTCGAGTGCCGTATAAAGGCGAATTAAACGAAAGCATGCAACAATTCATTGGCGGTCTTCGCGCCGGAATGGGCTATTGCGGTGCCAAAGATATTCCTACACTACAAGAGACGGGTCGTTTTGTGCGCATTACCACCAGTGGCATCAACGAGAGTCATCCGCACAATGTGACGATTACGAAAGAAGCACCGAATTATTCGAGGTAAGTGGGAAGCGGGGAGTTGGAAGTGGGAAGTTGGGAGATTGAAGTGGGAAGTTTTCTGAATATTGAGAATAGTCGATAAGAAATTCCAAATCTTCAGGACAAAACTATAACTTCTAGACGAAATCTTTAAATCTTTAAATTTTTCAATCTTTCAATCTTTCAATCTTTCAATTATCTAATCCGATAACAGTTTTAAATCCCCACATAATTACTCGGGCTAATCGCCAGTAATTCTTCTTTAATTTCAGCAGAAACTTGTAATGTGTGGATGAATGCATGAATGGCCGCTTGATTGATCACACCATGAGTGCGGGTTAAATCTTTCAAGGCTTCATATGGATTCGGGTAGCCTTCGCGGCGTAAAATCGTTTGAATGGCTTCGGCAACAACAGCCCAATTTTGGTCGAGTTCGCTGGACAATTTGTCTTCGTTTAACACCAATTTATTCAAACCTTTTAAAGTGGCTTCGAGTGCAATGATTGTGTGACCAAAAGGAACGCCGATGTTGCGCAACACCGTGCTGTCGGTCAAATCGCGTTGCAAACGAGAGATCGGTAATTTTGCCGATAAATGCTCAAACAAGGCATTCGCCATGCCTAAATTGCCTTCTGAATTTTCAAAATCAATCGGGTTTACTTTGTGTGGCATGGCCGAAGAACCAATTTCGCCCGCTTTGATTTTTTGCTTGAAGTAATCCATCGACACATAGGTCCAAATGTCGCGATCCAAATCAATCAAGATGGTGTTGATGCGTTTTAAGGCGTCAAAAAAAGCAGCAAAATGATCGTAATGTTCTATTTGTGTGGTAGGGAATGAATGGTGTAAACCCAAGTTTTCGGTGACAAAATCGGTACCAAACTTGCGCCAATCGATTTGTGGATAGGCCACGTGATGAGCGTTGTAATTACCGGTGGCGCCACCAAATTTGGCCGCAAAAGGAATCGAAAACAACAAGCGCAGTTGCTCTTCCAAACGTTCTACAAATACCCCAATTTCTTTGCCTAAGCGGGTAGGAGAGGCGGGTTGTCCGTGTGTGCGGGCCAACATCGGAATCTCGGCCCAAGCCACGCTCATTTCTTTGAGTTTGGCAACCACTGCAATTAAGGATTTCAAATAGACATTGTGAAAGGCCTCTTTGGTTGATAACGGAATGGCCGTGTTGTTGATGTCTTGCGAAGTCAATCCGAAGTGGATGAATTCTTTATAAGGAGCCAAGTCCAAACGGTCAAAGGCTTGTTTGATGAAGTATTCCACGGCTTTTACATCGTGGTTGGTGGTTTGTTCAATGTCTTTGATGGCTTGTGCATCGGCGGTAGAAAAATCCTCATACAAGCTTCGCAAATTCGAAAACACAGTTGGTTTTACCTCCGTTAATTGCGGCAAAGGCAATTCACACAAGGCAATAAAATATTCAATTTCTACCAAAACGCGGTAGCGAATTAAAGCTTCCTCTGAAAAATAAGCCGAAAGCGATTCGGTCTTGCTTCTGTATCTTCCGTCAATCGGTGAAACTGCATTCAATTCGTGTAGCGTGGCCATGGTGTAGTGTGTTGAAAATAAGGCGCAAATATAAGACTTTGCTGAGGTTAATAAAAGACAAACGTCCGAAAAAAAGTAGATTAATTACCCAATAATTCAGGCAGTAGCGCTATAAATTCCCGCAGTCCTTCACTGGCTGTTTTGGCCATTACGGTAATTGGATTGGGTAGTCTAGGCAGTCTTGCAGGATTCAAATCGATATACACAATCGGTACAGTTGTATCGGCATAGTCAACCAAACCGGCCGCAGGATATACTTGCATAGAAGTGCCAATCACCAAAACCAAATCGGCTTGTGTCAACAGTGGAATGGCTTCTTCGATGGCAGGAACTTCTTCACCAAACCACACAATATGCGGACGCAATTGATTTCCCTGGGCATCGGTATCACCCCAATGCAAATCATCGTGGTGTTCGTAAACGGTATGTTCATCGGCAACGGATCGCACTTTGGTTAATTCGCCATGCAAATGCAACACGCGAGTACTACCGGCACGTTCGTGCAAATTATCTACGTTTTGGGTCACGATGTGAATGTGGTATTGGGACTCTAATTTGGCTAAAAGTACATGGCCTTCGTTGGGTGCCACCTGCAGCAATTGACGCCTGCGTTGGTTGTAGAATTCCAAGACCAATTTGGGGTTTTTACGCCAACCTTCGGGTGAGGCCACCTCCATAATGTCGTGGTTTTCCCACAAGCCATTTTTGTCCCGAAAGGTCGAAATTCCACTCTCGGCCGACATCCCGGCGCCACTCAATACCACGATATTTTTTTTTATAATCCGAAAGGGCTTTTTGTATTTTTGCCAAAATTAAACAATCTATGCCTGATCTCGACTACTTGGCCTACTTAGAAGAATTCCTGACCGATGCCCGAAAAGAGAAGTTTCTTAAGGTGTTGTCCCAGCGCACCAATCATTTTACGGTGGCGATTGAAGATGTGTTTCAATTGCACAACACCAGTGCGGTGATGCGCAGTTGTGAGGTGTTTGGAATTCAACAATTGAATGTAGTCGAGGAAAAATTTGGCAAACGCATCGATAAAGAAATTGCCATGGGAGCCCAAAAATGGGTGGATGTCAACCGGTTTGAATCGATTTCTGATTGTATTCAAGATTTGAAGGCCAAAAATTACCGCATCATCGCCACCACGCCGCACGAAAATGATTGTTTGTTGGATGATTTTGATATCACGCAACCGGCTGCATTGTTTTTTGGCACGGAACGCGATGGCTTGTCTCAGGAGGTCTTGGATCAGGCTGATGGCTTTTTGAAAATTCCGATGCGGGGTTTTACCGAAAGCTTAAACATCTCGGTTTCAGCTGCGATTATCATTCAAAATTTGATGAGTCGATTGCACCAATCGGAGGTAAATTGGCCATTGAGTGAGAATGAAATTTTACAAAAAAGAATTGATTGGTCACGCAATTCCATCAAAGACATCAAACGAATTGAGGCGCGGTATTTTGAAGAAAGAAAAAGCTAATTATTTCTTTTTGAGGATTTTGTATTCTTCGTAGCATTCGCTAATGGCGTCCATGATTTGCAAGTCATTGGCCGTTTTGATAAAAGCTTCCGAGTAGTTGCAGCGTTGTAAAATCTCCGCGATTTCTTTTTTATCTACACCCAATAAAACAGCCAAAGTTTCCCGGTCAAATTTCGATTCCAACAGGTTGCGTACCGTGTCGTCTTTTTTCATCTTTTTTAACCGTTTCAATTCCACCGATTTTTTGCCAAAGAAATTATACAACATATCGGCAGGATTGAGTATAGAACCCAACACTCGACCGATGGCATTCGGAGACGTTTCTCCTGCTTCGTAGCCTTGTTGCAGACCTGAAATGCTGTAACGGTAATTTTCTGCTGTTGGAATTAATTTGGTATCTACCTCTAAATATCCGGTGAGGTAGTAGGGCATGATGTTTACTTCTTCAAGCGCAATGGCTTTTTCCGTGAGTTGGATGTTGGTCTTCCCGTTTTTGAGCCAGTCATTGGTTACGCGCACTTTAATCGATTGGAAACCGATGTAAGAAATGTGCAAAGTGTCGTTGGCACTGGCTTCTAATTCAAAATACCCTTTGGCATTGGTGACGGTGCCCAGCACTTTATTGAGGTTGATGACATTGACGTTCTCAATGGGTGTTTTGCTATTATCATTGAGGATAGTACCTGTAACTTTCTTGGGAGTGTCCAATTCTTGCGCCGAAACAGTGGCTACAAAACCCATAAAAAAAAAGACTACCCAATACCGCATGTTTTGTATTTTTTTAGAAAGCCTAAAAGTACTAAAACGAACTAAGATATGGGTAGTCTACACTATAATTATAAGAAAATTAACAAACCGAAGTTAGTCTTTTCTTGGGCGTCTTGGACGTGGGCTGTCACCAAATGATTCCGAACGTCTAGGTGCTCTAGAGCTGAATCCTTCTGGTTTAGGGGCATCTGAACGTCTTGCAGGACGATCCGATCCGAATCCACCGCTACGGCCTTCGCTACGTCCGCCAAATCCACCTTCTTTTCTTGGTCCAAAACCGCTGCCGCCCCCTCTTGGAGCACTGCTGCGTTCACGGCCAAAACCGCCACCGCCAGTGCTTCTGCCGCCGCCAAATCCACCACCGGAACTTCTTCCGTTGTGGTCTCTGCGTCCGCTGCTTGGGCCACTTCCTTCGTTTTTAGAAATTTCTACATTGATGCGACGCCCATTTAAGCTGAAGCCGTTCAAAATGCTCATTACTTTATCGGTGTGTTCGCCATCGGTGTTAAAGAACGAGAATCCTTCTTTTACATCCACTTTAAATACATCGTCACGACCCAATTCTAAGGTTTCTTTCAAGAAGTCTTTCAATTGCATCCAATCAAAATCATCGCGTGAACCAATGTTTACAAAATAACGCACCGGATCTCCCGCGCGAATTTCTCTTGGCTCTGAACCTCTTTCTGAACGATCACCTTTCTCGCCTGATAAATCGCGTTTCTTTTTGTAGTAGGCGATGAATCGATTGAATTCTACCGACACCATTTTCTTGATCAACTCTTCTTTGCTCAAGCCGTCCAACACTTCGTTGATGGCAGGCAAGTAGTTGTCAATTTCGTGGTCCACTTCGGTGTCTTTGATTTTATTGGCCAAGTGCAATAACTGAATTTCGCAGATTTCAATCCCACTTGGAATTGTTTTTTCTTCGAATTTTTGTTTGATGATGCGCTCAATAGACGAAATTTTACGCAATTCACTTTTGGTGATAATCACGATCGAAGTTCCTAATTTACCCGCACGGCCAGTTCTACCTGAACGGTGGTTGTAGGTTTCAATTTCGTCGGGCAATTGGTAATTTACCACGTGGGTAATGTTGTCTACGTCAATTCCACGAGCAGCCACATCGGTAGCTACCAACATTTGAATCTGACGTCCACGAAACGATTTCATCACACCATCGCGTTGAGCCTGAGATAAATCGCCGTGCAAAGCAGCCGCGCTGTATCCGTCTTCGATCAATTTTTCGGCAACGGCTTGGGTGTCGCGTTTGGTGCGGCAAAATACCACCGAGAAAATATCGGGATTGGCATCGGCCAAACGTTTCAACGCTTCGTAACGGTCACGGGCATTCACACAGTAAAATTCGTGTGATACGGTAGCCGATCCTGAGTTCTTGGTTCCCACGGTTACTTCAGCGGGATCGTGCATGAATTTCTTAGCAATTCGGGCTACTTCAGCTGGCATGGTAGCCGAGAATAACCAGGTGCTTTTGTCGTCTGGGGTGTCAGATAAAATCGAAACGATGTCTTCGTAGAAGCCCATGTTTAGCATTTCATCCGCCTCGTCCAAAATACAATAATTGATGTTTTTGATGTTGACCAATCCACGATTGATCATGTCTTGCATTCTACCGGGAGTAGCTACAATGATTTGTGCCCCGCGTTTAATTTCGCGCGCTTGTTCGGTAATACTGGCTCCGCCATAAATTGCCACCGTGTGCAATCCGTTTACGTATTTGGAGTATTGTTTGATCTCGTTGGTGATTTGCAAACACAATTCACGGGTTGGAGATAAAATTAAGGCTTGTGTACTTCTGTTTTCAGCATCAATTTTTTGAATCAGCGGAAAGCCAAATGCTGCCGTTTTCCCTGTTCCTGTTTGTGCTAAAGCTACTAAATCAGTGTCTTGTTCCAATAGTACTGGAATCGCTTTTTCTTGCACTTCTGACGGATTCTCAAATCCTAGATCTTTGATCGCCAGCAGTAGCGACTCATTCAGACCTAATTGTTCAAATTTGTTCATTCTTTGTTTTTAAAATTTGGGGCAAAAGTAGGGCTAATAAGCGAGATAATCTAATTTGTTACTAATTGAAAATCAGTAAATTAGAATTAATTTTATTTTGTAAGTAAAAAACGGCTGGTAGTTTAATTGCTGAAGTAAATCAAAAACACGCCTAATACGTTGTTAAAAACTTTACCAATTGCGCCACCGCACGAGCCCGGTGACTGCAACTTGCTTTTTCCAAAGGCGTGAGTTCGGCAAAGGTTTTATCGTGCCCTTCCGCTTGAAAAATGGGATCGTAGCCAAAGCCGTTCGTTCCTTTTTTTTCTGTAGTAATTTGTCCTTCTATCAAGCCAGAAAATAGGTGTTGCTGTCCGTCTAAGTTCAAGGCAATCACCGTTTTAAATTGTGCAGATCGATCGGTTACTTCGGCTAAATTTTGCAACACTTTTTGCATGTTGTCTTCGGCATTTTTTTGTTCGCCGGCATAGCGAGCCGAGTACACGCCTGGTTCACCTTGCAACGCATCGATTTCTAAACCGGTATCGTCGGCAAAACAATTCAAGCCGTATTTTTCGGTTACATAATTGGCTTTTAAAATTGCGTTTCCTTCCAGCGTCTCGGCCGTTTCGGGGATGTCATCGGTACACCCAATATCGGCCAAACTCACCAATTGAATGGTATCGGGCAATACCATCTGAATCTCTTTTACTTTGTTGGGGTTGTTGGAGGCAAAGACAATTTTCATGACGATTCTGTATTTAGTTGCAAAGATACATGAGCAGTTCAAGATCTCACAAAATGGCCACTTGAATTGTGAATATTTATTTAGACAAAGGTTTTCTGCTTTGCATTTTTAGCCTTATTTTTGCCCAAAATTTCACGGAAACTCCACATAAACAGTATTTGCACCATGGTAAAAGATTTATTTGAACGCATCCAATCCAATAAAGGGCCTTTAGGAAAATGGGCTTCTCAAGCAGAAGGTTATTATGTATTCCCAAAACTAGAAGGAGAATTAGGGCCAAGAATGCAATTTCACGGCAAGACTATTTTGAACTGGAGTTTAAATGATTATTTGGGATTGGCTAATCACCCTGAAGTGCGTCAAGCCGATACCGCTGCGGCCATAAAATACGGAGCGGCCTATCCAATGGGTGCTCGAATGATGAGCGGACATACCGAATACCACGAGCAATTGGAGCAAGAATTGGCTGCTTTTGTGATGAAAGAATCAGCCTATTTATTGAATTTTGGGTACCAAGGAATTATGTCAACCATTGATGCCTTAGTGACGCGTAACGATGTAATTGTATATGATGTGGATGCGCATGCCTGTATCATTGATGGAGTGCGCTTGCACAGCGGTAAACGATTTACCTATCGCCACAACGACGTGGAGAGCATGGAGAAAAATTTGCAACGGGCCACCAAATTAGCCGAAACGACCGGCGGAGGAATTTTATTCATCACCGAAGGCGTATTTGGGATGCGAGGCCAACAAGGCAAGCTGAAAGAAGTGGTTGAAATGAAGAAAAAATACAATTTCCGTTTGTTGGTTGACGATGCGCATGGATTTGGAACCTTGGGAAAAACAGGCGCTGGAGCAGGTGAGGAGCAAGGTTGCCAAGACGGAATTGATGTGTATTTCTCGACTTTTGCCAAATCAATGGCCAACATTGGTGCATTTGTGGCTGCGGATAAAGACATTATTGATTACTTAAAATACAATTTACGTTCGCAAATGTTTGCCAAAGCCTTGCCGATGATTCAAACCATTGGTTCTTTGAAACGTTTGGAACTATTGAGAAATTCTTCAGAAATCAAAGATAAATTGTGGGTAAATGTGCGTGCCTTGCAAGAAGGCTTAACCAGCCGCGGCTTTAACATTGGTGACACCAATACCTGCATCACACCAGTATATTTAGAGGGTTCTATTCCTGAAGCCATGGTGATGGTGAATGACTTACGAGAAAACTATGGCATCTTCTTATCAATCGTAGTTTATCCAGTTATTCCAAAAGGAATTATCTTGTTGCGTATGATTCCAACGGCCTCACACACTTTAGAAGACATCAACGAAACTTTGTCTGCTTTTGAAGCCATCCGCGAAAAATTGGTGAATGGCACGTATAAAACTATTGCTGCTCAGACTACGGTGGATGTTTCGTAGTTTCAGGTTTCAGGTTTCAAGTTTCAGGTTTCAAGTTCGTTTTTAGAAAAATTTAGTATACTATTTACTGTATTCATTTTTGTTCTTAGTATACTATTACAACATGAAACGTGAAACCTGAAACAAAAACCTACAATTTTTTCATATACGTACACCTTCTTTTATGAATCACCGGATCAAAGGTCTTCCATAAATTGTGGATGGCGTTGTTTTCGTCGAGTTCAGGCGTGCGAATACAGGTTTCGATGTTAAATTTCTTGAAGGCCTTGTAATATTCCATAAAGATGGGAGCGGTAACGCCTTTGTTTTGGTAATCGGGGTGAATGCCGATGAGGTAAAACAAAATGGCATTGGTTTTGGTTTTGGCTCGTAATAAATGATACCAACCAAATGGAAATAAACGGCCATTTGCTTTTTTGAGCGCTTCGGTCAAGGAAGGCATCACGATGCTGAAGGCGATCATTTTGTCATTGGCATCAAACACAAAATTGATGAATTCGGGGTTGATCATGCCCATGTATTTTTTCTTGAAAAATTCCTTTTGCGCATCCGAAATCGCCACAAATGACGACAGTTTGGCGTAACATTCATTAAACAAATCAAACATTTGGTCGGCGTATAGCAAGACTTCTTTGGTCGATTTGCAATTCACGGTACGCAGTTGGTAGCGTTTGTTGATGAATTCGGAGGCGCGTTCAAATACTTCGGGTTTTACATTTGCAAAAGGAAATACACTTTCTAGAAACTGCTTTTCTTTTACGTATCCCAATTGTTCTAGATGCGTGAGGTAATAAGGGTAATTGTACCAAGTAATCATGGTGCCGATGTGCTCAAACCCTTCGGATAGCAAACCTACTTTGTCCAAGTTCGAAAATCCCATGGGGCCTTCCACTTCTTCTAGCTTGTGTTTTCTACCCAATTCGTATACCTTTTCAAGCAAGGCTTTGGTCACTTCGATGTCGTCTATCACATCAAACCAACCGAAGCGGACTTTCTTTTTGCCTAGGTCTTTGACTTCACTCCAATTGACAATAGCGGCCACTTTGCCTACCATTTTTCCATCTTTGTAGGCGCAGTAAAAATAGGCCTCGGCGTTTTCAAAAACCGGATTTTGGGTTTTGTCAAAGGTGATTAATTCGTCTTGTATCAAAGGCGGAATCCAGTTGGGATTGTCTTTGTATAAATCAAACGAAAACAAGATAAATTGCTTCAGTTCTTTTTTGGTGATGGCTTCCCGAATCGTAATCATGGGCTACTTGGTTTTGCGCGAATTGGAGTCAAAACCATCAGTGCGCACTTTGGCTTTGGAGTCGTCTTTTTTATTTTTATTGTCCTTGTTGTCTTTGCCGCCTTTTCCGTTGTTTTTTTCTTTTGGAATGCGCAGTAAAACTTCGTTATAATTGGCATCAAAACGCCACGAACAGCCAATATTAGCCACTACTAAAGCCGGTTCGTTGGTTACGCTACTGGCTATTGCGGCATCAACTTGTAGATTTTCGGCCAATAAATAGGCTCCGCCTGCTCTAAACAGGGTATTGAGGTACATTTTACTGTTCATGCCTTGGTTTTCAAGCAAAATAGACCAACGGTCGTTAATTCCGCGTGTCAAGCTGATCACATAATCCGTCGATTCATAATTGGCTTCCCCGTAATTTGATATTCCAAAATTAGTAATCAAGGCAAAACGCCCAAATTGGTTTTGGGTGAGCAGCATGCCTTTTAATCCGGTGGTGTTTTTTTGTTCGATGGGTAATAATAGCCGGGAAAATTTGGAGTCGTTATTGATGGTCAATCCACCGTAAACCGCAATAGCAGGAATAAATTGTCGCCAGTCAAATTTGTGGTTGGCTTTCCAGCTGTATTTATTTACTTTTTTCTCATAATTCATCATGGGGTCATACACCATAAATTTAGCACCTACTTGTACTGTTTGTATGCCGCTGAATTTTTGATCCAATTGCGTCAGTAAGTCAGTGTAGGTTTCTTTTTGGTAGTTTACACTGCCATAAAATTCCAATTGTTCAAAAATGGCGCCATATCGCAACGCAACTTCACCACCTAAGCTAGCAACTTGATAGTTGTTTTTTGAATAGGTTTCTCTTGCACTTTCAAGTCCCATCTCGGCTTGAATAATCGTTTTGCCCACCGAAAAAGCCGCCATCGATTGTCCTGGACGGTTGGAGTTGATCACATCAGTAAATTGGGCCCAACTGCTTCCGCAAAACAATAGGGTAAAGGATAGAAAATAGCTTGTTTTTGGCATGGCATAAAAGGATTTTGGGTGCTAAAAAAACCACTCAAAAGTAGTGTTTTTTATCATTTAATTTAGATTGATTCCCAAACTGATTTAGTATTTTTGACAAAATTTTTCACATGGATACCGCTTCATTCAATGGCTTGCTGCGTACACTGATGTACATCATCCTTTTTTATTATGCGTTCAAGTTTTTGGCCCGCTTGTTTTTGCCGGTAATCCTAAAAAAAGTAGTCGAAAAAGCGAGTGAAAATATGCGAAACCAGCAAACAAATCAGCAGCATACCCAAGCCAATCCTGCTTCGCAAACCAAGGAAAAAACAAGTCCCAAATCTACGCGTAAAGTGGGCGAGTACATCGATTTTGAAGAGGTCGACTAAGGCCTTTTTTTATGCCTATTTCCTACATATTTTCCCTATTTTTGAACGTTAAATTCCTGAAGCATACTTTTCTATGAAATTAGTCAAATCGTTTTATCCGCATATTCTTGCCCTAGTTGGTTTTGTTTGTTTTTCCGTATTCTATTTTTATCCCGTTTTACAAGGGAAAAAGATTTACCAATCGGATATTGTGCAATACACTGGAATGGCAAAAGAACAAGTAGAATTCAGGTCGGCCAATCAAGCCGAGCCGTATTGGACCAATTCGGCGTTTGGCGGTATGCCAACCTATCAGTTGGGCGCCAATTACCCACACGAATACATCAGCCAATTGGATCACCTGTTGCGTTTTTTGCCACGTCCAGCCGATTATATGTTCTTGTATTTCTTGGGCTTTTATGTACTATTATTAGTCCTCAAAACCGATCCGCTCAAAGCTTTTATTGGCGCCTTGGCCTTTGGTTTGTCTACTTACTTGGTGGTTATTTTGGGTGTAGGCCATAACGCCAAAGCTCATGCGATTGCTTATATGCCATTGTTATTGGCCGGATTTTTATTGGTTTTGCGCCAACGTTATGTGCTGGGTGGATTGCTTACCATGATTGCCGCCGCACTCGAGATCAATGCCAACCACTTTCAGATGACCTATTATTTCATCTTGCTGTTGTTGGTTTTTACGGTTTATTTTATTGTAAAATATGTACGCCAGCAAGCATACAAACCCTTGTTTATTTCGTTGGGCGTTTTTGTAGTTGCTGCCGTATTTGCCATTGGTGCCAATGCGACCAATTTATTGGCTACTGCCGAATATGCTAAATTTTCTACTCGTAGCAAAAGCGAATTGACCCTGAGTCCCGAGGGCAAGAAAATAGTGGGCGATAATCCGCTTACTTACGATTACATTACCGAATACAGCTACGGTTTGGCCGAGAGTTTTAATTTGATTGCCCCGCGTTTGTTTGGCGGCTCGAATGCCGAAAAGTTGGGAAGAGACAGCAAAACCTATGATTATGTGATAGGTCAGGGCGCAGATGATGCACAAGCTCTTGATTTTGCAAATCATTTGCCCTTGTATTGGGGAGATCAACCCATAGTTGCTGCTCCGGCCTACATTGGATCGGTGGTGTTTTCCTTGGCCTTAGTGGCTTTATTTGTGGACAAACGCAAAATCAAATACGCATTTTTGGCTGGTATCCTACTTTCGTTGTTCTTGTCTTGGGGTAAAAATTTCCCCGCCTTGACCAATTTTTGTATCGACAATTTGCCTTTGTACAACAAGTTCCGTGCGGTTTCCTCGATACAAGTGTTGTTGGAATTGGCCTTGCCTGCACTGGCGTTTATGGGATTACAGTCCTTTTTTACGGCCGATAAAACCAAACAACAAAAAGCTTTGCTCACAGCTGCCGCATCAGGGCTAGGTTTGTTGGTCTTATTGTTTATTTTTAAAAGTTTATTTTCCTATGCTGGTGGTGCCGATGATGTATACGCCAAGAACTATGGTCAAGAATTCATCAATGCCTTGAAAGCCGATAGACGTTCTTTGTTTATGGCCGATTTGTTGCGCTCTTTCGTGTTTATTGCTTTAGCTGCTGGCGCGTTGTGGTTGTATGTGAAGAATAAATTGGCCGCCCAAACGGCGGTACTGGCCGTAGGTTTTTTGGTGGTAGCCGATTTGTTTTTTATCGACAAAAACTACGTGAGTGGCGACGATTTCTTGCCCGCACGCGAAGTGGATATGCCATTTGCTGAAACCCCTGCTGATACCCAAATTTTGCAAGATACCACGCATTACCGTGTGTTTGAAGTAGCAGGTAATTTATCAAGTGCACGTGCTTCTTATTTTCATCAATCCATTGGAGGTTATCATGCAGCCAAGCCACGCCGCATGCAGCAGTTGTTTGATTACCACATCGCGCAAAATAATCTCGAGGTATTGAACATGCTCAACGTAAAATACATCATACAAACGGACGAGAAAGGCAATGAAATCCCTTTGCAAAATCCGGAAGTAAATGGAAATGCTTGGTTTGTTTCAGCCGTAAAATGGGTCAACTCTGCCGATGCCGAGATGAAAGCACTTTCCCAATTGGATTCCAAGAATACCGCTATTGTCAATAAAAACGAGTTCGGATCACAACTTCGTTCTATTAAGTTTGCCAAAGACAGTCTTGCATCCATTCAAGTGTTGAGTTACAAACCGAATGCCATTCGCTACAAATCACAAAATGCCCAAAATGGTTTAGCCGTTTTTTCTGAAATGTACTATGCCGACGGCTGGAACGCCTATATAGACGGCAAGAAAACGCCTCATTTGCGCGTGGATTATGTGTTGCGTGCGCTCGAAGTTCCGGCTGGGAATCACACCATAGAATTTAAGTTTGAGCCCGAGGTAGTGCAAAAAGGAAGCACGATTGCCTTATACAGTTCGGCAGGCATGTTGGTATTGGTGGCCTTGGGATTGTATTACGAAAGACGAAAGTTGTGGTTTGCACCCATTGAACCCAAGGAATAAAACATGAAAAAAGTCTTGATTGTAACGTATTATTTTCCACCGGCGGGCGGCCCTGGCGTGCAGCGTTGGTTGAAATTTGTAAAATACTTGCCTGACTTTCAGATTGAGCCTATTGTCTATATTCCTCAAAATCCAACTTATCCCATAGAAGATGAGGGATTATTATCCGACGTTTCCGATCAATTAACCATCCTGAAACAACCCATTTGGGAACCTTATGGATTGGCTTCTTTATTTTCAAAAAAGAACATCAAAAACATCAGTGCGGGCATTATTCCAACGATTCAAAAACAATCGTGGAAAGAGCGCTTGGCTTTGTTTGTACGCGGCAATTTATTTATCCCAGATGCCCGCGTGTTTTGGGTAAAACCATCGGTAGCTTATTTGAAAGACTATTGTCAAGCCAATGATATTGATACCATCATTACAACGGGTCCACCGCACAGTTTGCACCTCATTGGACTGGCCTTGCAACAACAAGTAGGAATTAAATGGGTGGCCGATTTTCGCGATCCATGGACTACCATTGGTTACCATAAAGCCTTGAAATTGTTGCCTTGGGCCCAACGCAAACACAAACGTTTAGAAAAGGAAGTGTTGCAAGCAGCCGATGCGATTATCGTGACCAGTGCTACCACCAAAACCGAATTTGAATCGTTGACATCACGTCCAATAACGGTAATAACCAATGGCTACGATACGACTACTGAACCAAGTTTACAGTTGGATGCCAAATTTAGTTTAGCGCACATCGGATCGCTTTTATCGGCCCGAAATCCGATTGTACTGTGGGAAGCCTTGTTCGAATTGCTGAAAGAAGTTCCCGAATTAGCGCAGCATTTGCAACTCAAATTCATTGGCACCACCAGTCAGGAAGTAAAAGATACCCTAGAAAAACTTGGACTATTGACTTATGTCCGCGATTACGGTTATGTGTCGCATCACGAAGCCGTAAAACACCAAAAAGAATCCCAAGTCTTATTGCTCATCGAAATAGACAGCCCTGAAACCAAACTTATTTTGCCCGGTAAACTCTTTGAATACTTGGTTTCGGGTCGTCCTATTTTGGCTATGGGACCAGCCGGATCAGATTTTGCCTCGATCATTCAAGAAACCCAAAGCGGCTCCTTTTTTACTTATGATCAAAAAATGGCCGTAAAAAACTACATTTCAAGTTGTTTTACCGCCTATAAAAAAGATTCCTTGAAGTCAACTGTGGTGGGAGTCGAAAAATATGCCCGAAAAAACCTCACCCAACAATTGGCGCAACTGCTGACTACATTATAAACCATGGGAATCGTCATCAACCAATCGATCAAAAACACGCTAGTCACCTATTTTGGGTTTGCCATTGGGGCGGTGAATGCCTTATTTTTGTACACCCATTTTTTGGGTAAAAACCACTATGGACTGGTGGCCTTTTTACTTTCGGCGGCCAACATCATGATGCCGCTCATGGCGTTTGGCGTACACAGTAC
>JAGNTC010000148.1 GCA_017987725.1 Flavobacterium sp.
AGTTAGGGCTTATGGTATTGCGCGATACAATGAGCGTGAAATTGCTGTAGATGACGTTGTTGTTATGACCAACTGAAACTGAGGTGTTGGTGTTTTGTGTTCCATTAGGAATGTCTTTGGTTACCGTAAATACATCGTTGGTATTTGATTTTCCTGTCCAATATAATCCGGCATAC
This sequence comes from Flavobacterium sp., assembly GCA_017987725.1. Lineage (GTDB taxonomy): Bacteria > Bacteroidota > Bacteroidia > Flavobacteriales > Flavobacteriaceae > Flavobacterium. The sequence continues at coordinate 177 of JAGNTC010000148.1, forward strand.
ACAATGTTGGAACAACTGGGAATTGCTCCATTTTCAGTTGACAGCACCAAGGTAGAAGAGGAAGAGTTGAACGTAGTGGGATCTGAATCCGCATCAATATACTGCATGAATTGCCCGTTGTTGTTGGTGTTTGGACCATAGTTTTGCGGGGTAAGGCAGGTATTTCCCAACATGGTAAAATCGCCTTTGAGTGTGTAGATCTTTTTTGTAGGCGTATATTGTGAACTGCGTTGCGTAAAATCGACACGAACCTGACCATGTAGTAAGGGTGAAACCAACAACACCAAGAGCACAAAATAGGCCCAAAAGGAGAATAGCTTGGCGGTATGTGATTTTACGTTTGTCATTAGTCGTGATCCACATTTACAACAGAATACAGTAAGTCATAAGGCAAATGAACAGAAGCAAGTCCGGAGGCTAAGGCAGCACTTGAAGCTTGATCTGCTAAAATAAAATGCAGGTATTTAAGGTTTTTAAAACCAGCCAATAGTTCGCTTGAAAGCAACTGCGGGTAATCGGCAGCGCCATTGACTTGAATTTGTATGAGTTCAATATTGTTTTGGAGTGATTGTAAACTGCTCAATTGATTGATATCCGTCAACGAAAGAAATACAACGCGTGGTTTTGTTCCATACCTCTGCACGTTTTGTCCTGTGATGTAGATCGACTCTTGTTTGGCGTGCAACAAAGCAGCTAAGTTCTGGGCCGCTTCTTTTTCATAAACGCTAGCTGTTTTTGATTGCAATTCGTTTAGGTATGCTTCAGTTGAACGAATAGATGATCCACTTGACTGAGCCAAACCACTGATGCTGTATCCAAAAAGCACACAATACAGCAGGCACTGTTTGAGGATTGTACTATTTAAATTTGCGCTCTGTTTATTTCGTTTCATACTTTGGGTGTACTTTAAAAAAAAATCACGTTCCAAAAATAGACACATTTGCTTGAAATCCGACTTTGAAACAACGATAAAATGCAATAAACATCGATAAAGTGTAGTTTAAAGTATATTTTGTAAGAAAATAAACTCAAAAATATATCGATAAACGACAGCTGAAATGACTTTTTCTAAAATTAAACGTCGTGTATAGTTTTATTAACCTGTACGATAACGCAAAATTAACCACAATATAGTTACTTTGTCTACGCAAAATTAACCACAAATGAAAACTATTCTACTTCTGCGACACGCCAAATCAAGCTGGGAGATGGCTACTTCCGATCACAGTCGCGTATTGGCAACGCGAGGAATTACTGATGCCCATGCAATGGGTAGTTTTGTGGCTGCCCATTTACCCGAATCTTATTCCATGTATTGCAGTACGGCTACCCGAGCCAGACAAACGGCAGAAATAATAACGTCTTATTTTCCTACTACTGCAGCGGCTATTCAATATGAATCCGATTTGTATACCTTTTCTTGTGCCGATCTAGAAAGGTTCGTCCAATCCCGAAAAGACGAAGATCAGGCCATAATTCTTTTTGGCCACAACGAGGCCATTACAAATTTTGTTAATAAATTTGGATCCATTCAAATAGATAATGTGCCCACCTGCGGCTTTGTTGTACTCGAGTTACCTATTAATTCGTGGTCAAAATTGCAAAAAGGCCTCACCAAAAAAATGAAGTTCCCTAAAGATACCCTGTAAATATGTCTGATAATAAATACATCGAACGAGAAAAAAGTTGGTTGGCGTTCAATGCCCGTGTGTTGCAAGAAGCGGCCGATGAAACGGTGCCTTTGCTGGATCGGTTGCGATTTTTGGGTATTTTTTCCAACAATTTAGATGAGTTTTTCCGCGTGCGTTATGCAGCCATTCGACGATTGAGTTTATCGGGTATTTCTGGCCAAAAGGCCTTGGGAGGAAGCACGGCCCACCAGTTGCTAAATGAGATTACAGCCATTGTAATCGCGCAACAAGAAGAAAGTTTACAAGTACTTAGAATCATTGAAAAAAAGCTGGAAGCCGAACGCATATTTATTGTAAACGAAAAACAATTGTCTCCCGAACAAGAGGCCTATGTTAAAGATTTTTTTATACAAACAGTCAGTCCTGCCTTAGTCACCATTATATTGAATGACTTGGCAGAATTTCCTTTGCTCAAAGACACCTCGGGTTATTTAGCCGTGAAGTTGGTGCTCAATACAGCTGCTCCATCCAATTTGCTTCAACGGGTATCTCGCCGAAAAGAAATCCGTTATGCAGTAATTGAAATTCCCAAAACTATCAACCGTTTTGTGGTTTTACCGCAGTCTGACGGCAAAGATTATGTGATCCTTTTAGACGATGTCATAAGGTTTAACTTGAGTAGTATCTTCAATATTTTTGATTATTACAGTGTTACGGCACACATGATCAAAATTACCCGCGATGCCCAGCTGGAAATGGACAGCGATTTGAGTAAAAGTATGCTTGAAAAAATAGCCAATAGTGTAAAAGATCGCCGAATTGGAGAGCCCGTTCGCTTTGTGTACGATCAAGAAATTGGTAAAGACACGCTGAAATTCTTCTTATCTAAAATTCACTTGGATTCTACCGATAGTTTAATTCCTGGTGGGAGATACCACAACCGTAGGGATTACATGGATTTTCCCAATTTGGGCCGATATGATTTGTTGTACAAAAAAAATGAACCCTTACCCGTTCCGGGCCTGAGTCTAGAAGGCAGCATTCTTGAAAAAATCAGTACAAAAGATTACCTGATGCATGCGCCCTACCAATCTTTTTCCTATTTGATTAAGTTTTTGCGCGAGGCGGCATTAGATCCAAAAGTAGTTTCGATTAAAATTACCTTGTATCGATTGGCCAAGAATTCCCAGATCATCAGTTCGCTCATTAATGCGGCCAAGAATGGTAAAAAAGTAACGGTTCAAATTGAATTACAGGCGCGTTTTGATGAGGCCAGCAACATCTCTTATTCAGAGAAAATGCAAATGGAAGGCATTCAGCTGATTTTTGGAATTAAGGGACTGAAAGTACACAGTAAAATCTGCGTTATTGAGCGTATCGAACAACAAAAAATCAAACGATACGGATTAATTTCGACTGGTAACTTTAATGAATCTACCGCTAAAATTTACACCGATGTCACTTTGTTTACAAGCCATCAAAAAATCCTCAAAGACATCGATAAAATCTTCGATTTTTTTGAAGTCAATTTCAGGATCCATCGATTCAAGCACCTAATCGTTTCCCCGCACTACACCCGTTCTCGTTTTTACAAACTCATCGAGCGCGAAATCATGCACACCAAATTAGGTCACCAAGGTATGATCCATTTAAAGATGAACAGCCTATCTGATTTTGATATGGTAGATAAGCTATATGAAGCTAGCCGAGCCGGAGTGAAAATCAAACTCCAAGTTCGAGGCATTTGCTCATTAATTCCTGGCGTTCCTGGCATGAGTGACAACATTGAAGCCATTAGTATTGTAGATAATTATTTGGAACACACCCGCGTGTATATTTTTGGCAATAATGGAGATCCTGAGGTCTTTATTTCATCGGCCGATTTCATGACCCGAAATTTGGATACCCGTGTAGAGGTGGCTTGCCCAATTTATGATCCAGCCATCAAACAAGAACTCATTGATGTGTTTGATATGGGTTGGAAAGGAAATGTGAAAGCCCGTTTTCATTCTCAATTATTGGACAACAAATACCGACAAAAAGGAGACAATCCTGTATTTAGAGCGCAATTGGAAACCTACAATTATTACAAACAAAAAGCCGATACGGATCAATCCGCTGCAGAGCAGTCTTAATTCAAGAATATGATTTCAATTCAAAAATATGCCGCTATTGACATTGGCTCTAATGCCATGCGATTGTTGATCGCCAACGTAGTGGAAGAACCCGGCAAACCCACACAGTTTAATAAAAGTGCCTTAGTTCGTTTACCCATCCGATTGGGCCAAGATGCCTTTACTACAGGAATTATATCAGACGAAAACATCGATCGTATGGTTCATGGAATGCAGGCCTTCAAGTTATTAATGAAAGTGCATAAAGTAAAGGATTACCGAGCCTTAGCTACGTCGGCTATGCGAGAAGCTCAAAATGGCGACAAGGTGATTCAAACAATTCAGGAAAAAGCAGGGGTAAAGATTGAAATTATTGATGGAAAAAAAGAAGCAGCCATTATAGCTTCAACCGACTTGCATCATTTGTTAAAAACTGAACACACCTATTTGTTTGTTGATGTTGGCGGAGGAAGTACTGAGTTTTCATTGTTTTCTAATGCCCAAATGGTGGCTTCCAAATCGTTTAAAATAGGTACAGTTCGTTTGTTAAACCAGATGGTACCCGATTCTATATGGCAAGAAATTCAAGATTGGATAACTCTAAATACATCACCATTTGAGCAGGTTACTTTAATCGGTTCGGGCGGTAACATCAATAAGTTGTTCAAGTTATCTGAAAAACCAATAGATACGCCTTTGTCTTATCAATATATATCCAAACAATACCAGTTATTGAGTGGCTTAACCTACAATCAATTGGTGTCTGATATGGGATTAAATCCCGATCGCGCCGATGTAATTGTCTTGGCTACCAAAATCTATTTGAATGCCATGAAATGGAGTGGAGCCAAATGGATTTACGTACCAAAAATTGGACTTTCAGACGGAATTGTGAAAGCCATGTATTATAAAAAATTATAAAGAATTTA
>JAGNTC010000149.1 GCA_017987725.1 Flavobacterium sp.
GGGCTTAACACCCGATCAAGAGCAATACAACGGATCGTTGCCTTGGTCAATTCCTTGATTTTTTCTTCGGTTTCAGGTGTTCCGTCCCAATGCGCTGAAACAAACCCGCCTTTGGTATCCAAAACCTGCTTGAATTCTTCAAATGAATTCACTTCGGTGATGTGCGTATCGCGATAATGCAAAGCTTTGGCAAACAAATCGTGTTGTATTTGCTGCAATAAATCTTGGACGTAACTCACGATGGAAGTTTTAGAAACCACTTCTTTACTTAAAATATCTCGACGGGCAACTTCGAAGGTTCCGTTTTCTAAATCTTTTGGACCTATCGCAATGCGAACTGGCACACCTTTGAGCTCGTATTCATTGAACTTAAATCCCGGTTTTTGTGTGGTTCGGTCATCGTATTTTACGGCTAATCCTAAGGTTTTGAAAGAGCACAGCAATTCATTTGCCACAGCTGAAATCTCTGCCAACTGCTCCTCGGATTTATAAATAGGGACAATCACCACTTGAATGGGTGCCAAATTAGGTGGCAACACCAAGCCTTGATCGTCGGAATGCGTCATGACTAAGGCGCCCATCAAACGGGTTGACACACCCCATGACGTTCCCCAAACGTATTCTTGTTTGCCCTCGGCAGTAGCAAATTTTACGTCAAATGCTTGGGCAAAATTTTGGCCTAGAAAGTGTGAAGTTCCTGCTTGTAAGGCTTTACCATCTTGCATCAAGGCTTCTATGCAATAGGTTTCTTCGGCGCCAGCAAAGCGTTCGGTTTCTGTTTTCACTCCTTTGATAACTGGAATGGCCATGAAATTTTGGGCAAAATCAGCATAGACATTCATCATTTTTACTGATTCTTCAATCGCTTCAGCTTTGGTGGCATGTGCCGTGTGGCCTTCTTGCCATAAAAATTCAGCGGTGCGCAAAAACAAACGCGTGCGCATTTCCCAACGCACCACATTCGCCCATTGATTGATTAACAAAGGTAAATCGCGGTAGGACTGCACCCAGTTTTTATAGGTACTCCAAATAATGGCTTCGCTGGTAGGACGAACAATGAGTTCTTCTTCAAGCTTGGCGTTGGGATCCACCATCAACTTTCCGGGTTTGTCGGGGTCATTTTTGAGTCGATAATGCGTAACAATCGCACACTCTTTGGCAAAACCTTCGGCGTTCTTTTCCTCTGCCTCAAACATGCTTTTGGGAACAAACAAAGGGAAATAGGCATTGCTGTGACCGGTTTCTTTAAACATACGGTCTAATTCAGCTTGCATTTTTTCCCAAATAGCGTAGCCGTAGGGTTTGATTACCATACATCCTCTAACGCCTGAATTTTCGGCCAAATCGGCTTTCACAACCAATTCATTGTACCATTTTGAATAATCTTCAGCGCGTGTGGTCAGGTGCTTACTCATAGTTTATCGGCTCAAAATTTGTTTAACTTATTTTAACTAAAATGTTCGGCAAAACTAACTAATTTTGTTGGGTTCAACAATAAAAATACCAGATATGAAAACGAATGTTTTTTTCCCGCGCACAGTGTTCTTCTTTGCTTTAGTTGGATTTTTAAGTGTTTTTATTTTTTCTTGTGGCAGCTTTCAAAACACCTCCTATTATGACCGTGATGGGATTTATGGTTCTGGAAATGACACCAACCAACCACCATCCCAACCTTCGAATCAAGCCACACAATATGCTAACTATTTTGGTAGCTTACAAGATCCCGAACAATCAACAGAAACCTTTACCGATGTGGAGCAATACAGCTCTATTTCGGATAGCCTCACTCCCCAATATTCCACCCAATATACTTCGGAATACACTGGCAGTCAAGGAGCTTGGGGCAGCAATGCAACGACAACCAATTTTAATTTTTACAACACCAATTGGGGCATGAACAATTACTGGTACAACTCCTATTGGAACGATCCATTTCTGTTTTGGGGATGGGATTACTGGTATAGTCCATACAATATGGGTTGGGGATTCCAGCCCTACATGAATTATTTTGGCGGTTTTTATCCCTACTATTTTTACACCTACAACCCGTATGGCCCGCAATGGTATTACAGCAACGCCTACTACCATGGAGGCAGACGCAACGGCATGGGACGTTATGGAACCACTCACAATTATTGGGGAAATAGAGAAATTTCGCCCCGCTCCTACGGAAACAATACGCCAAGAAATCCCATCCGATCTAATCCAAACCCTAGGAATAATATTACCAATCCAAGAAATTCGGTGCGTAATACAGAAACGGGTACGCGAAATTATACCAATCCGCGATTCAGTAATTCGAACCCAAACTTGAATATGAACGGCACCCGAAACTACAGCGTTCCTCGCTCAAATAACAACCAAGGATCTGGCACTACTTCCCCACGTTTCTTCAGCTCTGGAGCGAGCTCGCCAAAAAGCGACCCTGCCCCTACTCGAAGCAATTCGTCAAATGGAACCCGAAACTATTCTCCCGCTCCATCCAATTCTGGAAATTACAGCGGCGGATCGTATAACTCAACTAGCGGAAGCGGCGGACGATCTTCTGGCGGCGGACGACGCTAATCACTTATAATTTTTAAACAGATGAAAAAAATTGCAATTCTACTTCTAGTTTGTTCGGTTACTCAACTGTGGGCTCAAGGTATCAATCAAGCGTTGCGTTACAGCATGAATGAAACCAATGGTAGTGCCCGATTTAGAGCCATGGCAGGTGCATTTGGTGCATTGGGCGGCGACATGTCGGCATTAAATAGTAATCCCGCGGGATCCGCTGTTTTTTCTAACAACCAATTCTCGGTTAGTTTAAACAACCGAAATACCAAAAACACGTCCAATTACTTGAACAGGTCTACGACCGAAAACGACATTTCATTTGACTTGAATCAAGCGGGTGCTGCTTTTGTGTATCATGCGTCAAACCCAAATGACAATTGGAAAAAATTGGCCTTTTGTGTGGCCTATGAAAATGATGTAAATTTTGATAATGCCACGTATGCGGTGGGAAACAATCAAAATTCGATTGCGAATTATTTTCTCTACTATGCCAATCCAAACCAAAACCAAGGAGGCATATACTTGAGCACGCTGCTCAATAATTATTATGAAGACCTAAACTATGCCGACCAACAGGCCTTCTTGGGTTATTTTGCCAATGTGATTACCAATGACGTGTCAAACCCAAACAACGACACCTACTTACCAAATTTTAGTCCAGCCGAAAACTATTACCAAGAAAACTATGTGATATCCACCGGCTACAATGGAAAAATGATGTTCAACGGGGGATTTCAATACAAGGACAAGTGGTATTTTGGAGCCAACCTGAACTTGCATTTTACGGATTACACCAAAACTTCTATTTTTTATGAAGAAAACAATGCAGATCCAGCCCTTATCAAAAAAATTCAATTTGAAAACAACATCCATACCTACGGCAATGGATTTTCGTTTCAAGTGGGCGCCATACACAAGTTTAACAGCTCGTTTCGCGCGGGCTTGTCCTATAAATCACCCACTTGGCTGACGCTCAATGACGAGGTCAATCAACGGCTGTATTCAAAAAATTTTACCCCCAATTACAACCCCAACGATGCCTCAGCAACTTCAAGAATTATTATGCTTTACAGCCCATACCAATTGCGAACACCGCATGAATTTACCGGAAGTTTGGCCTATGTTTTTGGCAAAAAAGGCTTGATCAGTTTTGATTACCTGCTGAAAGATTACAGCAATAGCCAATTCCAGCCGGCAAATGAATTTTCAACTGCGAATGCATCGATTCAAAGTGCTTTGCGCAATACGGCTGAAGTGCGTGTTGGAGCCGAATACCGCATCAAACAATGGAGTGTGCGTGCCGGATACCGCAACGAACAAAGTCCATTTAAAAACAAATACACAATCGGCGGGTTAAAGGCTTACTCCACCGGATTTGGCTACAATTTTGGCGGAACACGAATTGACTTGGCTTATGATTTGTCACAGCGCTATTCACAACGTTCGTTCTTTACCTATGGTTTTACCGACGGCGCTGCTGTAAAGACCAACATCAGTTCGATCACGACTACACTTACCTTTGAATTATAACAACTTCAAGTATGAATAAACAGATCAAAGGCCTTAATTGGCCTTTTTTTTGTCGAAAAAACAAGCGAATTTGAATTGGAGTTTCTTTTGAGAATTAATGTACTTTTGCAGACCAAATAGCAAAAATGAGAACGAAATCGACCAAGCAAAATAAAATCAATGTGATCACTTTAGGATGTTCCAAAAACATTTATGACAGTGAAGTACTCATGGGCCAATTGCGCGCCAGCGGCAAAGAGGTAGAGCACGAAGCACCTGCTGATCGCGAAGGCAATATCATTGTGATCAACACCTGTGGATTTATTGACAACGCCAAAGCCGAATCGGTGAACATGATTTTAGAATACGCCGACAAAAAAGAACGCGGATTGGTCGATAAAGTATTTGTGACGGGCTGTCTTTCCGAACGCTACAGACCCGATTTGGAAAAAGAAATCCCCAACATTGATCAGTTTTTTGGCACCACCGAATTGCCGTTGTTGCTCAAAGCCTTGGGTGCCGATTACAAACACGAATTGTTGGGCGAACGCCTCACTACCACCCCAAAAAATTACGCTTACTTGAAAATTGCCGAGGGCTGTGACCGTCCGTGTAGTTTTTGTGCCATTCCGTTGATGCGCGGCAAACATGTGTCGCAACCCATCGAAAAATTGGTCAAAGAAGCAGAAGGATTGGCCAGAGACGGCGTAAAAGAACTCATCTTGAT
>JAGNTC010000035.1 GCA_017987725.1 Flavobacterium sp.
TAATTACACCTTTATACGGGGATGTAAACGTGCCAATTAATTTAGGTGACGCTACAACTTTAGCCCCTTTGAGCGCTTTAAGCAATGGCGATCGTCGTGTGTACCAAGTATACACCAACTCAAAAGCTTCATTAGAATCGTACGGAGTGGGGTTGGGCTTAGGCAAGAAAGTATTTAGTGACTATGAGCTTAGTGCCAATTACAACTATGCTGGCTTTATCTATGATGATGCAAACGATCCTGGTTTTGAAACCTCGTTTAATACGCCAAAACACCGTGTAAAAGCATCTATTGGTAACCCAAGATTGTTCAAAAATTTTGGTTTCAACACGAATGTGCGTTGGAATACAGCCTATACTTGGCAGTCGTCATTTGTTGATGGAGATGTGCCAGAAAACACCGTGGTGGATGCACAAATTACATACGGAATTCCTTCTATGAAATCGGTATTTAAATTGGGCGCCAACAATTTATTAGGTAAAGATTACATTCAAGTAGTTGGAGCAGGTGCTATCGGTCAACTTTGGTATGCTTCATGGACCATTAATCCTTAATCTAACGTAAACTTCATAAAAATATAGAATCATGATAAAAAATTTCAAATGGTTGCTTTTGGTTTCGTTAACCTTTGCAGCATGTACAAATGACGATACTGCGCCTGGAGATGTGCCAGTATCTGCGGGAACCGCTGATTTTTCGAAATACGTTTCATTAGGAAATTCGCTTACAGCGGGTTACAGCGATGGAGCACTTTTTAAAAGAGGTCAAGAAGGATCCTATACAAACTTATTGGCTCAGCAATTTGCTCAAGTAGGCGGAGGAGAATTTAAAATTCCCTTTTGTGGCGATGACAACTTAGGAGGATTATTGCTTGGTGGTACGCCAATTCAAGGCACCCGTTTGTTTTTTAACGGTGCCGCTCCAGTAAATGTGCCAGGAACTCCGGTTACTGAAATCACCAATCAATTGACAGGTCCGTTTAACAATATGGGTGTGCCTGGAGCAAAGAGTTATCATTTGGCTGCACCGGGTTACGGTAATGTAGCTGGTGTGGCTTTAGGTCAAGCCAATCCGTACTTTGTGCGGTTTGCTTCCTCGCCCTCAACAAGTATTATCGCCGATGCGGCCGCTCAAAACGCTACATTCTTTTCATTATGGATTGGAAATAACGACGTTTTAGGTTATGCTACTTCTGGAGGAGCTGGAGTTAACCAGTTAGGAAATATAAATCCTGCAACCTATGGTGCGAATGACATTACTGATCCTGGCGTTTTCGCAAATGTATACAGCGGATTAGTTGATGCGATGACCGCTAACGGCGCAAAAGGTGTGGTTGCCAATATTCCTTATGTTACAACTATTCCCTACTTTACAACCGTACCTTACAACCCAGTTCCACTTGACGCTGCCACAGCAGGGCAATTAAATGCAGGCTATGCAGCATATAACGGTGGTTTAGCGGCCGCATTAAACGCCGGTCTAATTTCAGCCGAAGAAAAAGCCAAAAGAACCATCACGTTCCAGGCAGGAAACAATGCAGTTGTTATGGTAGACAGCTATTTAACCTCATTGGCTGCTTTGGGCTTGCCATCCTATCGTCAAGCAACTTCAGCTGATTTAATGGTATTAACTTCCCGTTCGTTTATTGGAACTGCTGTAGGAGGAAATCCACAACAAGTAAATGGTGTTTCTGTGCCATTAGCTGACAACTGGGTGCTTTCTAAAGATGAAATCGCTGAAATTAAAGTTGCCGTTGATGCCTACAATGCATCGATCAAATCGATTGCTGAGGCAAAAGGATTAGCATTTGTTGATGCCAATGCGGTTATGAGTCAAGTATTTAACGGAGGTATTCGTTACGGTAACTACCACTTAACTGCTAGTTATGTAACAGGTGGTGCATTTTCATTAGACGGAGTTCATCCATCAGCTAGAGGATATGCTTTCATTGCAAATAAATTTGCGGAGGCAATCAATGCCAAATACGGCTCTACATTTAAACCACTTGACTTGGCTGAATACCCTATTCAATTTCCTGCGGTAATTAACTAAGACAAACTTGTTTTAATACAGAAAACCATCCTCAAAAGGGATGGTTTTTTTATGGTTTACGAAGCCGTTTTAGAAGTGATGTACACAAAATTGATTACCCGCTTTGGGCGGTAACTTTTTTATAAAAATTGTCTTGATTTTCAAGTTTTAAAATTTATCTTTGCACACGAAAAAAACACCCAATTCTGTTTTTTCAAAACCAAACCTAATTAGCTATTTAATAAATACATAAGCAATGTCAAAAGTAATCGGAAAAGTTGCCCAAATCATTGGTCCAGTAGTTGACGTAGTGTTCAACGGAAAAGATGTTGAACTTCCAAAAATTTATGATTCCTTAGAAATCACTAAAAAAGACGGTACCTTATTGGTATTAGAAGTACAATCTCACATTGGTGAAAACACCGTACGTACCATCTCGATGGATTCAACTGACGGATTGAGTAGAGGATACGAAGTAGTTGGTACAGGAAATCCCATCCAAATGCCTATCGGTCCAGATGTTTACGGACGTTTGTTTAATGTAATTGGCGATGCCATTGACGGTTTAGGTGAATTGCCTAAAACAGGTGAAAATGGTCTGTCTATTCACCGTCCTGCTCCAAAATTTGAAGACTTATCTACTTCGTCTGAAGTTTTGTTCACTGGAATCAAAGTAATCGATTTGATCGAGCCTTATGCAAAAGGAGGAAAAATTGGTTTGTTTGGTGGAGCTGGAGTAGGAAAAACAGTATTGATTCAAGAATTGATTAACAATATCGCCAAAGGTCACGGTGGACTTTCTGTATTTGCAGGAGTAGGAGAACGTACCCGTGAAGGAAATGACTTGCTTCGTGAGATGTTGGAGTCAGGCATTATTAAATATGGTGAAGAATTCATGCACTCTATGGAAAATGGAGGCTGGGATTTAACCAAAGTAGACAAAGCGGGAATGCGCGATTCCAAAGCGACGTTCGTATTTGGACAAATGAACGAACCACCAGGAGCACGTGCACGTGTGGCCCTTTCTGGATTGTCAATTGCGGAGTATTTCCGTGATGGAGCAGGTTCAGACCAAGGAAAAGACGTATTGTTTTTCGTAGACAACATCTTCCGTTTTACTCAAGCAGGATCTGAGGTATCAGCCCTTTTGGGTCGTATGCCTTCAGCGGTAGGGTACCAACCTACCTTGGCTACCGAGATGGGAGCGATGCAAGAGCGTATTACCTCAACTAACAAAGGATCTATTACTTCTGTACAAGCGGTTTACGTACCTGCAGATGACTTAACTGATCCAGCGCCAGCCACTACCTTTGCGCACTTAGATGCAACAACGGTATTGTCTCGTAAAATTGCTGAGTTGGGTATTTACCCTGCAGTAGATCCATTGGATTCTACTTCTCGTATCCTAACACCACAAATCTTAGGCGCTGAGCACTACGATTGCGCTCAACGTGTAAAAGAAATCCTTCAGAAATACAAACAATTGCAAGACATCATCGCCATCTTAGGGATGGAGGAGTTGTCAGAAGAAGATAAATTATCGGTTTCTAGAGCGCGTCGTGTACAACGTTTCTTGTCACAACCGTTTCACGTAGCCGAGCAATTTACCGGTATTCCAGGCGTATTGGTTGACATCAAAGACACCATCAAAGGATTCAACATGATCATTGACGGAGAATTGGATCACTTGCCAGAAGCCGCTTTCAACTTGAAAGGAACCATCGAAGACGCCATCGAAGCGGGAGAAAAAATGTTGGCGGAAGCATAAATCAAGCAAAGCTTGATAAACTTCAAAAAAGTAAAATCTCAAATCCCAAAATGGAATTTGGAATTTTAAAATTTGGAATTTATAAAGAGAAATTATGATTTTAGAAATAGTATCACCCGAAGCCAAATTGTTCCAAGGCGAAGTTAGTTCGGTTTCCTTGCCTGGCGTTGATGGAAGTTTCCAGTTGTTAAACCAGCACGCGCCCATCGTTTCAACCCTTAAAGAAGGAAGCGTAAAAATCACGGCGACTCAGTTTCATTTTGAAAAAGAAAGTGAAGGCAAATTTGCCAAAATCAACGAGCAAAATTACAGCTTGGCGATCAGTTCGGGAACCATCGAAATGAAAGACAACAAAGTAATCGTCTTGGTGGACTAATTTCTTCCTCACATAAAAATATACGCCCAACACTAGTTGGGCGTTTTTTTTTGAAGCTCATCCGGCTTTCTGTTCCTATCTTTTTCCTGGAACGCCCAGGAAAAAGGATATCCACGGCAATCCGGGCTAGTAATAATAATTCTATCTGCATTGGTTTGAATTCGGTAAATTTGCCACATGAAGCTTCCAAAATCCTTATCCGACAAACTGCAACAGCGTGCTCAACAACATGCCTTACGCGCGTTGTCGGCGCCCAAAACCGGAGTCGATTTTGCTTCCAACGATTATATAGGATTTGCCACCAAAACCCAACTGTTTTCCAATACCCACCAATTTTTAGTCGATCACGGCTATACACAAAATGGCGCCACAGGCTCTCGTTTACTCACGGGAAATCATGCATTGTATGCCCTCGCAGAGCAAAAAATTGCCCAGTTTCACCAAGCCGAATCGGCTTTGTTATTCAATTCGGGTTACGATGCCAATGTGGGATTTTTTGGTGCCGTACCCCAAAAAGGCGATATTATTTTATACGACGAACTCTGCCATGCCTCTATTCGCGACGGCATTCGCTTGTCACACGCCAAATCATTCAAATTCCAACACAACGATACCGAAGATCTAGATCGATTAATTTCCAAATTCCAAATTCCAAATTCCAATCCGAATCTTCGGGACCAAATTCCAACTATTTACCTTGTGACAGAAGCGGTCTTTTCAATGGATGGCGATTCGCCTCCGCTGGACGCATTCGTACAATTATCCGAAAAATACGGCGCCTATTTGGTGGTTGACGAAGCCCACGCGCTTGGGGTTTTTGGCAATCAGGGCGAAGGATTGACTCAGCAGTTGCAGTTACAAGATAAAATCTTTGCCCGTATCGTTACTTTTGGCAAAGGTTTAGGTTGTCACGGCGCAGCCATTTTGGGTAGTACCCATTTGCAGCAGTATTTGGTTAATTTTGCCCGCAGTTTCATCTACACCACCGGACTATCGCCACATGCCGTAGCCACGGTGCTCATGGCTTATAATCAGCTGGAAAAAGCACCCGATCAGCTGCAGCAGTTGCGCGATAAAATTAAATTTTTCAATCAAGAGAAAGTACAAGCCGGACTCAAGCCGCTGTTTGTGTATAGCAAATCGGCCATTCAATCGGCCATCCTTCCCGGAAATCAAAATGTAAAATACATAGCCCAACAACTGCAAGAAGCCGGTTTTGACGTCCGCGCTATTCTTTCTCCCACCGTTCCGGAAGGCCAAGAGCGTCTGCGGTTTTGTTTGCACAGTTACAACACACATAGCCAAATTCAAGCCGTATTGCAGCAGTTGAGTCAATTGGTGTTTGCGGCAAATTAGTTTTAGCAGGGGCATGTAAAATCTCCGCTCTGTTGTGTACTTTTACAGTTCTAAAAAATCCTATCCATGGCTCAAAAACAACGCAAATTATTTGTTACAGGCATTGGCACCGATGTAGGCAAAACCATTGCCGCCGCGATCCTCACCCAAGCCCTGGAAGCCGATTATTGGAAACCCATTCAAGCCGGTGATTTGGATCACTCCGATAGCATCAAAGTATCGTCTCTTCTCTCCAATGTCAAATCCCAAATTTTGGAGAACAGTTACCAATTGAATACCCCTGCCAGTCCACATTTTTCTGCCCAATTGGATGGCATTACTATAGATCTCAACCACATTAAAGAACCCAAAACCAGCAATCATTTGGTGATTGAAGGTGCAGGGGGATTATTGGTTCCGCTCAACGACACCGATTGCATCATCGATTTAATTCAAAAAGACTACGAAGTCATCTTGGTTTCCCGTCATTATTTGGGTAGCATCAACCACACGCTTCTTAGTTTGGAAGCCTTGAAAAGTAAAAATATTCCTTGCGCCGGGATCATTTTTTCGGGCGACGAAAATCCCGCTACCGAATCAATTATTTTAGCCAAATCAGGAGTAAAATTCCTCTGCCGGATTAATAACGAGCCCTATTTTGATGCCAACGTAATTGCCTATTATGCCGATAGCTTTAAAGAGGCGCTCACAAATATGTAATACCAAATTCTAAATCTCAATCCCTAGACTTTGGGACCAATTCAACAATCAAAAATCAAAAATCAAAAATCAACAATCGCTAATCCCATGAGCCTTTCCCAACGCGACCAGCAACACAATTGGCATCCCTACACCCAACACAAAACGAGTTTGCCGGCAGTGGCAATCGTTAAAGGCGAAGGGGCGTTGTTGTGGGACGAAGACGGGAAAGAATACATAGATGCCATTGCTTCCTGGTGGGTGAATCCGTTTGGGCACAGCAACCGTTATTTGGCCGATGCCATTTATAAGCAACTTACCACCTTAGAACATGTGTTGTTTGGAGGCTTTACTCACGAACCTGCTGTTGTTTTGTCAGAGAAGTTGATGCGCATTTTACCGACCAATCAAGCCAAATTGTTTTATTCAGATAACGGCTCTACAGCCGTTGAAGTAGCCATTAAAGTGGCGTTGCAATACCATTACAACCAAGGGCTGCCCAAGACCAAAATTTTGGCTTTTGAGAATGCTTTTCACGGCGACACATTTGCCGCTATGGCCGCCAGCGGCATATCCTTTTTTACCGAAGCTTTTCAAGGCTCATTACTTGAAGTGGTGCGCGTGCCTTTGCCTTCGGCCGGCAATGAAGAAGCCGCGTATACCCTTTTTGAACAACAAGTACAAACGGGCGAATTT
Source organism: Flavobacterium sp. (assembly GCA_017987725.1). Lineage (GTDB taxonomy): Bacteria > Bacteroidota > Bacteroidia > Flavobacteriales > Flavobacteriaceae > Flavobacterium. The sequence goes on from JAGNTC010000035.1 coordinate 6,906, forward strand.
GCGGCCTTTATCTTTGAACCGTTGGTGCAAGGCGCAGCCGGGATGCTGATGTATGAAGCCGCTGAGTTGGATCGCTACATTCGTTTATGCAAACAACAGCAAATACTCACAATCGCGGACGAGGTCATGACGGGCTTTGGCAAAACCGGCCGAAACTTTGCCTGCGATTACCTGACCCAACAACCCGATATGTTGTGTTTGTCTAAAGCCTTAACCGGCGGGACAATTCCCATGGCGATCACCTCGTTTACCCAAGAAATTTTTGATGCGTTTTATAGCGAAGACACCCACAAAGCCTTGTTTCATGGGCATACCTTTACGGCAAATCCCACCGGTTGTGCAGCCGCGATTGCCAGTTTGGAATTATTGGAATCGGCCTTGATGCAAGAGCAAATTCAAGCAGTTCATACCCAACATCTTCAATTTCAACAAAAAATGCAGGCTCATCCGCGCGTAAAAACTACCCGGGTTTTGGGGGTAATTTTTGCTTTAGAAATCCAAACCAAAAGTGACCAAGCCTATTATGGAAAGTTGCGTAACAACTTATATGCTTATTTTCTAGAAAACGGCGTTGTTTTGAGACCCGTGGGATCCACCATTTATATCTTACCGCCCTACATCATCACCCCAGAACAATTGCAAAAAATTTACCAAGTCATTGAAAATGCATTGGTTGAGGTGCAGGAGTAAGGTAGGCTGATATTTTTCTTCGGCTACGTCCAAAACTTTGCGACCTTTGCAACAAACAATTCCTGTGCAAACACCTGTTTCCATTACCGCGCTCGCTTCAGTTTCTCCTTTAGGACATCGTCCAGAAGAGATCTGGCAGCACTATCTTTCGCCCAAACATCACCTACGTTTGTCAGATTTTGGCAGCCGGGAAGCCTATGCCGGTTTTTTGAATTCAACTACTCAAAACTGGGTCAATCAACTGCGGGAAGAAAACCCAACGTATCAATCGCTCGATAAATCGGTAATCAATGCTCTTGCGGTTTCCAGAGTAGCGGTGCAAATGGCCCAATGGAAAGCAGACGATTCTTTTGGAATTAACTTTGGATCTTCTCGAGGAGCTACCACTTTGTTTGAACACTATCATGCCGATTTTTTACAAAACAAATCCGCCCACACCTTAAGTTCACCCACCACAACCTTAGGAAATATATCTTCTTGGATTGCCCAAGATTTGCAAACCCAAGGCCCCGAAATTTCGCATTCCATTACCTGTTCAACCGGTTTCCATGCGGTACTCAATGGCATTGCTTGGCTGCAATCGGGCATGGCCAAACAATTTTTGGTGGGTGCTAGTGAAGCGCCACTCACTGATTTTACAATAGCACAAATGCAGGCCATGAAAATATACGCCCGCGAAAATCAAGACTATCCCTGTCGATCCTTGGATTTATCCAAAACAACCAATTCGATGGTCTTAGGCGAAGGAGCGGTAGCCTGTTGTTTAGAATTGGGCGAAAAATCAACGGCCTTGGCCACCATTTTAGGAATTGGATATGCCACCGAATTATTGGCGCACAACGTCTCGATTACCGCTGAAGCCGATTGCTTTCAAAAATCCATGCACATGGCAATACAAGGACATGATCCCGATTCGATTGATGCCATTATTCTGCATGCACCGGGAACCCTAAAAGGCGACAGCGCCGAATACAAAGCCGTGCAAAAAGTGTTTGGAGAATCATTGCCACTGCTCACTTCCAACAAATGGAAAATAGGCCACAGTTTAGGGGCTTCGGGCTTACTTAGTTTGGAATTGGCTGTGTTGATGCTGCAACATCAAGTATTTATTTCGGTGCCGTATTTGCCGGCAAATAAGACAACAAAACCTTTGAAAAAAATGCTAATCAATGCGGTAGGTTTTGGCGGTAATGCCGTGAGTATCTTGGTGGGGAAACCCTAATTTTCTTTTTCTAATGCCATCGCTTTTTCGTAAATCCAATCGCTTTCCCAGCCTTTGCGCAAAAAGTAATCGCAAAACTTTTTTCGCTTTTTCAGACTGTTTTTCTCGGTGAGTGATTCCCAAAAACGACGAGAAATTTGCTCAAAGGTGTCGGTATATTCATGAGCGGGAATTTCTTTGATCGCTTTGCCTATAAGGTAAGCCGAGATTTTTCGTAGTTTCAGTTCCTGGCTAATTCTATTTTTCCCCCATTTTTTTTGATGAAATTTACTGATGGCAAACAAACAAGCAAATCGTTCTTCGTTGAGGTAATTGTTTGCAATTAAGTAGGCGATGGCTTCCCCAATTTCCTGACTGCTTAGTTTGAAGCTGAACAGTTTGGACTCCACTTCTTGGTGACAACGTTCTTGGTAGGCGCAAAAATGCTCAATTTTTCGGAGTGCATCTTTGTAGGAAATAGGAGCTGTTGAATCCAAAATGGGGTAGAGATTTGTTTATAATTATCTGGTTTAAAATTATTGAATTTCTGCAAATTAGCATTATTTTTGTTGACCCTAATTCGACAAACACAAAGACACCCAATTACCTGTATATGAAACTCAAATGTAGTGTAGTTTTTTTACTGTTTTGTTTTTCGATAAATGGCTATGCGCAATTGTTGCAATGGAACACCTATGGCAACACGGGAACTGAACTTACAGAACCCAGTGTATTCAACAATGCCAATATTTCTGCTGCTGATTTAACTTTTGGGGCTGGAATTACTCCATTAGGGAATGGCTTTCGTTTTGGGGGTACCAGCTGGTTTGATACCGGCAATACGGTCGGAGGCAATACCGTAACCGAAGCCATTGCGGGAAACAATTACATTCAATTTGTAGTCACGCCCAATTTCAATTACGCGTTTACTCCTACCTCATTTGTATTTAGTTGGGGAAGATCAGGAACGGGTCCTGTTAATTTAGCCTTGCGATCTTCTGTTGATGGCTATAACACAAACTTGGGAGTCGTTACTGGACTTACCTCTTTAAGCAATGGAAATACCATAACCATATCTGGTTTAACCAATCTGAGTACAGCCACTACCTTTCGGGTCTATGGATACGGCGGAACGGGCACGGGAGGCACGGGTGGATTTGATCAATCGGCTCCAGCACCTGGAATAATAAACGTTCAATTAAACGGAACGACACAATCACTTGGACCCATGTCTGTTACTTCAGGCGATTGGAATGTGGCGAGCACCTGGTCGACCAATGCCGTGCCTACTGCAACAGACAATGTAATTATTTCATTGGGTCACACCGTTCATACTTCCACCGCACTCACTCGAACAGGGACAACCCGTGTTTTTGGGGCTTTTGAATTGCGACAAGGTGGCTTTGCTTCAGGTACCGATTTTACCTACATGAACACCACGGCCGCCCTGAATTTTAATACGTCAAGCACCTATGGTGTGGCCAACAACCACGTCTATTGGCCGGTGGCCAACGGACCCAATAATGTTGCAGTACTCGCAGGGGGAATAGCCATGACTTCTACCAATCGTACGGTTGGGGGTACGTTTTCCACAGCCGCTGGCATTACATTAAATACAAGCACACTCTTGCTAAACGGCACCTGCCGAATTGATAGTGGCGGGTTTTTTCTTTCTGCGCCCGTTTATGGTTCGGCCTCTATTTTAGTATATAATCCTTCGGGAGTGTATGGTCGTGGATTTGAATGGAATGCATTAGGTGTGGGTATCATTGGCACGACTCCGGGTTACCCCAATGCGGTTCAAATTAGCAACAACACCACACTAAACTACATCAATGGAGCTGCAGCAGGAGCAGTTGGGATAAAAGCAATTGCGACTCATTTACTGATTGATGCCGGATCGGCCTTGCACATGAATTTTGGTGCGGTTTCGGCAGGCGGCCCCATGGTCATTGGCGGCAATTTAATCAATGCTGGGACATTCACCTTAGGAGAGGCCAACGGCGACGATTTTAAATTAGCCGGAAATTTGAGCAATACTGGCACATTTAATGGCAACAACCGCGCGGTATTTTTCACTAAAACAGGCACACAGACAATTTCTTCTTCTTCGGCTCTAACCATTCCTTATGTCGTTTTTCAACCAAGCGCAGGAAGTACAATTGTACAATTGCTGAATAGCCTCACGGTTTCAGCTCCCTTGGGTGGAAATGCCATCAGTTTTAGCGTTGCTGCGGACAGTTTTGACATCAACGGAAACACCTTGACTATAGGTTCAACAGGCGTAGCCAATGTGATTTCGGGCCCTGGAACGTTTCGGGGCAGTACAACTTCTAATCTTACCTTGTTGGGAAGTGGGAGCATTGGAATAGTAAAATTCAATACGACTACCCCTTTTGCTAATTTAGCCACATTCACCATCAACAGAACGGCAGGGAGTATTGCTGCCGTCATGGGCTCAACCCTAACAATCAATAGCTCATTAGTCTTGTCAAATGGAATACTGGATGTAGCGAATAATATTTTAGCAATTGGACAAAACGCAACCATAATTGGCGGATCTCCCTCCAATTTTATCATTGCCGACTGCTCAGCACCAACTGCCTTGGCCTCTGTCCGTAAATTTGTAAATGCAGCCGGAACCTATACTTTTCCCATTGGTGACAACGCCGCCTCAGCAGATGGTATGCAATACGCACCCGTTTCTATCACCTTAATTGGTGGCACCTATTCTGGTGCTGGATTTGTTGGTTTTTCAGTAAACGATGTCAAAGACCCTGCTCTTGATGCTTCAACCGATTTCATTACCCGTTATTGGGAAATGAAACGGTCGCTTACCAATTTAAATCCAACCAGTTACCAAATAAACAGCACCTATTTTCCATCGGATGTGGTTGGAAACGAGTCATTGTGTTTGTCCAATCAATGGAGTGGAAGTGCATGGCTCAACAATGGCGTTGCTTCTGCAGCGAATACCTTAACCATAGATTGTACACAATTGGTAGCCACTACTCGTGTTACCAAAGGCTACCGCGATCCTGAGATTAATGTAACCCAAGCCGCAACCAATTACTTGAACACCTCGACCTATACGTTTGCCAACACCGGTCTAGGAAATTTCACCGATGTCGTATTTACCATCCAAAATCTCGGACAACAAAATTTAAATCTAGCTGCAGCCACGCTCACAGGTGCTTCAGAGTATAGCATTCTTTCGACATATGCTAGTTCGGTAGCGGGACATACAGGAACAACTGCCTTTACCATTCGTTTTTACCCACTCACCGCGGGCACATTTACCGCCTCAATTAGCATTCCCAACAACGATCCTTCCGGAGCAGAAAATCCTTATGTGATCAATTTTACAGGAGTTGGATTTTGCCCCGCAGAAACACTTACGGCTACGCCAACAGCTGGACCTGTAGGGACCGAAATTACGCTAACCAATTCGGCCTCATTTTTGCCCAGTATCAGTGCGGCTTTCAATACATTGACTGTTTCAATTATTCCTGTGTCGGCTAATCAAATCAAAGTTTTGGTGCCCGATTTGGCCACTACGGGTTCTGTTGTAATTACTAATTCATTAGGCTGTACAGTAGCCGTGCCATTTACCGTTCTTGATTTTAACGCCAGTAGTTGTCAATCCAATCTCATTTCCCCAGAGTTGTTTTTAAGCGAAGTAACCGACGCTACTGCTGGTGGTCTTTCGTATATAGAAATTTACAACGGTACAGGCGCAACGGTTAATTTAGCTAATTACAGCATCAAAACCGCTAGTAATGGAGGGCTGTACTCAAATACTCTTGGGCTCTCGAATGTCAATTTGGCTAATGGAAACACCTTTGTGATTTCTATAGGCAGTGACGGTTCATGTACCACAGCTGGTGGAGACGGCTCGCTTGCCAATCAGACGGGTTCCATTTCTGGCGGAATCAATTTTGATGTAAACGGCAATGACCACATTGCTTTATTTAAGAATGGAAATTTAATTGATTCTTTTGGGGTATATGGTTCAAACAATTGGGCCGATGGTTTAGGATTAGGTGATCGCGGAGCCACTTTTCGACGCAAACCTACCGGAACTTTGCCCTCTGCTTTGTATGTCGGATCAGATTGGAATATCACAAATTGGGTAGGGACAGGTGTGGCTTCGTGCAGTACCAATGATTATTCCAACATTGGGTTGTACTCCTTTACCTCGACGAGTTTACCTCCGGCAATTATTACACAACCTACGTATACACCTACTTGTAAATCAGCCAGTATCAGCTTTACAGCTGCCGAAGGGTATAATGGTTCGGGCGATGCACAAGAATTGACCTATCAATGGTATGCTGTGGCACCCAATGCAACTACATGGACGGCCTTGACCAACACGGGAATTTACAGCGGAACAACAACAGCTACCTTAGCCCTGAGCGATGTGAGTGGCATTGATGGCTATCAATTTTATTGTCAAGTGCGCGAAAACTTAGCCACCTGCTACACGGCTTCGAATGCGGTAAAAGTGACGGCTACTTCAGCGGTAACTTGGAATGGAGTATCCTGGTCACCAACTGCACCAACCATTACACGAGCGGCTATATTGGCGGGCAATTACAACACCACTACACACGGTAGTATAGATGCCTGTAGTCTTACAATTAATTCGGGAGTGACCGCTGTGATTACGCCCAATCAATACATGAATATTCAAAATGATTTGACTGTACAAGCCAATGCCATTTTGCAGATTGCAGACAGTGGTTCATTGGTGATGATTGAAAATGCCGGATTGGTAACCAATAACGGAACAATCCAAGTATCCCGAACCACATCCTCCTTTGATAAATTTGATTACACCTATTGGTCTTCACCAGTAACTTCAGCCAATTTAGGATCCACTTTCCCCACTTGGCGTACCGATTATTCTTTTGGATTTACAACCGCTAATTTCTCAGATACCCAAACGATTAATAATTTGGGTGTGGTTACCGCCAATGTGTCGGATGGATTTGATGATACCGCTCCATTTGCTTGGACATTTGCTGGAACAGCCACCACTCTTGCTCCAGGCAAAGGCTATGCCGTCATGATGCCTACAACGGCTGCTTCCTATCCTGCCGCCCCCATATCGGTGACCTTTTCTGGAACAGTAAACACGGGTACAATTGTAACGCCATTAACTTTGAGTGCGAATACAGCCGATGCCAATGACGATTTTAATTTAATTGGCAATCCCTATCCTTCGGCACTTGACGCAGACGCCTTTATTGATGCAAATCCAAACATAAACGGTTCATTGTATTTTTGGACGCATGTGGGTGCCATTTCGGTTTCTAACCCGGGTCCAGATGCACAAAATTTCATTTCGGATGATTATGCGGTGTACAACAAAACCGGAGGCACACGCACAAGTTACACCGGCAGCGCCCTGCCAAATGGAAAAATTGGCACAGGTCAAGCGTTTATGGTGGAAGCAGTCACGCCCACAAATGTGCAGTTTACCAACAGCATGCGTAACAAAACCTATACTAACGCACAATTTTTTAGATTTTCAGCGGCAACAGAAGCAGTTGAACAGCCCACTAGAGATCGTTTTTGGCTCAACTTGAAAAATACCGATGGCATGTTTAGCCAACTCTTAGTTGGGTATATAGAAGGTGCTTCTACGGATGAAGACCATGCCTTTGATGCCTTGGCTGCTAAAACAAAAAACTACCTCAGTTTTTATTCGCTTATAGACGATAAAAACTACCGCATCCAAGCACGTCCTTCGTTTGCGGCAAACGACCAAGTGCCATTGGGTTACTTTGCTGCTGTTTCAGGTGTTTTTAGCATTGAACTGGACGCAGCTGAAGGGTTATTCGACAACCAAAATCAACCCATTTATTTGGAAGACCGTGAACAGCATATTTTGCATGATTTGACTCAATCAACGTACACCTTCACTACTTCATCAGGCACCTTTAACAACCGATTTATTCTGCGTTATTCGTCTGAATTGACTACAAACCCAGTTCACTCAGCAACACAATTGGTTCAGGTGTATGGAAATGAAAATCAAATCCACATTCGCTCAGCTCAAGACCAAATTGAAAGCGTCAGTGTGTATGATTTAGTAGGTAGAACTATTTACAAACAATCGGGGATTTCGGACACAACATTTTCTTTTCAAGCGCCTGTTCGCCAATCGGTTGTGTTGGTGCAAGTGCAACTTAAATCGGGTAAATTAGTTACCCAAAAAATCGCACTTTAAGCTACTCTACGTAGCAGCTGCAGTTTATCGATTTTTTTGTACACTTATCGATTTAGATTTAAGGCTAATTGGCTGTATTTGTTTTCTTTGTATGTTTGTGAAACTGCAAAGATTGCAGACAAAAATTAACAGCTCAGATCTATTCATGAAATTCCGACATTTACTTGCTATAGCGGCTTTTATTATTTGCTTACCCGAGGCCTATGCTCAGGTTAATGTGAGTAATGCTGTCCCTACTGCTATAGTCGATTTTTCGAATAGCATGCAAACTACCGTTGGAACTACGCCAAGTACTGCCTTTACAGGAGCAGGATTTCAGCCAAACCCCACAGTTGCTGGCCGACTCAACTCAAATGCTTGGGAAGTGAAAGGATGGAGTTTTGGCAATCTGCTTTTTGGCGGCACACAAACCTTAGATGATTTTGGTAGAGGGTCAACCTCAACAGCGGTAATTACACCTGGGATTTATGCCTATACCGATACGCCGAGTTCTGATGTTAATCCCGCTTTGTTAATTCAACCTGGACTTTCTGATTTTGATCCTGGAACCATCACGCTTAAAATTAGAAATAACGGAACGACGAATATTACGCAACTTACTATTTCCTATGATTTGTATGTGCGAAATGACGAAGGCAATTCTTCTTCCATCAGTTTTTCACACTCTCCAAACAACACGGTATTTGCCTCCGAAACGGCTCTCGATTATGTCTCGCCAGACGTACCCGACGATTTTCAGTGGGTGCATGTTGAAACATTATCTCCATCACGCGTAATTGTAATTGGAAGCTTGAATTTAGCTCCGGGTAGTTTATACTATATTCGATGGACGCCCGAAATTATTTCCGGAACCGGAGCCAGTGATGAATTTGGGTTAGATGACATCAACATCACCGCCTCTTATGGTACTCCTGCGCCAGAAATAAATGTAACGGCTTACGGGAACTCTGTTTTTTCGGGAGACACCACGCCTACGGTGGGTGAGGGCACCGATTATGCCCCTATTACTTTTCCCATGTCCACGCTTAATACCGTGCAGTCCATTACCTATTTTATTCAGAATTTAGGAGCATTGCCCTTAGACATTACCAATGTAACTGTCACGGGGGT
>JAGNTC010000150.1 GCA_017987725.1 Flavobacterium sp.
TGTTTCGGGTGTGACCCGCGACCGTAATTATGGCAAGAGTGAATGGAACGGAAAAGAGTTCTCGGTAATAGACACAGGCGGATACATCAAAGGATCTGACGACGTGTTTGAGGGAGAAATCCGCAAGCAAGTAGAATTGGCCATTGATGAAGCTGATGTCATCTTATTTGTAGTTGATGTAGAAGAAGGCATTACGCCCATGGACGACACCGTAGCCAAATTGTTACGCAAGGTAACCAAGCCGGTGTTATTGGCCGTAAATAAAGTAGACAATGCCATGCGCGAGAAAGACGCCTTGGAATTTTATAATTTGGGATTGGGCGATTATTATACGTTTGCCAGTATCTCGGGCAGCGGAACAGGGGATTTATTGGATGCCTTGATTGACGCCTTTCCTGAAAAACCAGAACCTGTATCGGAAGAAATTGTGTTGCCACGCTTTGCCGTTGTAGGACGTCCCAACGCTGGAAAATCAAGTTTCATCAATGCCTTAATTGGCAAAGATCGATTTATGGTAACCGACATAGCCGGAACTACAAGGGATGCTATTGATACCAAATTTGACCGTTTTGGTTTTGAATTTAATTTGGTCGATACCGCTGGAATTCGCCGCAAGGCCAAAGTAAAAGAAGACTTAGAATTTTACTCGGTGATGCGCTCCGTTCGGGCCATCGAACATGCCGATGTGTGCATCTTAATTATAGATGCCACCCGCGGATTTGAAGGACAAGACCAAAGTATTTTTTGGTTGGCCGAGAAAAACCGAAAAGGGGTAGTGATCTTGGTCAACAAATGGGACTTGGTGGAAAAAGATACCATGTCCACCCGTGATTACGAGGCCAAGATTCGCGAAGAGCTTATGCCCTTTACCGATGTGCCTATTTTGTTTGTATCGGCGCTCACCAAACAGCGTTTGTTAAAAGCCTTAGAAGCCACTGTGAAAGTATACGAGAGCCGTTCACAACGCATCGCCACTTCTAAATTCAATGACTTCATGCTCAAGGTTATCGAGAGCTATCCGCCACCGGCCTTGAAAGGAAAATATGTAAAAATCAAGTACTGCATGCAGTTGCCTACACCCACACCGCAATTTGTGTTTTTTGCCAATTTGCCGCAATACGTCAAAGACCCGTACAAGCGTTTCTTAGAAAACAAGATCCGTGAACAATGGGATTTTTCGGGTGTACCGATGGATATTTATATTAGGGAGAAGTAATTTTTTCTCTTGTTGAAACAGGTAGTTTTAATTTTGTTTCAAGTTTCAAGTTTCAAGTTCTGTTCTGAGGGACACTTGAATATATTGGTAACTACAAATCAGCGCTTAATATATTCAAGTTTTAACTTGAAACCTGAGACCTGAAACAAATTTTATTTTGGTTCAATAAAAATCACAAAGTTAACAAGCATAAGCTACCAACTCCCGCCGCTCCCGCCTCCTGAGAATCCGCCGCCGCCAAATCCGCCACCAAATCCACCGCCTCCGCCAGAGAAACCACCACCAGATGAGCCGCCAAATCCGCCACCACTGCGGCCTAAGCTGCTTAGGAGAATGATGTCCATCAAATCGAGTCCACCGCCGTTGTTTCCGTTCTTGTCGTTGTTGTTTCCGGACTTGTTGTTTTTGTTGCGCGACATCAAGAAGAGTGCTACTAAAACTAGAATGGCAATGGGTATAAAAGGCACTTCTTTTTTGGATTTCTTTTTGCGTTCGCCTTTGTATTTGCCTTTAAACACATCAATAATCGCCGAGGTACCTAGGTCTAAACCTTGGAAGTAATTGCCTTTTTTGAATTCGGGAAGAATGTAACTTCTGGTAATTTCACCGCCTATTCCGGCTGTCAATCGGTCTTCTAATCCGTAACCGGCTGAAATCCAAATTTTTCGTTCGGCTTTGGCCAATAAAATGATTACCCCATTGTCGTTTTTTTCGGTGCCACCAATGCCCCAAGCATGTCCCCATTTGGGTGTGAGGATACCAATGTCTTCGCCTTTTAGGCTTTCAATCGTAATCACTACAATTTGCGTGGTGGTAGAATCCGAATAACGAATTAGTTTTTCTTCGAGTTGCTGTTTTTCGGTTTCGTTCAACACCTTGGCATAATCATAGACCGAGGTTTGAAATGCTGGTTTTTCGGGAATCGTAAACTGCGCACATAGCATGTTTCCCCATAACAAAAGGCTCAGTAGTACTAATCTACTTAAGGATTTTTTTCTAGTTTGCATTATCCTTTGGAGATTTCGTTTGACAATTCGTTTTGGTCGTTTTCCAAAAGTGGAAAATAGGTTTTGAGTTGTTCACCCACTTGAGTAATGCCCGAAACTAAGCCGCTTGCAAAATCACCCGATTTAAAATGCGAAGCCATCAGGTCTTTGGTCGTGTCCCAAAAATCGGCAGGAACCAACTCGTTGATGCCTTGGTCGCCACAAATCACAAAATTTTTATCCAGGTAAGCCACATAAATAAGCACGCCATTTTTTAGTTCGGTGGCGTGCATGTTGAGGGAATGAAAAACCTCCAAAGCCCGATCAAACGGTACTTTGGAGGTTGATTTTTCAAGATGTACGCGAATCTCTCCCGAGGTTTGTAATTCCGCCAAACGAATGGCCTCGACAATTTCGGCTTCGGCATCGGGCGTTAAGAAGGGAGTAGACTGCGACATGATTTGGTGTATTAGAATTTAACTTCAACCGGTTTTTCAGCTCCTGCAACCGCTTGGAAATAGGCTTTTTCTTTAAAGCCAAATGCACCAGCAAACAAAGAGTTCGGGAAGGTTTTGATGTGTGTATTGTAGGGCGCTACCGCTTCATTAAAACGTGTTCTTGATGTAAGAATTTGGTTTTCGGTGCTGGCCAATTCATCTTGCAATTTCAAGAAATTTTCATTGGCTTTCAAGTCAGGGTATTTTTCAACCGAAACCAATAATTTAGAAAGTGAACTGCTCACTCCGCTTTGCGCCGAGTTGAAAGCAGCCAATTGTTCAGGAGAGATATTGGTTGGATCAACTGTAATTGAAGTGGCTTTGGCACGGGCCGATATTACAGCCGTAAGGGTGCTTTTCTCAAAATCGGCGGCACCTTTTACCGTATTCACCAAATTGCCAATTAAATCATTTCGGCGTTGGTAGGCCGTTTGCACATCACCCCATGATTTGTTGATTTCTTGTTCGTACTCCACGGCGGTGTTGTTGATGCCTTTTACCCAGCTGTATAAGCCAAATATCACTACTACGAGAACAATCCAAGGAATAAATTTTTTGTAATCCATTTTGTTTAAAATTTAAAGTTATAATTCGTTTTTAAGTTGTTGCAATTGCCCCTTGATGGCCTCCAATTTGCTGATGATTTCATAGCTATCTAGCGGTTTTTTCTTGGCTTCTTTCAGGTGCGTTTTTGCGCCCTCTAAGGTAAAGCCTCTTTCCTTAACTAAATGATAAATTAATTGTAAAATTTTGACGTCCTCTGGCGTATACAAGCGGTTGCCTTTGGCGTTGGTTTTGGGGCTAATGGTGTCAAATTCATTCGACCAAAAACGGATCAACGAAGTATTTACACCAAATGCTTTGGAAACTTCCCCGATGCTGTAATAGCGTTTGCCCGCTGCTAATTCAATTTGCATATGCCTGTTTGTGTTAGGTTAATCCAACGATTGGTTCTCTTGGTTGGCTAATTTAGAAATAACTACGTATTCTGCCGCCGAAATGTTGCCATAATAAAAATTAATCGGATTGACCACCTCGCCGTTTTTGTGTACTTCGTAATGCAAATGCGGTCCTTCAGATCGACCGGTGCTGCCCACATACCCTATGATATCGCCGCGTTGCACCCGTTGGTTGGGTTTGCAGTTGTAGCGACTCAGGTGTCCGTATAAAGTTTCATATCCAAACCCATGACGCAACACAATGTGGTTGCCGTATCCAGAAACTTTGTTGTCGGCTCGGGCTACCACGCCGTCACCTGTGGCATAAATAGGCGTGCCTGTTTTGGCCGAGAAATCCATGCCTTCGTGAAACTTGCGCACCTTGGTAAACGGATCACTGCGGTAGCCAAACCCAGAAGCCAATTGGCGTAGATTTTCATTTTTCACCGGTTGAATGGCTGGAATGGCCGAAAGCAACTTGTTTTTGTCTTTGGCCAATTTGACAATTTCATCCAAGGATTTGGATTGAATGGCCAGTGCTTTGGTGAGTTCATCCACGCGTTTGCTGGTATTGATCACCAATTCAGAATTGTTATAGCCTTCGAGTTGTGCATAGCGATTCACGCCGCCAAATCCGGCACGGCGTTGTTCGACAGGAATGGGTGAGGTGTTAAAATACACCCGATACACATTATTGTCGCGATCTTCAAGAGCAGCAATGGCTTCGTCCAATTGGTTAATACGTTTGTTAAGCAGCGCATATTGCAACTCGTAATTGTCGAGTTCACGCGTGAGCAAACGGTCTTTGGGCGTTTCTAAAAAAGGGGTGTTTAAGATCAAGAGAAAACACAGGAATCCAAATAGGGCTGAAGCCAACAAAAACAAGGCCACATAGCCAAATTTGGTGACTATTTTGGTCTTGATTTTTCGGTAGGCTAGATTTTCAGAATCGTAGTAATATTTTACCTTCGCCATATTTTAAAAAATCCTATTTTTGCACCGAATTCTGTCGGCCGAACAAATTTACTAAATGTTTGCTTGTCACCGCACTTTTTTCATTTTTTAAAATGGAGTTGCACGTCAAAATTGTGCCACTTTTTAAATTGATTCCCATTACCAAACCGA
>JAGNTC010000036.1 GCA_017987725.1 Flavobacterium sp.
GCGCACCGCATAGTTAAATCCACCTTGAATGCAATAGGCCCCGTGATTGCCTTGTTTGTCTAAGGCAATAAAACCCACTTGTATGTCCTTTAGATTTTTACCTCGATTTTGCGTCAATTTTACAATGCGCTGCACAGCTTCTTCACATGCTTGCTGGTGAGATTTGCCTTGCCGCATGAGTTCAACTACCAAATGACAACCCGCAATGCGGATCACCTCTTCACCATGACCCGTAGCCGTAGCGGCACCAATTTCGTTGTCGACATATAGTCCGGCACCAATAATAGGCGAATCGCCCAATCTTCCATGCATTTTATAAGCCATACCACTGGTGGTGCAAGCCCCCGATAAATTGCCCATGCTGTCTAAGGCAATCATACCGATGGTATCGTGGTTTTCGATATTGACAACCGGCTGGTATTGACTGGTTTTAAGCCATTCTCTCCACTCCTTTTCTGATTCGGGCACCAACAGATTTTCTTTGGGAAAGCCTTGAGCTAAGGCAAACTGAAGTGCTCCATCGCCTACCAACATTACGTGGGGTGTTTTTTCCATCACCGCACGCGCCACCGAAATGGGATGTTTGATAAATTCCAAACAGGCCACCGAACCAATATTGGCCTGTTCGTCCATAATACACGCATCCAAAGTTACTCGCCCGTCGCGATCGGGACGACCGCCGTACCCAACACTGCGTTCAGTTGGGTCGGCCTCTGGCACTCGAACACCGGCCTCAACCGCATCGAGCGCTCGGCCATTGGCTTGTAATACTTCCCAGGCTGCGCCATTGGCTTGCAGTCCAAAATTCCAGGTGGACAGCACGATGGGTTTATTTGATTTTAGCGTTTGCTTAGCCGAAGCAGCTGCTTTGCCCGTATAAGTTTGAAACGCCAGTGCTACCGAACCAGCAGCAGCGGTCTTGAGAAATTTTCTGCGATTTGACATGTTGTTTACATTTAACTCGACTAAAGTACAATAACTCCCAAAAAAAATGCCCCACAATCGTGAGGCACTTTTAGTATCAAATAGCGAAGTGTTATTTCAACGCTTCAACTTTTGCTTTTACTTCGTCCAAAGTACCTTCAAAGGTTTGCACATTGGCAGTACCATTTGAAGATGACTTCACTGTAGCTTTGGCTTTGCCATCTACATTTTCTATGTTAACCGTGATGACTTTGTCCATTTTCTTTGCGCAACAAGCTGCTTTTCCTTCGGCAGGCGCTACAAATTTACCCTCTGCATCATAGTGAGATAAACACATTTCTTTTTGCTCGGGTGTACATTTTAATGAATCGCACATGGCGGCACATTCGTCTTTTGTCATGGTCGCGCATTTGCTCATGTCACATTTACCGATCATATTTCCTTCGGCACACTCCATTTTAAGCATCATCACTTTAGGTGCATTTTCATGCACTCCGCTACCCAAGATAGGCGCAATTACCAATCCAATTAAACAGGTTAATTTGATTAAGATGTTCATCGATGGACCAGAAGTATCTTTGAATGGATCTCCAACTGTATCTCCAGTTACAGCAGCTTTGTGCGCGTCTGAACCTTTGTAAGTCATTTCTCCGTTGATCATTACTCCTGCTTCGAATGATTTTTTAGCATTGTCCCAAGCACCTCCAGCGTTGTTTTGGAACACAGCCCAAAGTACTCCTGAAACGGTTACACCAGCCATATAACCACCCAACATTTCAGCGATCAATTGGTTGTTGTCGGCGTAAACTAATTTACCCAACAATACAATGGCAATTGGGAAACCAATGGTTAAAATACCGGGCAACATCATTTCACGCAAAGCAGCTTTGGTTGAAATGGCCACACATTTACCGTATTCAGGTTTACCTGTTCCTTCCATGATTCCTGGAATTTCTTTAAACTGACGACGTACTTCGTATACCATGTCCATCGCCGCTTTTCCAACAGAGTTCATAGCCAAAGCAGAGAACACAACTGGAATCATTCCTCCTACAAACAACATGGCCAATACTGGCGCTTTGAAAATGTTGATTCCGTCGATTCCGGTAAAGGTTACATAAGCCGCAAACAAAGCCAATGAAGTTAAAGCTGCAGAAGCAATTGCAAACCCTTTTCCAGTTGCAGCAGTTGTGTTACCCACTGAATCCAAAATGTCGGTACGGGTACGTACTTCTTTAGGCAATTCACTCATTTCGGCAATACCACCGGCATTATCAGAGATTGGTCCAAAAGCATCGATGGCCAATTGCATCGCTGTGGTAGCCATCATCGCTGAGGCAGCCAACGCTACACCGTAGAATCCTGCTAACGCATACGATCCCCAAATGGCCGCAGCAAATAACAATACGGTTGGGAAAGTAGAAATCATTCCCGTTGCCAAACCAGCAATTACGTTGGTTCCTGCTCCAGTTGATGATTTTTGTACAATCGCCATTACAGGATTGGTACCCAAACCGGTGTAGTATTCTGTAACCGATGAAATTGCACCACCTACAATTAAACCAATAATAGTAGCATAGAATACGCGCATCGATGAGATATCTTGTAAGCCTTCACCAAAGAATTCCATTTTCATGGTAACCGGCAACATGTATTGTACTAAAAAGTAACAAGCAATTGCAGTCAAAACAATAGAAACCCAGTTTCCGATGTTCAAGGCTTTTTGTACTTGTGCTTCTTTGGCGTCATCGCTTGAAATTTTCACCAACATCGTTCCTACGATGGAGAATAAAATTCCAAAACCGGCAATTGCCATTGGCAATAAAATTGGACCGATTCCGCCAAAAGCATCCTCGATTTTACCACCCATATCTTTAATCACGTAATTTCCTAACACCATAGCCGCCAAAACGGTAGCGACATAAGACCCGAATAAATCGGCACCCATTCCAGCTACGTCTCCTACGTTGTCTCCTACGTTATCCGCAATAGTTGCCGGGTTACGTGGATCATCTTCAGGAATTCCTGCTTCAACTTTACCAACTAAGTCAGCACCAACATCGGCCGCTTTGGTATAAATACCTCCACCTACACGGGCAAACAAAGCAATTGACTCTGCTCCCAAAGAGAAACCAGCTAAGGTTTCTAAAACAATGGTCATGTCTTCTGTATTGGTCCACACGCCATTCATGAAAAAACGGAAAAATATAATGAAGAAACCAGTTAGTCCTAACACGGCTAAACCAGCAACACCCAATCCCATTACGGTACCTCCGCCAAATGAAACTTTCAAGGCTTGTGGTAAACTCGTACGAGCAGCTTGTGTAGTTCTTACGTTGGTTTTGGTGGCGATTTTCATCCCCATATTTCCAGCCAAGGCTGAAAAGAATGCGCCAAATACAAAAGCAATAACGATTAACATATGTGTTTTAACACCCGGTAAAAAAGTAATTCCGGCCAAAACCACACTGGCAATCAATACAAAAATGGCTAGCAAACGGTACTCTGCTTTCAAGAAAGCCAAAGCACCTTCGTAGATGTATTCTGAAATCTCTTTCATTTTACCATCTCCGGCGTCTTGTTTTAATACCCAAGCTCGTTTGGCTGCCATAAAAAGCAACCCAATAATTGCCATAACAATTGGCACATAAATCATTAATGAATCCATAAGGTTAATTTTAGTTCTTAATTTATCGGGGGCAAAAATAACAAAAAAACGAGAACATATACAAGATACAGTAGCTTATTGCGCTTGAACAAAGAAAAAGCAGCTGCAAGGCAAAACAGATTTAGTCTTGAAGAGTCAAATAAGAGAACCTAAAGGGTTAAAAGTTGGGATTAAATCCAATTCTAATCCCAAAGCGAGGCGCCTCGGGTCCATTGATGTTTTGAAAATCGGTACGCCACACAAAATCAAAACGAAGTGGTCTAAAATTGCCGTAACCAATGTTTTCGATGCCAAACCCATATTCGGCGTAGGCCGAGCGTGAGGGTGCGATATATGCAATATTGGATTGGTTGATGGCACTATTTTCAGGGCGTATGCTGCCGTATATGGCCCGGTAAAATCCGATTTCTCGTAGTTTGAGTTTTTTTAGCCCTGGAATTTTATTGAAAATATAGCCGTTGAAATGGTGTTGAAAAGAGCCCATTATATAGGTATCGGTCACCATATCATAATAATCAAGCAAACAAAAAGACTTGAAATCAACTGAATATGATTGATTGGCAGCCACCGGATACAAAAGCGGCAAAGGAAGTGTTTCAAAACATTTTCCCACCTCAACATAGGGCCTAAATATACCAAGATTACTCACAAATACTGGTCTTGAAACCGAAGCCTGTACTTTGTTATAGGCCAATTCACTACCCAAAAAGCCACTGATGCCTCGGGTATATTTAAGGGTATAAGTGGGATGCAAGGTGGCTCCAAATCGCTGATCGACACCAAATCCATAAACTACTCGTCTAGGTGTGTAAGTAAAACCTACATTGGTTGTAAAATCGGTAAGCGTAGAGCGGACTGTTGCTCCGTTGTCATAGGAATAATCCAGAGAGAAATAATCGGGTGAAGCCGAGCGGATAAATCGGTGAACGCCGGTAACCGATAGATGGAGGTTTTTGTGTATTGCCCAATCTACATATAAGGTGTTTTTGTATACCCGTGACAAAAAGTAATTGGTTCCCCGCATAATCAGCAAATTGGTCTCATTGACCGAATTCAATAAATCATTCACCTGCAAGCTTTGTCCACCCAATTGCAGGTTGTCGTTGATATGTGCTACTCCAAGAGTAATGCGTGGTTCGCGAAACAGCAAGTATTTGGCTTCTCCACCGTATTTTAGTTTAGTATCCAATGTACCATAAGCCGTATAGACACGCGTTCGAAATCGATCATCGGGCGTGATAAAGCTGCGTAAACCCGCGGTGAGACGCAAGCCTTCTACATTATTGTTGGAAATCGTTTGCCATAATGAGCCAAACTGAACGCCTTTAAACAAATCAAAATAGCCTGTTGATATAATGGTGATGGCTGTGGACACATTTTTTACGCGCGGATTGTCCTTTAATTCCCCAATTATTTTTCGCGTTCCTGCCAAATTGGGATCTTTGGTTACAATTTTATCCCAATACGCATCTTGTTTTTCGAATTGATCCCGCCGAATTTGATTGATTTTCACCGCATAAAAATCGTTGTCCCGATTGGGATTCAAATCGTATTCACTGAACACGATGTTCTTGCGCACAAACAAGCCTTTTTCTTGGTCATTCTTGGTAAGCAAGGTAAAATCACCTTCGTAAAAATCTCGCTCTGGCAGGAAAATACTGTCGTCAACAATTTTAAAGTTCTTTTCGATTGACAGATTTCGCACCAAGTTCAAGTTGATGTTTTTATTGACCCGCATGGTCACCTCGGTAAGCGAAAAAGTGCGGTCAACTACTTTAAAACTGCCTTCAAATCCAATGGTCCCTACTTGTCTGGGGAAAAAATAAATCTGATAGATTTTTTTGTTATTCTCCTCAATACTGTCTTTGAGCACATAATCATATATGCCATAGCCGCGTGTAGAAATTGGACTCACAAAAGTTTTGTTGAGTATTTCAATGTCATCTTTGTACACATTGATATTCGAAAAAGTATTGCTAATGCGGTCAAACAAAAAACCATACTGACTTACGCCAATGTTTCGTTCAGCTTCCACATCAACGCGTTCTTTTTTAAGTTGGTTATTTCCGTAGATGGCCTCGTAATTTTCTTTCATGTAAATGGGCACAAAAAAGCGTTTGTCCTTTTGCCCTGATTTAATGATCTTGACAATACTGTCGTATTGTTTGGCCATGGTTTTTTTTAAAAACACACTGTCTAAATTACTCAAGCCAATCGAAACAGAAGTGTATTTTTTGTATTCATAGGCCTTCACCAATTGCAGTCCATTTTTTTTCTTGTGTGCCCAAATGCCTTTAAGAATACGATAGGCCGGATTTTCTTTTTTGGATAGGTGTTTTTTGGGACGAGTAACAATGACCACCTCTTTGAGTTGTTGGCCATTTTTGAGTTTGATGCGCAAATTATCAACTGCATTGCCCGCCAAATTGACAATTTTGTCGGTATAGCCGGTATAAGAAACTTCAATGGCTGTAAAATCCTTGTCCGATTTTAAACTAAATTTCCCATCTATATCGGTAGTCACGCCAATTTTGGTGTTGTTAAAAACAACATTTGCAAAGGGTATCGGATCGTTATTTTCGTCTAATACAACTCCACTCACTTTTGTTTGCGCCTGAACAACGCTTACAAAAGCAAAAAGGAAAATACAAACTGAAAGTAGTTTTTTCATGGCAAAAAAAAACTTCACCAAATTTTGTTGATGAAGTTCCAAAAATAGGTTTTTTAAGTTGGCTTATTCAAAAAAATAATACCTGCTTATAAGCTGTTATTTATACATCACTTTTTTTACTGCTTTTACCACATCGGCGGCATTGGGCAACCATTCTTTGAGTAAAGTTGGTGAATACGGCGCTGGCGTATCGGCAGTAGTAATGCGTTGTACGGGTGCGTCTAAATAATCGAATGCGCGTTCTTGCACCATATACGTAATTTCTGAAGCTACACTGGCAAATGGCCAAGCCTCTTCAAGCACAACCAAGCGGTTTGTTTTTTTAACCGAATTCAATATGGCATCGTAATCCATGGGACGTACGGTACGTAAATCGATGATTTCGCATGAGATGCCTTCTTTAGCCAATTCGTCGGCTGCGATAAACGCTTCTTTGATGATTTTTCCAAACGATACAATGGTTACATCAGATCCTTCACGTTTTACCTCGGCCACACCCAACGGGATGATGTATTCGCCTTCTGGCACTTCGCCTTTGTCACCATACATTTGCTCAGATTCCATGAAAATCACAGGATCATTGTCGCGAATAGCAGCTTTCAAAAGTCCTTTGGCATCGTATACGGTAGATGGAACCACCACCTTTAATCCTGGGGTATTGGCAAACCAATTTTCAAAAGCTTGAGAGTGCGTAGCACCCAATTGTCCAGCAGAGGCGGTTGGTCCACGAAACACCATCGGCATCGGGAATTGTCCCGCTGACATTTGACGCATTTTGGCTGCGTTATTGATAATTTGATCAATTCCCACCAACGAAAAGTTGAAGGTCATGTACTCAACAATAGGACGACAACCGTTCATGGCCGATCCCACTGCAATTCCAGCAAATCCAAGCTCGGCAATTGGCGTATCAATTACGCGTTTGGGACCAAATTCGTCAAGCATTCCTTTAGAGGCTTTGTATGCTCCATTGTATTCGGCTACTTCCTCACCCATTAAGTATACGGATTCATCGCGACGCATTTCTTCGCTCATGGCCTCTGCGATCGCTTCTCTAAATTGTATCGTTCTCATAAATAATTGCAGTTATTACGGTGTATCGAAATTTGGTTTTTTTCTTTATTTCGAGCAGCAAAAATAAATATTTTATGTGAGTTCGACGCAATATTTAATTGAAATTACCACAGCCATTTTTGATCAAAAGTAGAATCGTTTACGAAATCGTTATAATAGGCAGAATATTATCAAAAAGGGGCTTTTTATTTGAAATTAATGTGCTAACTTTGTCCGGAATTTTTAACAAAAACTTGCCCAATCGATGAAAATATTAGTTTGCATCAGCCACGTTCCTGATACTACTTCCAAAATTAATTTTACCAACGGTGATACTGAATTTGATACCAACGGCGTACAATTTGTAATCAATCCCAATGATGAATTTGGTTTGACGCGCGCCATTTGGCTTCAAGAACAACAAGGCGCTCACGTGACTGTTGTAAATGTAGGCGGCCCTGAGACTGAACCTACTTTGCGAAAAGCACTGGCCATTGGAGCTGACGAAGCCATACGCGTTAATGCCACTCCAGTAGACGGCTATTTTGTGGCCAATGCCTTGGCTAATGTAATCAAAAACGGAACCTACGACCTGATCATTGCGGGTAAAGAATCCTTGGATTACAACGGCGGAATGGTACCCGGATTATTGGCCGGCTTACTCGATTATTCGTTTGTGAATTCGTGTATTGAATTAACCGTAGACGGAAATGCAGCCAAAGCAGCTCGTGAAATCGACGGCGGAAAAGAATTTTTAACGGCCTCCTTGCCCTTGATTATTGGCGGACAGAAAGGGCTAGTTGAAGAGAAAGATTTGCGCATTCCAAACATGCGAGGCATCATGACTGCCCGAACCAAAACGCTCACCGTACTTGACGCAAACGCTACAGCGCAAAGCTCAGCTGTTCAGTTTGAAAAACCAGCAGCCAAATCGGCGGTGAAATTAATTGCGGCAGACCAATTGGATGAACTGATCAATCTCTTGCACAACGAAGCCAAAGTAATCTAAGCATTCGCCTAATCTAACCTTTAAATACAACCGACTATGTCTATATTAATTTATGCAGAATCAGCTGACGGCAAACTAAAAAAAGTGGCTTATGAATTGGCTTCTTATGCAAAAAAAGTAGCCGAATCTTGGGGCACAACAGTTACAGCAATTACCATCAACACGAATCAAACCGGAGAGTTAGCACAATATGGAGTTGACAAAGTAATTTGTGCACAACATCCCAACCTGGACAACTTCAATGCGCGAAATTATGCCGAAGTGATTCAACAAGTAGCCCAAAAAGAAAACAGCGCCTTGGTTGTGCTTTCGGCCACCACCGACAGCTTGTACATTGCACCCATGCTTAGTGTGTTTCTTGGTGCTGGCTTTGCTTCCAATGTAGTAGCCTTGCCTTCTAATCAAAGTCCATTGCGCGTCAAACGCACCGCTTTTTCAAACAAAGCATTTGTCGTAACCGAATTAACCAACGCCTGCAATGTACTCAGTTTGGCTAAAAATTCATTTGGATTAGTCCCATCAACTGCGGCTGGCACTCAAGAAAATTATGTTCCAACACTTTCTTCTACCAGTTCAAAAGTGGAAGTGACGGGAGTTGAAAAATCAACTGGAAAAGTAACCATAGCCGATGCCGATATCGTGGTTTCAGCCGGAAGAGGATTAAAAGGACCCGAAAACTGGGGCATGATTGAAGAATTAGCCTCTGTACTAGGAGCTGCTACTGCGTGTTCAAAACCCGTTTCTGATTTGGGTTGGCGTTCACACAGCGAACACGTGGGACAAACCGGAAAACCTGTTGCTACTAATTTATACATTGCCATAGGTATTTCTGGAGCCATTCAGCACATTGCTGGTGTGAACTCATCAAAAGTGAAAGTGGTCATCAATACCGATCCTGAAGCTCCTTTCTTTAAAGTAGCGGATTATGGCGTAGTTGGTGATGCTTTTGTAGTGGTTCCCCAATTGATAGAAAAACTTAAAGCGTTTAAAGCGCATTAATACGCGCTCAACGATACACTAGCCCTTTGAATTTCAGAGGGCTTTTTTATTTGCAGGAAGTATTTGCGTATTCATCAAATCCACTTACTTTTGCAAGCATGAGTTTAATTTTATTGTCCATAAAAGGTATATCGTACAGCCAAACCCAAAACGGAGCTTATGCTCTGGTGCTCAATGAGGTGGGTGGCAACAGAACGATACCCATAGTGATTGGGGCATTTGAGGCACAAGCCATTGCCATTGCTATGGAAAAAGAAATTACTCCTCCCCGACCACTTACGCACGATTTGTTCAAAAACTTTGCTGACGCCTACCACATTCAACTCAAAAAAGTACTCATACACAAACTAGTAGACGGGGTGTTTTATTCCAGCATTGTGTGTGAACGCGACGGGATTGAGCAAGCCATCGATGCCCGAACCTCAGATGCCATTGCCTTGGCCCTTCGATTTGCCGCCC
This sequence comes from Flavobacterium sp., assembly GCA_017987725.1. Lineage (GTDB taxonomy): Bacteria > Bacteroidota > Bacteroidia > Flavobacteriales > Flavobacteriaceae > Flavobacterium. Next base: position 9,784 of record JAGNTC010000036.1, read on the forward strand.
CTATTTTTACGTATCCGAATATCTTGGAAAAAGCAGGCGTTTACTTGAATCCTAACCGAACAAGTGACGAAGATGAACTAGCTGATGATATTTTGGTGCCGCTGCAAGAAAACGAAAACCAAGAAGAAGAAACCCCTACCTCAGTCTATGCCAAACACTCCATTGTAGAATTGTATGAATTTTTGGATACTGCAATTCAGCAAGAAGATTATGAAAAAGCCGCCCACCTTCGCGATGAAATTTCTAAACGCGAAGACCAAAATTTAACCCACTCATGAAACAATACCACAACTTAGTGCAGCATGTGCTTTCGACAGGCACGTTCAAAGGTGACCGAACCGGAACCGGAACCAAAAGTGTTTTTGGCTACCAAATGCGCTTCGATTTAAGCGAAGGATTTCCGATGGTGACCACCAAAAAACTGCACCTCAAGTCGATCATTTACGAGTTGCTTTGGTTTTTGAAAGGCGACACCAACGTAAGCTATTTGCAAGAAAATGGGGTGAAAATCTGGGACGAATGGGCTGACGAAGCAGGCAATTTAGGACCCGTATACGGTCGTCAATGGCGTAATTGGAACAACGAAGAAATCGATCAAATCCAGGAATTGATTGAGGCATTAAAAACCAATCCCAATAGCCGTCGATTATTGATTTCGGCCTGGAACCCCTCAGTTTTACCCGATACTACGAAATCATTTGCCGAAAATGTGGCCAATGGCAAAGTAGCGCTTCCGCCTTGTCATGCGTTTTTTCAATTTTATGTGGCCAATGGCAAACTTTCCTGTCAATTGTATCAGCGAAGTGCTGACATCTTTTTGGGAGTGCCTTTTAATATTGCGTCCTATGCATTACTCACCATGATGATTGCACAAGTATGTGATTTGCAAGTGGGCGAATTCATCCACACCTTTGGTGACGCGCACATTTACACCAATCATATGGAACAATTGGAATTGCAATTGTCTCGTGACCTTAGACAGCTGCCCACGATGAAGTTGAATCCAGCGGTAAAAAACATCTTTGACTTTACTTTTGACGATTTTACGCTCGAAGGATATGATCCTCATCCACACATCAAAGGGGCAGTAGCAGTTTAATTAACACCTATTGCCAATCCAGCTGGACTTAGCCGAGTCATTTGGCTTACCGCATTGACTATGCCAAAAGGCATTACATACCAAAAGCGGCAAAACATCGTTTGAGATTGTCTACTTTTACGCTCGAAAAATCAAGGTTATGATTACACTAATTGCTGCTGTTGGGCTTCGCAACGAATTGGGAAAAGACAACCAGTTGTTGTGGCATTTACCCAATGATTTTAAACATTTTAAGGAATTGACGTCGGGCCATCATGTAATCATGGGACGTAAAACTTTTGAGAGTTTACCCGGCATTTTACCCAACCGAACGCATGTTGTCATCAGCCGAAATCCAGCTTGGCAAAAAGAAGGCGTACTTTTAGTTAGTAGCTTAGAGGCGGCCTTTGGCCTAGTGCCTGCTGGCGAACAGGGGTATGTCATTGGAGGCGGCGAAATATACCGTCAAGCTCTTCCCCATTCTGATCGGATTGAATTAACCCGCGTGGAAACTCAAATGGAAGCCGATACCTTTTTTCCTGAAATAAATCCTGAAGAATGGACATTGGTTGCCGAAGAAGCACACCCCGCCGACGAACGCCATGCCTATGCGTACCGTTTTCAACGCTTCGAAAAAAGAACAACTGCATTCGACACAGAATAGTATATTTGCAAAAAAAATCATGAATCCGCACATCACCCCATATAATTCGGCTTCGCAAAGCAAGAAAGAGCAGGTTGCACAGATGTTTGACACGATAGCTGGCAATTATGACGGGTTGAATCGGGTGATCTCATTTGGAATTGATAAAAAATGGCGAAAAAAAGTAGTGGCTTTGGCTACGGCTCGCCAACCCAAACACATCCTTGACATTGCTACCGGCACAGGCGATTTGGCTTTACTAATGGCACAAAGTGGTGCCGAAAAAATAATTGGCCTAGACATTTCTGCAGGCATGCTTGCGGTGGGACAACAAAAAATCAATCAGCAAAAGCTGGATCACAAAATAGAAATGGTACTCGCTGATTCAGAGCAAATGCCTTTTGAAAACAATTCCTTTGATGCCATTACAGTGGCTTTTGGCATTCGAAATTTTGAACATTTATCGGTAGGCCTAAGTGAAATTCTACGCGTTCTCAAACCGGGAGGCGTTTTTGTAATTTTGGAAACATCCAATCCTACAAAATTCCCTTTTAAACAAGGGTATTTCTTTTATACCAAATGGATTTTACCCCTCATTGGAAAACTATTTTCTAAAGACAACCAGGCCTATGGCTATTTGTCAAAATCGGCTGCTGCTTTTCCTTTTGGTGAAGCTTTATGTACTATTTTGAGTAAAACGGGGTTTAATACAGTAACGGCACAACCACAAACCTTTGGGGTAGCCACCATTTATACGGCAACAAAATAACCCATGAAAAAAACACTAATCTGTTTCTGTTTGTTCCTAACCTTTGCGAGTTCAGCCCAAGGTGTAAAAGGGATGTTTAGCAAAGACCCCATTGTCAACTTAGAAAATTTTGACAAGCAACGGGTGCATTGGGGATATTTTTTGGGATTTAGTCTCTATGATTATGCGATTGATTACAAAGAAGTAGCTACCGACATTACTGTCAATCAAACCACCGGATTCAATGTTGGCTTGGTGGGTGACTTAAAATTACAAGAGTACATTAATTTACGCTTTGAGCCAGGTTTGTATTACACCACACGAAATCTTGTTTATCCGGGCTTTTCTGACGCCACTGATGCGGAGCGCAAAGTAGCGGCTACTTACATTCATTTTCCTTTGTTACTAAAATTTTCATCCAAAAGAACGGGAAATATTCGTCCATACTTATTAGGTGGAGTATCAACAACCTTGAATTTGTCTAGCAATTCAAAATCAATTGACGATAACATGCAGGGTAAATTTCGTGTACAACAATGGACAAAAAACTACGAAGTGGGCTTTGGCATTGATTTATACATGGAATATTTTAAATTCTCTCCCTCCATTCGTGGGGTATTTGGCTTGGGCGATGAATTGGTTCGCGACACGGATCCGCTAAGTCCTTGGACCAGCAACATCAATTCAATGAAGACAAGAGCCATACTTGTAAACTTTACGTTTCACTAGGCTTATTTGCATCGGCCATCTCCTTAGAGCGCCAAATTCCTTTTGCATTCACTCAATACAATGGCTGTAGCTGTGGCTACGTTAAGGCTTTCGGTTTGTTGAAGTGTTCCGAATTTAGGTATCGCAATACGCTCGCTGATCAATTCACTGATTTCAGCTGAAATGCCATTGGCTTCGTTCCCCATAACAATCACTCCCGAAGCAGGTAAAGTGCTTTCGTAAATGGATTTTCCATCCATAAAAGTGCCAAAAACAGGCAAAGTCGTTGTAGCAATAAAATGAGGCAAGTCCAGATAGTGGACGGCAACCCGCGCTATAGAACCCATTGTGGCTTGAATCACTTTTGGATTGTACACGTCTACCGTCTCGGCAGAACAATACAACTGCGCAACGCCAAACCAATCGCACAACCGAATGATTGTTCCCAAATTTCCAGGATCGCGCACATCATCAAGGGCGATAATTAATCCGGTTTCATGTCTTGGCTTGGGCTGCGGAATTTTAAACACCGCCAAGCAGGTATTGGCCGTATTCAGACCCGACATTTTTTGTAATTCAGCCGGTGAAACAACGGTTACACGATCATGGTATTGTTTTGGAAAAACGGAATCAGTCGCAAATAAATAAACAGGCTCAAAAGAAGCATTCAACAATTCCAGAATGCACTTAATTCCTTCAGCTACAAATAGTTGTTCTTGAACTCGGTACTTTTTTTGTTGTAGACTACTGATTAATTTTATTTGGTTTTTACTAACCATAGAAATAATGTACTTTTGGATTAAATTACAACTCCCTTTGAGAAACGTTGCTGCAAAAATATCATTATTTATTCTAATCGCGGGTGTCATCAGCGCCTGTAATACCGTAAAGCGAGTTCCACAAGGTAAAAAGTTACTGACAAAAAATACCGTTTTGGTCAATGGCATCGCAGAAAAGTCTGAATTGATTGCCAATTTATTGTATCAAAAACCCAATTCAGCACTAGCGGGCTATCACTTGCGGCTCAATTTATACAACTTGGCACAAGTAAATCATGACTCCATTTACCAGGCCAAATACATCAAAAATCCAGCAAAATACAAACGACAATCTAAATGGCTTTCGGCCAAACAAGTGAATCGTTTAGGCCAATCCTTTTGGTACGCCGGTATACACAACTTTTTGCGGGACAATGGCGAACCACCCACCATCATTGACGTAAAAAGTGCTCAAAAATCAGCTAAACGCTTGCAATCCTATTACTTTAATTTGGGCTATTTTGATGTAAAAACGGGCTTTACCATTGATTCTTTGGCGCCCAAAAAAGCAAAAATCAATTACACGGTTGATACTGGAAAATCATATGTAATTGATAGTCTAGCTGTTGCCATCAGCAGTCCTGCCTTGGATTCTTTGTATCAATTAAAAAAAGAATTGTCTTTGGTAAAAACAAAACAAGTGTATACCACCGCCAATCTAGAAAACGAGCGCAGCCGAATTACCAACTACTTTCGAAACAATGGGGCCTATCAGTTTCAACAGAATTACATCTCGTATGATATCGACACCATTAACACCAATAAAAAAGCCAACTTGACGCTTAAAATTGGTGATTACTCTTACCGGGAGAATGACACAACAAAAACCAAAGCTTTTGGATTATATAAAATTAGTGCGGTAAACATTTACACCGATTACAAAGCCAGCAAAGGCAATGCAACGCTTAATGACAGCGTTAAAACCACCTTCGTCAATTTCAATCTGTTTAGCGCTAAAGCACTGAAATACAAACCAAAAGCCATAACAGATGCCGTTTTTATCACCAAAGGGAGTTTGTTTTCTGACACCAAATCAACACTCACGACCCGGTATTTAAATAACCTTAAAATTTTTAATTACCCCACCATCCAATACGAGATCGATAAAAATGACCCAGCGCAACAAGCCTTGGTGGCCAACATCTACTTAACCCAACGGCCTAAATTTACTTTTGCTCCGTCGCTCTCTTTGACGCATTCAAATATTCAGGATTTTGGTATTTCTGCAAACACCTCTTTTGCCATTCGTAATGTGTTTAATGGGGCCGAAACATTTGAAATTGCTGCGCGAGGAAACATTGGATCTTCCAAAGATTTGGCCTCTTCAAACGACCGGTTTTTTAATGTATTGGAATATGGAGTCGACCTAAAATTGAGTTTTCCTCGGATTTTTATCTTTTTCAATCCCGAAAAAATAATTCCAAAAAGCATGATTCCCTCTTCGCAAATGAACTTGGGATTTTCTAAACAGGAGAACATTGGTTTGGACAAAGAAAACGTGAGTGGATCACTTGCCTACAACTGGTCGCCCATTAAAAATGCGTCGGTGAAATTTGATTTGTTTAATATTCAATACATCAAAAACATCAACACAGCAAATTACTTTAACGTATACAATTCGTCCTACACGACCTTAAACAACTTGGCCATACGCTACAACGCAGATCCTGCCTTCTTCTCCAATGGAAATTTGATTATTACCCAAGGAACGGATGGTTTCATCAATGCGGTATTGGGAGAAAATCCAACATTAATTACCACCGACGGAGACAAAAAAACCATCAGCAGCATCAACGAACGCCGACGCAGGCTAACCGAGAACAACTTTATTTTGGCGTCGAGTTATACCTATTCCAAAACATCCAAAAGCGATGCCTCTGACGAAACGTTCCATGGGGTGAAATCCAAGCTAGAATTGGCCGGAAATGTATTGTCTTTACTCACAAAATCATCTGATAAGTTCATCAATGCAGATGGGAACCGAAACATTTTTGGTGTGGAATTTTCACAATATGTAAAAACAGAGGTAGAGTATGTAAAACACTGGGATTTAAACCACAAAAACATACTGGCATTTAGAAGTTTTGTGGGAATTGCCATTCCCTATGGCAACTCCAATAACATTCCTTTTTCGCGAAGTTATTTTTCTGGTGGTTCTAATGACAACAGGGCTTGGCAGTCCTATTCGTTGGGTCCCGGTAGCACATCCGCTGTGAATGATTTTAATGAAGCCAACTTTAAAC
>JAGNTC010000151.1 GCA_017987725.1 Flavobacterium sp.
AATCCGCAAGTGTAGTGTTGTTCAGCAGTGTAGCTGCCAGTATGGGAATGCCTTTTCACTCCAGTATTGCAGCAGCAAAGGCCGCTGTGGAAGGATTTGCAAAAGCAATTGCCGCCGAATATGCCCCTCAATTACGGGTGAATGTCATTGCTCCTTCACTTACGCATACACCGCTAGCCGATAAATTTTTGAACAGCGAACTCAAACAAGAAAAAGCGAACGAACGTCATCCGTTGAAACGATTTGGTCAAGCCCATGACATGGCTCAAATGGCGGTATTTCTTCTAGGCGACAACAGCAGCTGGATGTCGGGTCAAGTGATGCATTTGGATGGAGGAATGTCTACCCTTTTAGTACATTCGTAAGCAATTATATACTATGACACTATTTTGGTTTAGAAGAGATTTGCGGCTGCATGACAATACTGCTCTGTACCATGCGTTGATTGAGCACGCTGATGTGGTTCCTATATTTATTTTTGATTCCACCATTTTAAACCAATTGCCTAAACAGGATGCGCGCGTTAGTTTTATTCATGATTTATTGGCTGACATTCAAGAAAAATTAAATCAAGTTGGGAAATCATTGGCCGTATTTCATGGCGAACCAATTACCATCATTGAACAACTTATTGCGCAACACAAGATTACCGCAGTGTATGCCAATCGCGATTACGAACCCAATGCCCGAAGCCGAGACAAAGCCATTTATGAACAATTGGCTGCACAAAATATTCCGTTTAAAACATTTAAAGACCAAGTCATTTTCGAAAAAAATGAAATCGTAAAAGACGACGGTTTGCCTTATGTGGTGTATACGCCCTATGCCAACAAATGGAAAAATGCCTATGCAAACAAGCTGATACAAGAATTTCCCTCAGAAAGAAATCTTGAAAACATAGTCAATCATGACTTCCCTTTTTTGCGTTTGTCCGATATTGGTTTTGAACGCTCATCCATTTCGGTTACCCCCTATGATGTCTCTACCCATTTAATTGACCAATACGAACAAACACGAAATTTTCCAGCACTGAACAAAACCTCTTTTTTGGGTGCCTATTTACGATTTGGTGCAGTGAGCATCCGGGAAATGGTTCAAAAAGCAAGCAGATCTGCGCAGCCAACTTTTTTAAGCGAGCTGATTTGGCGGGAATTTTTTATGCAGATTCTCTGGCATTTTCCGCATACTACCCGGGCGAGTTTTAAACCCAAATACGATGCCATTCAATGGAACAACAACGAAGTTGATTTTGACAAATGGTGCAATGGACAAACCGGTTATCCCTTTGTAGATGCAGGTATGCGAGAATTGAATGCTACCGGCCACATGCACAACCGTGTACGTATGGTGGTGGCAAGTTTTTTATGCAAACACTTGCTCATCGATTGGCGTTGGGGCGAAACCTATTTTGCCCAAAAATTGCTCGATTACGAACAAGCCAGTAATGTGGGCAATTGGCAGTGGGCAGCGGGAAGCGGTGTAGATGCTGCGCCTTATTTTCGCATCTTTAATCCTTCCGAACAGATAAAGAAATTTGACAAACAGTTGGAATACATCAACAAATGGGTACCTGAACTGCATGAACTCACTTACCCAAGTCCTATGGTAGAACACAAATTTGCCAGAGAACGTTGTTTACGCGTATATAAATCTGCCGTGGGTTAAAACAAAAAACCACCCTTGGGGAGGGCGGTTAATTGTCAAAAAAAACTAAACTAAACTAAACTCTATTATTTAAACCTTATTTTTTTAAGAAGATATTCGTGTAATATTTTTTTCCGGTAAGGGAATCTGTGCGAATGGAAATACCAAAGTGTGTAAAAGCACCTTCGATATTGGCTTTGTGCGCTGGGCTATTTAACCAAGCATTCAAAGCAGAAGCTGGCGTAGCAAAATTATAGGCTACATTTTCATTTACTTTCACCGCACCTAACACTTCCATGATATTTTGCGAACGTTGGTCAAACAAATCGTGATTCACCGCTTTTTTGGCAATCATATATACATTGTGTTCCTCTGATTTAAATGAAACGTGGTTTACCACATCTAAGGCATTCAATCCTTTACTAATTCTGTATTCATTTATTAAATCAGCCAATTCCATTTCATCTGCCGAATAAGCATATTGTTGAATGAGTTCCGGTTTGGACGAATTGTCTTCGTTGGATGGAGAAGAACAAGAGGTTAAACTGAGCACGAAGGCTACAACTAATAGGGATTTGAGTGCAAGTGATTTCATAATCAGTAGGTTTTAGTTTACAGTAGATTTGGGCAAACTTTCGTAAACAATTATACTTTCTTTTTGACAGGACAATAGTACGACGTTTATCGTTTAAGTGTAAAATAAAATCGATGAAATACACTTTTTGATATTTTTATACTATATTTTTCTTACAATTAAATAAAACAAAGCATAAAAAAACTCCCGATTGGGAGTTAGTCATTTTGATGGAGTTATGATTATGGTGCCAAACGATCGATGGACCAACTCAAATCATCTTGTATAGTATACCGAATACGATCGTGCAAGCGATTCGGACGTCCTTGCCAAAACTCGATCGAAATGGGCTCAACACGGTAACCTCCCCAATTTGTTGGGCGTTGTACGTCTTGATTGTGCTGTTGTTCCAAGCTGTGTAATTGATTTTCTAAAATAGTTCGATTGGGGATAATGCTACTTTGAGGGGATACAATGGCTCCCCATTGACTGCCTAAAGGACGAGAATAAAAATAGGCATCCGATTGTTCAGCAGAGAGTTGCAGAGCCGTTCCTTTAATAATCACCTGGCGTTCCATGCTATTCCAAAAAAAAGACAAACACACTTTTGGATTGGCGGCAATGGCTTTGCCTTTTTCGGATTCGTAATTGGTATAAAACACAAATCCTTCTTCGTTGTATTTTTTTAACAACACTACACGGGCTTTGGGAAAACCATCCAGTCCTTGGGTGGCAACCGTCATGGCATTTACTTCGTCAATTCCACCAAAATCTTGCACTTCGTGAAACCATCGGTGAAATAAATTAATGGGATCGTTGGGAATGTCTTGTTCCAACAAGGCACTTTTTTCGTAGGATTTTCGGTAATGGCTTAAGTCTTTCATGCTGATCAAATTGAAAAACGAAGGTACTTTTTTTTACTCGATATTAAAACTCAAATCGAAGTCCATCATCAGCCAATAAAACTGCTTCAAAATGCAGTTGCGCTTCTGTTTTAAATGCATCTAGACTTGGATAGCGCGTTGAATAATGTCCAAGTACCAATTGGCCTACCGTTGCTTTTTGGGCGATTAAAGCCGCTTGCTGCGCAGTACTGTGTTGTGTTTTCTTGGCCAAGGCGGCTTCCGATTCTAGAAAAGTACTTTCGTGATACAAGACCGTAGCGTTTAGGATATACGGGATTATTGATTCGGTGTATTTGGTGTCCGAACAATACGCGTAACTTTTTGGCGGAATCGGATCAAAGCTCAATTCCGAATTGGGAATAATTCGGCCGTCTTCTAGGGTAATGTCCTTGCCGTTTTTGATGTTTTGGTAATAGCAGGTATCAATTTCGTAATTCAAGACAGCATTCACATCGAGTTTGCGGTCACCTACTTTTTCTTGAAATAAAAATCCGTTGGTATACACGCGATGTTTTAAAGGAAAACTGCGCACCACCACTTTGTCGTCTTCAAATAAAACTTCGGATTCTTTGGAAGTCAATTCGTGAAAAATCAATTCGTATTGCGGCCAAGATTGAGACAACCGCAATTGCAATTGGATGATTTCTTGTATGCCTTGCGGACCATAAATGTGTAATTCATTTGCCCGATTCAACAAGGAAAAGGTGGATATCAACCCGATTAATCCATAAAAATGATCGCCGTGCAAATGCGAGATAAACACCCTATTTATTTTGGTGAATTTAATTTTTTGTTTGCGCAATTGCACCTGAGTTCCCTCGCCACAATCAATTAAAAAAGTATGGTTGCGTATTTCCAACACTTGAGCCGTTGGATTGGTAAGTGTACGCGGTGTAGCGGCATAACAGCCTAAAATGGTGAGATTCATCGTGAGTTAAAACCCTAAATCGCGTTCAATTTCGTCGAGTTCAATGAGATCGTGTGCTTCTAATTGGGAAGGTACAATCGCAAGTTTGTCTGAAACCAAATTAAAATCAATGTCACTGGCCACCAACACAAAAGATTTTTTGTGGGCTTTGTGGGTTTTGGACAAGACCATAAAACCGTTGAGTTGGTGTAAAGTCAATTCAGGGTAATGCGTCAAATCCACAATGATATTTTCGTTTTCGAAACTTTTGTATTCGTGGGTAAGTTTTTCGATAAAAGCCGTCAAGTCACCTTGGGTGTCTTTGATGGTTACCGTATGTCCTTTGTGTTCTACTTTCATGGATTAGGATTGAATTTTGGAAGCCAATAAATAAATCACCGCCATGCGTATCGCTACCCCGTTTTCTACTTGATTTAAAATCACCGATTGAGAGGAATCGGCTACTTCAGAAGTAATCTCTACTCCCCGATTGATTGGCCCTGGGTGCATGATCACAATTTCTTTGGACAGCGAATCCAATAAAGGTTTGTCTAATCCATATTGCATGGCATACTCGCGGGTAGAGGGAAAATAATTTACATCCATGCGCTCGTTTTGTACGCGTAACATATTGGCCACATCGCACCATTC
>JAGNTC010000152.1 GCA_017987725.1 Flavobacterium sp.
TGAATATTTTTGATTTATCCGATCAAGGTCTTGATAAAATGATTCAGCAATTTGCCAGCAAACGCTTTGATTACATCAATGGCTATACCAGCGCAATTGTGTTATTGGCCAAACAGTTAGAATCAACAAACAGGGTGTTAAAAACGCTTTGTCCTAGTTTAAAGGTCTGTATTGTAACCTCTGAAATGCTTTTTGAAGCCGATAAAATACTGCTAGAAAAAGCGCTTGGCGTGCCCATTGTTAACGAATACGGTGCCTCTGAAGTAGATTTGATTGCATTTCAAAACCCCGAAAGCGAATGGGTGGTGAATGCCGAAACCTGCTTGGTTGAAATTGTAGACGAGCAAGATCGGGTGTTGCCTTATGGGCAAGAAGGCCGAATTATTGTAACCCAATTGTATAACAAAGCGATGCCGTTTATCCGCTATGAAGTGGGTGACTACGGAATATTGGACCCAAAAAGCACGCCCCAAAAACCAATTTTACAAAAACTCGTTGGGCGCACAAATGACGTGATTCAATTGCCTAGCGGTAAACGGGCGGCAGGCATGGCATTTTATTCGATAACGAAAGCCCTGTTTGACGACCAAAGCCCCGTGAAAGAATTTGTCATCAAACAAACCAAAATAGATACCTTTGAAATTGAATATGTGAGTTCATTGGCTTTTACAAAGGATGAAGAACAGCATATTTATAAGGTAATTAGCGACTTTTTAGAGCCGCAATTGCAGCTTCATTTTGTGCAAAAAGACCAACTGAAACGCGGGTCAAATGGAAAATTAAAACAATTTGTTTCACTGCTGAATTAACGCCATGCATATCACACTTGTAGCCGGAGCTCGTCCCAATTTTATCAAAATTGCACCACTAATTGCAGCCATAGAGCGTGTTCAAAAAACAGGTGTTGCAATCCAATACCGTTTGGTACATACCGGACAGCATTATGATGCCAACCTCAGCGCTACCTTTTTTGACGAATTAGGCATTCCAGAACCGCAAGTCAATTTTGAGGTGAAAAGCGGAACACAGGCCGCCCAAACCGGAGCCATTATGGTGGCGTTTGAACACGAATTGCAAGCCCATCCCACGGATTTGGTTTTGGTGGTAGGCGATGTCAATTCAACCATGGCTTGTGCGATTGTGGCCAAAAAAGCGGGTGTACAAGTAGCGCATGTGGAAGCCGGCATTCGCTCAGGCGATTGGAACATGCCCGAAGAAATCAACCGCATTGTAACCGATAGTTTAACCGATTACTTTTTTACCACCTCCGAACTAGCCGGCAAAAACTTGCGCAAACAAGGTGTGGCTGAAAAAAATATTCACTTTGTAGGAAATGTGATGATTGACACCTTGTGCCAAAATCGGCCTAGATTCAAACAACCTGAGTTTTGGAATTCCCTTGGTTTATCTTCAAAAAACTACATTGTACTCACCTTACACCGGCCCTCCAACGTGGATGATGTGAATCATTTATCGGCGCTGCTTCAAGGAATTGATGCTTTGGCCGGTGATAAAAAAATCGTCTTTCCCATTCATCCCCGCACCAAAGCAATCTTGGCGCAAGCCCAATTAAATTTGCCTCATATTTTATTTGTCGAGCCTCAAGGTTATTTGAATTTCTTGTATTTGGTACAAAACAGCTTTGCCGTCATTACTGATTCTGGCGGTCTATCAGAAGAAACTACCGTCTTGGGTATTCCCTGTTTTACCCTGCGCACCACCACCGAACGTCCCGAAACCGAAACCATTGGCACCAATACGTTGGTAGGCGATTCGATCGAAAATTTAAACAAACTTTTTGGTGATTTTATGCTAAAAGGCATGCCTACACGAGGAATTCCGCCTTTGTGGGATGGCAAAGCGAGTGAGCGCATCATCCGCATATTGGTGGATTCCTTTTTGAGTTAACTTCATTTTTCCATGAAAGAGAACATTGCCATCATTTCTAACTATTACCCGCCCGAAAAAGGCGCAGCGGCCAATCGCATCGAGCAACTGGCTTTGCAACTTCAGGCAAATGGTTATGCGGTTCAGGTAATTTGTCCGTTGGGGAATTACCCCTTTGGCCAATTGATGCCTGCCTATCAAGGCAAATTTCAGGTAACCGAAAACCAAAACGGCATCAGCGTTTCTCGGCTATGGATTTACCCCAGTGTGAGTACAAACAAATTGATCCGCTTATTTTCGGTGCTGTCTTTTGTGCTGAGTTTGTCGCTGTATCTGGTTTTCAAAAAAACTCCACACAAGGTTATTGTGCAATCGCCGCCTTTGTTGCTGTCATTTGTTTCGGTGGCCTTACTCTGTTTAAAAAAGAAAAAAATAATTTTAAATGTTTCCGACTTGTGGCCTTTGGCCGCCATCGAATTGATGGCTATAAAATCGGGTTCCTTTTCCCACCGCCTAGCTCAAAAAATGGAACGTTTTATTTACCGAAATGCAACGGTAATTTTAGGGCAATCCAATGAAATTCTAACGCATATTCGCGGCATTGTTCCTGTAAAACCTACCTATTTGTACCGTAATTTTCCAAACCATGGCCCGGAAAATTTGGATCCAAAACATACCGATGGACAAAAAATAAAGCTCTTTTACGCCGGCTTATTGGGTGTGGCACAAGGCGTATTGGAATTGTGTCAAAAATTGGAATTGCCTGCTAATATGGAGTTGCACCTATATGGTGACGGTGCCGAAAAAGTTGAAATAGAAAAATTGCTCAGCACTTCCCAATATGCCAACTGGCATTATCACGGGATGCTTGATAGAAATGAATTGCACCACCAACTGCAGACACTGGACGTAGCCTTGATTCCATTAAAAACCAGAATCTATGGTTCGGTGCCTTCTAAAATTTTTGAATACAGTGCCTTGGGTTTTCCCGCACTTTATTTTGGGGGCGGCGAAGGCGCTGATCTAGTAACCCAACATCAATTAGGATGGGTGGCAGCTGTGGGCGATTATGATGAAATTAATCAGAAATTGATTGAAATAGCGGCTTTATCTTCTGCCCATTTATTCCAAATGAGAAAACATATTTTACACCGCTCACGGCAGGCATTTGATGTGAGAAAACAACTCTTGGAGCTGTGTGAACAAGCTGTTTTCTAATAGGCTTTTTCCTCGCCTTTAAAAATATTGATCACGGTTTGGGCAATGATTTTCAGGTCTAAAATAAGCGACCAATTTTCGATGTAAAAGACATCGTATTTTATGCGGTTGATCATGTCGTCATCATTTTTGATTTCACCACGAAACCCGCGTACCTGAGCCAAGCCTGTGATGCCAGGTTTTACATAGTGACGCACCATGTATTTTTTTATTTTATTGCCGTAGGCTTTGTTTTGAGACCACAAGTGCGGGCGGGGTCCCACTACCGACATGTCGCCCAAAAGGACATTTAAAAACTGAGGCATTTCATCCATGCTGGTTTTTCGAATAAACCGACCAATCTTTGTAACCCGTGGGTCGTTTTTAGACGCTTCTTGCTCTGTTGTTTTGTTGATTTTCATCGAACGAAACTTAAAGCAATAAAACTCTTTCTCTTCTATTCCAGGGCGACCTTGTTTAAAAAAGATGGGGCCTCTGGATTCAATTTTAATTAAAATTGCCAATATAGGAACCAACCAAGACAGTAAAAAAACCAAGACAAAAAGAGAAAAAACAATGTCAAATACTCGCTTAAAAACTTTAGTGATGGGGTCGTGCAAAAGGGTGCGTTGCAAAGAAAGAACCGGGAAAAACTCGTAGTAATCGATCTTTAAATTCTTGGAAAAAATGGCTTTGCTATCGGGAATAAACTTAATTGTTTTGCGGTATTCGTCGGTAAACTCTACCAAGTCCTTTAATTGCTCATTGGAAATTTCGTTGAGCGAGCAATAGATTTCGTCGACTTTATTCACCAAAACAAAGTCTTTGATTTGATCCACCTTACCCGTAATGTTGGCATTAGACTTTTTGTCGGAGAAGTACCCTAAAAACCGATAGCCGAAATCGTTTCGGGTTTCAAACAACTCTTTGAGTTTAATTGCCTCGGGAGTATAGCCAATGATCACCGCATTTCGGTAGTTACTGCCCGTAACCAATCGGTATTTTCGGAGGTAATAAAACAAGATGTATTTGAATCCGCTAATGAGTATAAAACTGCAACTCATGAAAATAGCAATCGCTCGTCCGCTAAATAGAGCTGTCTTGTCAAAAGGGAAAAAGGCAATAACAACCAGCAAAAACAAAACGCCTTGTTTTACTAATTTGGTTATGATTTCTACTGGAGTGGTAAAGCGGTATACCTCATAAAACTTAGAAAAAAAGGCAACAAAACCCCACGCTATCAGCTGATATACACCATATAGTGGATAATTTAAACCCAAATTGCGGAAGAAATACAAGGACAAAAAAGAAATCACCAGCAAATCAAATGAGATGCTGATGGGTCTTATGTATTTGGAATATCTACCTGCGGGTGCCACCATTGGGTTTTAATGAATATAACCTGTGAAATCTTTGTGTTCTTCTTTCAGAAGCTCCTCTGATGACAAGGATTTAAAGTATTCATACGTAATTTTCATGCCTTCGGCGCGACTAACCTTTGCCTCCCATCCAAGCAATTCTCTCGCTTTGGTGGAGTCGGGTTGGCGTTGCAAAGGATCGTTTACAGGCAGTGGATGATAGACCACTTTTTGA
>JAGNTC010000153.1 GCA_017987725.1 Flavobacterium sp.
CCTGTGGGCTTCGTGGTAAAGAAGGGCTGGAAGATTTTGTCCAAAACTTTTTGTGGAATGCCATTGCCATTGTCCTTGACACTAATTTGAACAATATCTCCGATTTTTTTCGTGCTGACGGAAACGGTTGGTTCATAGCTGTCACCCTGAGCTTGTCGAAGGGTTTTCTTTTCATCTACTACATAAAAAGCATTAGTAATCAGATTCAAAATCACTCTTCCAATATCTTGGGGAATGATATTAATGTTTCCAATAGATTCACCATAATCGGTTTTCATCGTGGCGTTAAATGATTTGTCTTTGGCACGCAAACCGTGATAGGCGAGGCGCAAATATTCATCGGCAAGTTTGTTGATGTCGGTTGGTTCTTTTTGTCCCGAACTGCTTCGAGAATGTTGCAACATTCCTTTTACGATGCCATCTGCACGTTTGCCATGATGATTTATTTTTTCTAGATTTTGTTTAATCTCAGCTGAAATGGATTTTGCTTCTTCGATGTCGCCTTTGTCTAATTCTTCATTCATTTCATCCAGCAATTCGTTACTTACTTCACTAAAATTATTCACAAAGTTCAACGGATTTTGAATTTCGTGCGCGATTCCGGCTGTGAGTTCCCCGAGTGATGCCATTTTCTCGGACTGAATTAATTGGGATTGGGTGGACTTTAAATCTTCTAATGAATGTGTGAGTTCTTCCGATTTTTTTCTCAACTCACTGGTTCTTTCTTCCACCTTATGTTGCAGTTGTACTTTCTCTTTTTGCAATTTTCTTTCTCTCCACTTGCTAAAAATTCGTAATGCTCCTAAAAAGAGTAAAACATAAATAGTATAAGCCCACCAGGTTTTCCACCAAGGAGGCAGTATAGTAAACGCATAATCAAAAGATGTACTCCATTCTCCGCTTTCGCCAATAGCACATACCTGGAAAATAAATTTTCCATTGGGCAGGTTGCGGTAATCTGCTATCGTTCTTGTTAAAGGAACACTCCATTTTTCATCCAAACCTAGCAATCGGTAACTGTATTTAATTTTAGTGGGGGCTGCCCAGTCAATGGCCGAGTATTGAAAGCTAAGGTGATTTTGGCCGGATGGTATTTTAGGATTGATGGGATAATTCTCATAAGCCTGAACACCGTCAAACTTTATTTTTTGATGTGTGCTGTCTGATGGATTGCGATAATCTGGAACAGCTTCGTTAATGTACAATTGTCGCAGGCTTACCACGGGTGGTTGTTGCGAAGTTTTGTAAATATCTTTTTCCAACTTGCTTACACCGCCACCATACGTAGCAATCCAAAGATTGCCCGATTTGTCTTCCACCACTTTAAATATCTGGTTACCCGATAGCCCTTCGGCTGTAGTAAAGTTGAGAAAGGTTTTGCCATCGTATTTACTCAAACCGTTAGTTGTTCCAATCCAAAGATTGCCAGACTTATCTTCAAATATAGACTGACACCAATTGGAGGGTAGTCCCTGGGCTATGGTAAAATGCGTGAAGGTTCCTGAATGGCCTTGTTTTGATGGTTCATACCTGATGAGCCCTGTACTGCTAGCAAACCAGAGATTCCCATTCTTATCTTGCAACATTTTGGAAATAAAAGCTCCCAGACCTTCTGCTGCAGTAAAATGAACAAAAGTACCCGACTGGCCGTCTTTTGTTGGTGTATATTTCGTTACCCCATCACGGTATTTAAACCATAGATTACCGGATTTATCTTCCAGCATTGTTGGTATATGTCCGTTATGGAAACCCTCAGCTTCGGTAAAATGAAAATAGGCTCCCGACTTGCCGTCTGCTGCTGGCTCATAACGGATAATCCCAGCTCGAGTACTACCTAACCACAAATGACCTCTGCTGTCTTCCAAAATTGACCGCAGACCACCGCTGTCAAACCCTGGAAGAAGGCCAAAATGAAGAAAAGATTGGCCATCATATTTGTTTAGCCCTGACCCTGAAAACCATAGATTTCCCGATTTGTCCTTTAAAGAGGAATGAACAAAGCCAAGAAGTGGAAAATGAGTAAAGATTTTTCCATCGTAAAAATTAATTCCGGTATTTGTTCCAAACCACAAATTGCCTTTTCTATCCTCCAAAACATTCCAGATAAAATTATCGGGAAGCCCTTCTGCTTTGGTAAATCGTAAAAAAGATTTTGAGTTAATCCGGTTCACTCCGCCTCCAGATGTGCCAATCCAAAGATGACCAGACCTGTCCTCTATGAAGCTATTGCGATAGGTGCCGTTATACGATAGCCCTTCATCTTCGGTAATATGATTAAAGTTTTTACCATCATACCGGCTCACGCCACTCCTGACTGTGCCAAACCAGATATGACCATACTTGTCTTCTAAAATCGACCTGATTTCATTATCGGAACGCCCATTGGATGTGAATAGCTCAATAGGAAAATTAATGAAGCTGTTACCATCAAATTTACTTACTCCGCCCTTGGTGCCAAACCACAAATGCCCGACCTTATCTTCCATTATATAGTTTACCGAATCGCTTGCAAGTCCTTCTTTTGAAGTAAAATGAATGAAATTTTCACCATCAAATTTGTTTACGCCACCTGTAAATGTGGTGAACCAAAGATAGCCACGTCCGTCTTCCAGTACTGATGAAACTTCATTATTAGATAACCCCTCATTGGTGGTGTAATTAATAAAGGTTCCCGTACTAGCATCTTTTGAAGGTTTATACTTGCTTACCCCGCCATTGGTGGCAAACCAGATATTACCGGACTTATCTTCTAAAATTTTATTCACACTATTTCCGGCAAGTCCTTCGGCTGTTGTAAAGTTAACAAAAGTCTTCCCATCAAACCGGCTTACACCACCACTAGTACCAAACCAGAAATGGTGTTTACTGTCCTGAAAAATGGAATTCACATTACTGTTTACAAGTCCATTTTCAGTTGTATAAACAACAAATGATTTTCCATCATATCGGCTCACGCCATAGCCTTGAGTGCCAAACCAAAAATAACCATCTTTATCTTCATACACGGAATGAACCCATTGCAATTGCAGACCTTGGTCAATATTTAAGTACTGTATATCGAAAAATGCATCCTTATTACTAACCAGTGGCAGGGCAGGGTTTATTTTTGGAGAAAACGCCTTTCCGGTTTTGCCTTTGGCAGCGATGGGTTTACCCGTTGGTATGGTATCGCCAAACTGGTTTTTAATTATATATCCTTGTGGGCTGTTGGCTGCATTGTGTTTAATGAGCTTACTTTCATCCACTGATATTTCCTGTAAGTTTTGGGGTACAGGATGCCTATTATTCATCGTTTTAATTTCACTACGGATGGGTGTAAGCGGTATCAGTTTTGGCTTTGCAATACTATCCGGGTGTATTCTTTTGCCAATGGCAGGTATGGGTGTTCCTGTAATAACGGGTTTACCATCTTTAGTAGTGACCGGTTCTACTGGTCTACCAGTTATCATATTTACTTTATAAGCAACCTTTGGGTTGGCTTCCCAACTTTTGGGAGGTGAATATAGAGATGGTGGTTTAGTACCATCATCTTTGGGTGCATTATTGCAAGCCACCAATAAAAGCAGTAGCAGGAAGAATTGAAACTTCCATAAATTTTTGGCTGTCGCCGATAAAACGCTCAGCTTATGCTGGTAATACGATGGTAAATGTTGTGCCTTCATTTTCTTGTGTTTGTGTTTTTATTTCGCCACCGTGGGCTTTTACAATATCATAACTCAACGATAAACCTAATCCTGTTCCTTGCCCGGTTGGTTTTGTAGTGAAAAAGGGTTGAAATATTTTGTCTAATACTTTTTGTGGAATACCGTTGCCGTTGTCTTTTACAGAAACTTCAACTTTATCACCAACTTTTTTAGTAGAAACAGTTACCGTTGGTTCGTAACCTTCACTGTTTTGTTGTGCTTTTTCATTTGTAGCATAAAACGCATTGGTAATCAAATTCAAAATCACTCTTCCTATATCTTGCGGGATGATATTGGTGGTGCCAAGAGTTGCATCAAATTCGGTAAGCATCGTAGCATTAAAACTTTTGTCTTTCGCACGAAGTCCGTGATACGCCAAACGCAAATATTCATCAGCCAGTTTGTTGATGTCCGTTGGTTCATTTATCCCGCTACTGCTGCGGCTGTGTTGCAACATTCCTTTTACGATTCCGTCTGCACGTTTGCCATGATGATTTATTTTCTCTAAATTTTGTTTGATGTCTTCTGCTATGGCAAAGCCTTCATCAACAGCTCCTTTTTTGAATTCTTCCTTCATTTCATCGATTAACTCATTGCTCACTTCCGAAAAATTATTGATGAAGTTCAAAGGGTTTTGGATTTCGTGCGCAATTCCGGCGGTAAGTTCTCCTAGAGAAGCCATTTTCTCGGATTGTATCAATTGCTTTTGAGTTTCCTGTAATTCACTTAGCGCTTCTTCAGCCTTTTTTCTGGCTACTTTTATTTCTATCAAATCCTGTTCTGCCCGCAAAGCCTGCGCTTCTGCTTTTTGCAGATCGAGAAAACGGGTGTAGGTTTGTTCGAAAACTTTTCCAAAACGTTTGAAAATGTCATGTGCATAGGGTACAGACTCATAAGTAATGAATAGCAAGAATCCATTGGTAAATTGTACCAAATGATTAATCTGACTAGTTGGTAGTGAAATACCTGCAT
>JAGNTC010000003.1 GCA_017987725.1 Flavobacterium sp.
ACTAATCCAACTCCTTACTTTTTGTCGAGTAGTTTTTCGTTTACAACTCAAACAGCAGCCAATACGACGTATCCTGCTAGTATGCAAGGATGGACGACCTCAGCAAATAATATTTCTTCAGCTGAAACTAATGTTCCAGGGGGAAACCAGTCACTTATTGCAAGTGGAACTGTTGGAACAGCAGGAATTTCTAATTTAGGTGCTAATGGATTTCAATTTTTATCTACAAGTAGTAATCCTAATAGAAAGGTTGGATCAATTGGTTTAGCTTTAAACACTACTAATAGAACTTCTATATTAGTTACATGGACTGCAGAAGACCGACAAAGTAATAATAATTATACTTCAATGAAACTTGTTTTGCAATACAGAATTGGAACTACAGGAACATTTTCAACTGTTAGCAATTCAACTTATACTTCAAATGCGGCAAATAAAGCAAATGCTCAAACATTTACAGACATTGCTTTACCTAGTACATGTGATAATCAAAGTGTTGTTCAAGTTCGTTGGTTGTATTATCAAAATGGATCAACAGGAAGCAATGGTAGAGACCCAATACGTTTAGATGACATTTCTGTTTCATCAACTGGAAATCCACCTACAATATCAGGGTTAAGTGCAACAAATGGCTGTATAGGAAGTAGTTTAGAAATACATGGTACAAATTTTAATGGAGCAACTGATGTAACTATTGGAAATACTCCAGTAACAAGTTTTACTGTTGATAGTGCGATTAAAATAACCGCAATAGTTGGATCTGGTAATACAGGAACAGTGAAAGTTACAACAGCTGACGGCATAGCCACATCAAGTTCAGCTTTTACTGTAAATGCTGCACCATCAGCAGGAACTTTGAGCGGAACACAAGCGATATGTTCAAATGGAAGCACCACTTTTACTTCTAATGGTAATTCTGGAGGCACATGGTCTTCTGGATCAACAGGAATAGCTACAATTAATAGTTCAGGATTAATTACTCCAGTTTCTGCGGGAACAGCAACGATTACCTATACTGTAACAGGTACAGGCGGATGTGCTGATGCTACTGCAACAAGAACAGTAACGGTAAATCCTTCACCAAGTAATGTTTCAGCTTCAACAAGCGCTTCAACAATTTGTGTTGGTAATTCAGTAAATCTAACATCATCAGGAGATGATACTTCTATTCCTGCTATTTCGACTACAAATTCTACAAGTTTTTCTATTCCAGACAATAATACAACAGGAATATCTTCATCAATCACTGTACCTACAACATGCGCAACTGCTAATCAAGTTGCTACTGTTAGTGTGAATATTACGCATACTTGGAATGCTGATTTAGATATCTCTTTGATAGCCCCAAATGGCTCAGTGATTATCCTAAGTAATGATAAAGGGGGAAGTGGTGACAACTATTCTGCTACTTTTCAGACAGGTGGAGGTAACTTACCAACTGGAGATAATACTATAAATGGTACGTTTGATCCACAGGAAGCATTTTCATCTCTAACAGGTTCAGCGAATGGAGTTTGGACGTTAAAAGTTTTAGATGATGCAGCGGATGATTTTGGAACGCTTAACTCTTGGAGTATTTCATTTGCATCTACAACCTGTCCCTTAACATACGCTTGGTCATCTTCAGTAGGTGGATATACTTCAGCCGCTCAAAACCCAACGGGTGTAGCGCCAACAGAAACTACTACCTATACCGTTACAGCTACAAATGCTTACGGATGTTCGGCTACGGCGAGTACTACGGTTAATGTAAACTCAGTAACCGCTGGTTCAATTGGTGCTGCACAAACGATTTGTAGTGGAGGAGATCCAGCTGCTTTTACTAGTACTGATGGTACAGGTTCAGGAACTATCACTTACAGATGGGAGTCAAATACCAATTTGTCAACTCCAAGTTGGTCAACCATTGCAAGCCAAACCGCTGCAACCTATGATGTGCCATCTGGTTTAACAACTACTACCCAATACCGTCGTATTACGATTTCTACCTTGAATAGTGTAGCATGTGAATCGGCTGCGACTGCTGCGGTGCAGGTTACAGTTAACGCGCGTCCAAACAGTGCAACAGGAACCAACGGTTCAAGTACAGTTTCTTCTTGCCCACCAGCTGGAGGTACTGCTGTAGCCATTATAGCTGACGCGGGAGAAGGAAATACAATAAAATGGTATGATGAGGAGGGAGACTTGCTTCTTAATTCAGGAGTTAAAGTGTCAACTTATTCTCCTTTGGTTTTAGAAAACACAATTTTTTATGCTGAAGCAGTTTCGGCTAATGGTTGTGCTTCTGAGTCAAGAATTGAGGTGGAAGCCAAATTATTCAAAACGTCAAGCTGGCTAGGAGGTAATATTGCCAAACCAACCGATTGGTTTACACCAAGCAATTGGGATTGTAATTTAATTCCAGATGCATCCACCAATGTGGTGATTCCTACCGGAAAAACGGTGAGTATTCTATATGCAGTTAATCAAGGTCCGGCTAATGCCAACACGGTTACGTTACAAGGTACGGCCAATGTAACAGTAACTACAGACCACGGGATTACAGTTACAGATAAAGTTGATGTGGCTAGTGGAGCAACATTTACAATAGAAAACGGAGCTTCATTAGTACAAGTTAACCCAGTTATAGCCAATGTGGGTTCAATCAAAGTGAAAAAAGCAACAGCCAATCTTGGCGTGAATGATTGTGTTTTCTGGTCATCGCCAGTGCAAAATGAATCATTGACCATGAATACTTTTGCTCCTAATTCAAGTAATTTTTATTGGACGTTCAATTCGGCTGTAGTCAATAATTCAAACTCTTCGAGTTCGAGTTATTCATGGGTTGGTGTAGCTCCTAATGCTACTTTTGAAGCGGGTAAAGGCTATTACATCAAAACGCCCAACACCCAAACTGCTGGCACGCCATGGACTACCGAGTTTAACGGAACACCAAACAATGGCAATATTGAACTTGTTTATCCGATAACTGGTGATATCACCGAGCGTTACTATTTTGTTGGAAATCCGTATCCATCGGCCATTAGCATCGATGCCTTTATGGAGGCCAATGCGGCTTATATCAACAAAACGATCTACTTGTTTAGAGAGCCAAATGGCAGTCCAGGAACAGGATATAGCACCGTAAACAAGAATCCAACAAATCAAGTCAACTTTCAATCCAATGGGTATGGAATTAATCCAAGTGGAGTAATTCCTTCAGGACAAGGCTTCTTAGTGCGATTGTTGCCAACTGCAACTACCTATAAAGTAGTATTTAACAACACCATGCGTGTAACGAATAATCACCGTTACTTTAACCGTTCGGCTCAAAATAATGAAGATGCCTACAACTTAAAGTTAATTGCGGCCAATGCCCGATTTAGTCAAACCAAAGTGGGGTATTATGAAAATGCACTCAACGAAGAAGAAGCCTCTTTTGATGTACGTAGTATGGACGATGGTGCTTTTGATTTGGGAACATTGTTAAACCAAAAGAACTTCAAAGTTCAAGCTAGAGCGGCCTACAATGCAGCTGATGTAATTCCGTTGCGATTCAAAACCAACGTGGCCGGCGAGCACAGAATTTCGTTATCCGATACAAACGGTGTTTTCGCTGCCGACCAAATGGTGATCATCAAAGACAATTTAACTGGTGTGCAACACAACTTGACAGCCAACGGCGACTATGTGTTTACTGCTACAGCTGGCACGTTCACCAACCGTTTTGAGGTGGTGTACCAACAAGCGTATTACACCGCGCTTCAAGCCAACTCCTGTGGAGCAACCATTGCCAATATGAACTCTTTGGTATATGCTGACTTAATCAATGGAGCTACCGGATACCGCTTTAAAGTGGTAAACAACACGACTTCGGCGGTACAAACCATCGATCGTCCACAACACTGGTTTGCGTTCAATATGTTGTCAGCTTATGATTATAATACGCCTTACACCATCTCGGTACAAGTACAAAAAGATGGCGTTTGGACCGGATATTACGGAGCGACTTGTACGGTAAATTCACCAAACATTGCAGCCACGGGTGTAATGCAAATTAACCCCTCACAATGTGGTGCAACCTTGGCTACCTTAGGTACAGTAATTGCAACTACGCCTGTAGCCGGTGCTACTGGATACAAATTCAGAATCACCAATACTACGGCCAATGCTTCAGGTACCAACATGGTACAAGAAATCACCCGCAGCAACCACTGGTTTACACTAGGTATGTTGTCTCGTTACAACTACGGTTCATCGTATACAGTAGAAGTAGCCGTGAAAACTACGGGCGCATTTACACCTTACGGAAATGCGTGTACAGTATACTCTCCATCGGCACCAACTTTGGCTAGCTGTGGACAAACCGTTGCTACAGCTACAACTTTAGTACGCACAACCGCCATGACATTGGCTACGCAATACCGTTTCCAAGTAACGCGCATGTCAACGCAGGAGACCATTACCTTTGATACAGCCAACTATTGGTTTAGCTTCAGAGTAAATGTACCGGGTTATGCAGCGGGAGAACAATACGGAGTGCGCGTAGCTGTAATGACTGCAGGAGCATGGTCACCTTATGGAGACGCTTGTGACATTACCGCACCAATTGCGT
The DNA here is from genome assembly GCA_017987725.1 of Flavobacterium sp. Taxonomy (GTDB): domain Bacteria; phylum Bacteroidota; class Bacteroidia; order Flavobacteriales; family Flavobacteriaceae; genus Flavobacterium. Next base: position 4,595 of record JAGNTC010000003.1, read on the forward strand.
CGGCAAGAACTACCGAGGAGGCATCACCAAGCGAAGCCAACTTGTTCAAGCCAGTAGCGTATCCAAATCCGTTTGCCAGCACATTTGGTATCTCGTTAGCCACTCCATCAGCCGATGTAGTACACGTAATGGTGTATGATTTACAAGGCCGATTAATAGAAAAACAAAATGTATTTGTATCTCAATTAGACAGTTTGCAAATCGGAACCAACTACCCATCTGGAGATTACCTCCTAGTAGTAGCCCAAGGCGCCAACATCAAATCGAGCCACATTCATAAAGACTAAGTGTTGTTTATAGATTTTAAGGGAAAAGGCCCTCCAGCAATGGGGGGCTTTTTTTTGTTCGGCTAGCGCCTCACAAATTTTTTTGTTTCAGGTTTCAGGTTTCAAGTTTTTTATATCCGCTTTGCTATAGATCTTGCCTGTGTTTTTTAATCTTATTCCGCTTCGCTATAGTTCAATTTTACACAACGGCTCTTAGTATATATCTACAACGTGAAACTTGAAACCTGAAACCTGAAACTTGGCGTAAGCCAAATCCTTAAACTAGAACACTTAATTTCCTACTTTTGCACAACACAACCTCAACCCATGAAACCCTCCGAGCGCAAACAAGAAATCCTTACTGCCGCGGCCCAGTTGTTTAAAGCAAAGGGTTACAGCGCGGTAACCATGCGTGATTTGGCGCAGGCGCTTGATATCAAAGCCGCCAGTTTGTACAATCATATTCGTTCCAAACAAGAAATTTTGGAGCTCATGATCATTGGCATCGCCGAAGAATTCACCCACACCATTGCCCAAATTGCACAGTCCGACACAAGCAGTGTGCAAAAACTCGAGCAGCTCATTCAGTTGCACGTTGACATCACCGTACGCAACCCCGATGCCTTGGCCGCTTTGAACAACGATTGGATGCATTTGCCCGAAAAACAACTGCAGTATTTTCTCCACATGCGCGAAGAATACGAGGCCCAGTTTCGGCAAATTGTCAAAACCGGCATCGAGCAAGGCGAACTCAAAAACCAAAGCGCCGAAGTGATTTTATTTTCCCTATTGTCCACATTGCGCACCCTCTATTTGTGGTACGGCAAAAAAAGCGGCTTTTCAGAATCTGGCCTCAAAACCCAATTGCCTAAAATTTTACTGCAGGGGATAGTTTAATTTGTTTTGCAATACAAATTGTTTCAAGTTTTAAGTTTCAGGTTTCAAGTTTTTTTATATCCGCTTCGCTATATTTCAATTTTACACAACGGCTCTTAGTATATTTTTATAACATGAAACCTGAAACGTGAAACCTGAAACAAGACAAGTGATTAAAATTTCCTAAATTTTAATCACTTGTCTTCTGTTTCAAAATAATACTTAAATTTGCATAGTAAACTAACAATTGTTAGTTTGAGATTTAATAATTGAGTATGGCCAAATTTTATTCCATTCCCGTTGCCGAGATCCACCGCGAGACTAAAGATTGCGTGGCAATTTCCTTGGCAATTCCACCCGATTTATACGATCAATTTCAATACAAAGCCGGGCAATACCTCACGTTTCGCACGCAAATCAATGGTGCTGAAGTCCGCCGATCGTATTCGCTCTCGAGCGCCCCCGCCGAACATAAATGGCAGGTGGCCATCAAAAAAATTCCCCACGGATTGTTTTCAACCTACGCCAACGATACCCTAAAACCAGGCATGTTGCTCGACGTGATGCCTCCGCAAGGTTCGTTTTATGCAGAGCCCAGTGCGCAACCCAAAAATTATATCGCCTTTGCGGCGGGTAGCGGAATTACACCCATCTTGTCGCTCATCAAAATGCATTTGGCCGCCGAGCCCGAAAGCACCTTTACCTTGTTTTACCAAAACCGCTCGGTCAAATCGATCGTGTTCAAGGAAGAATTGGAACAACTCAAAAACGTCTATTTTAATCGCTTTGAGTTGTTTCATTTTTTATCCCAAGAACAGCGTGCAGTCGAGTTGTTCAACGGCCGTTTTAGCAAAGATAAATTGGCCGTGATTACCCAAAAACTCATCGATGTAAATACCGTAGCCGCTTGCTATCTCTGCGGTCCCGAAGCCATGATTCACTTGGTGCGAGAAGAATTAGAAGCAGCCGGTTTGCCCAAGCAACACATCCATTTCGAGTTGTTTACCAGTGGCTTAACCGCCGCCGACAAAGAACGCATCAGCAAAATTGTCGAGAAAAAAGTAGAAGGGACTGAGGTCACCATCATAGACGGAGGAAAAGAATTCCATTTTGTGATGGGAGAAGATTTTGACAATTTGCTCGATGGCGCGATTGCCGCCGGTGCCGATTTGCCGTATGCCTGCAAAGGTGGCGTGTGCAGCACCTGCCGTTGCCAAGTTATCGAAGGATCGGTCGAGATGAAACTCAACTATTCCATCGAGGCCGAAGATTTGGCCAAAAATTATGTACTCAGTTGCCAAGCCGTGCCCACTTCACAAAAAGTGGTCGTCGATTTTGGTATTTAAAATAGATTTTTTTTGAAGCTTTTTCCCGCTGTTCGCGCTACACGGTAGCTTGCTTCCATCGGGGCTAACACACAAAATAGGATACGAATTAAACGTTTAAAAGACATGTCAGAACAAGAAGTAAAAAACCTAGAGATACTGTTTGAGGCACGCATTGCCCGAGACGAAAAAATTGAGCCCAAAGATTGGATGCCCGAAAAATACCGTCAAACGCACATTCGTCAAATTTCGCAACACGCCCATTCCGAAATTGTAGGCATGTTGCCTGAAGGAAACTGGATTACCCGTGCGCCATCCTTGCGTCGTAAAGTGGCTTTGTTGGCCAAAGTGCAAGACGAGGGCGGACATGGTTTGTATTTGTACAGTGCCGCCGAAACCTTGGGTATTTCCCGCGAAGAACTTTCTGCGCAATTGCATTCGGGCGAAGCCAAGTATTCGAGCATCTTCAATTATCCAGCCGTAACCTGGGCCGACATGGGTACCGTGGGTTGGTTGGTAGATGGCGCAGCGATCATGAACCAAGTGGCGCTCATGGGCACCTCCTATGGCCCTTATGCCAGAGCGATGGTCCGCATTTGCAAAGAAGAAAGTTTTCACCAACGCCAAGGCTTTGAGATTTTACTTACGTTGTGCAACGGAACGCCCGAGCAAAAAGCCATGGCCCAAGATTCACTCAATCGCTGGTGGTGGCCATCCTTAATGATGTTTGGTCCCCGCGATGCCGAATCGCCCAACACAGAACAATCGGTAAAATGGAAACTCAAACGCAAAACCAACGACGAATTGCGTCAGTCGTTTGTAGATCAAACCGTACCGCAAGCCAATATATTGGGATTAACCATCCCAGATCCCGAACTCAAATGGAACGAAGCGCGCCAACAATATGATTTTGGTGAACTCGATTGGAACGAGTTTTGGCAAGTGGTTAAAGGACATGGACCCTGCAACAAACAGCGCATTGCCGCTCGTGTTAAAGCCACCGAGGAAGGTGCTTGGGTGCGCGATGCCGCCATGGCTTATGCCGAAAAACAAGCCGCTGTTACAGTAAAACAAGCAATATAAATTCAGGTTTTAGGTATTTGGTAGTAGGTTTTAGATGTTAAACCTACCACCCACAACCTACCACCCACAACCTATTTAGATATGAAAAATTGGCCACTTTGGGAAGTATTCATCAGAAGTAAAAATGGATTAGAACACCGCCACTGCGGAAGTTTGCACGCCAGCGATGCCACCATGGCGCTCGAAAACGCCCGCGATGTGTACACCCGTCGCATGGAAGGCGTGAGCATTTGGGTAGTGCCTTCATCACAGATTACAGCATCCAATCCAGAGCACAACGGCGAAACCTTTGAGCCTGCTATGGACAAGGCCTATCGCCATCCTACTTTTTATGATTTGCCCGACGAATTGAAACACATGTAAATGGGGATTAGGTAATAGGGGGTAGGTTTTAGGTTTTGATAATTTAGAAACACCTACAACCTACAACCTACGACCTACCACATACCACCTATATCCTATCACCTTAAAAAAATGGACAACAACTTAATTCAATACATCCTAGGAATTGCCGACAATTCCTTGATACTCGGACAACGCTTAGGCGAATTGTGCGGACACGGGCCTAGCCTTGAAACCGATATTGCGCTCACCAACATTTCCCTCGATTTGTTGGGGCAAACCCGATCGTATTATCAGTATGTTGCAGAGATGCAAGGAGAAGGTGCAACCGAAGACACGATTGCCTTTTTGCGTTTGGAACGCGAATACAAAAACGCCTTATTGGTCGAGCAACCCAACACCGATTTTGGTTATGTGATTGCCCGTCAATTCTTGTTTGATGTCTATCATTTGGCCTTGCTGCAAGAATTGCAACACAGTCAAGACACGCAATTGGCAGCCATAGCGGTAAAGAGCATCAAAGAAGTGTTGTACCACACGAGATTCTCTTCCGATTGGATCAAGCGATTGGGCGACGGAACACCCGAAAGTCATGCCCGCATCCAAACCGCCATCAACGACTTGTGGATTTACACCGACGAGTTGTTTCAACCCACCGAGGCCGAAAATGCGATGCTGGCCCAAGGTATTGGTGTAGATTGGAGCAAATTAAAAGCAACCTATTACCAGCAAGTTGGAGCAGTTTTAGCTGAAGCTACTTTGGAGACGCCCAATGTGGTGTATTTTCAAAAAGGAGGAAAGCAAGGCATTCATAGCGAACACATGGGATTCATTCTCACAGAATTGCAATACATGCAGCGTGCGTATCCCAATATGCAATGGTAATTTAATCGGATAAAAAAATGATTTCAACTTCCCAGCTTATCGACCCCACACTTTTCTCCATACTGGAAACGGTATCCGATCCCGAGATTCCGGTCTTGTCGATTGTGCACATGGGCGTAGTGCGTTCGGCACAATGGGTAAACGAGGAAGTGCAGGTTGAAATCACGCCCACCTACAGCGGCTGTCCTGCCATGGACGTGATAGCAGACGACATCAAAGCGGCCTTCAAAGCCCATGGAATGCAAGCTACCGTAAAATTAATCTTATCGCCGGCTTGGACCACCGATTGGATTACCGCCCAAGGCCGACAGGCATTAGAACAATACGGGATTGCCGCACCGCTCTCTCCCGAAGCCGACAAAGACGCGCTGTTGGGCCATAAAAAACTAGTAAAGTGCCCGCAATGTGGCACATTTAATACTAAATTAGTCAGTCAATTTGGATCAACGGCGTGCAAGGCGTTTTTCCAGTGCGAAGACTGCTTAGAACCTTTTGATTATTTTAAATGCTTAAAATAAAACACAATGACTAACGAACAAGAATCTCTTTTTGGTCCTACAATTAGTTATGCCGTGCAAGCGCAGGTAGCTTGGATCACACTCAATCGCCCCGAAGTATTCAACAGTTTTAATCGAGAAATGGCTTTGGCCACGCAAGCCGCTTTGGATGCCGCTGCCCAAGATGAATACGTTCGTGCCATCGTTTTGACAGGAAACGGAAAAGCATTTTGCGCCGGACAAGACTTAAAAGAAGTGACTACACCCGAGTTGCATCCGGGTTTTAAAAACATCATCGACGAACATTACAATCCCATTATCCAACGCATTCGCCAGATCGAAAAACCGATTATTGCAGCAGTCAATGGCGTTGCCGCTGGAGCAGGGGCCAATATTGCGTTGGCCTGCGATTTTGTGGTGTCGTCCGAGCACGGCAGTTTTATCCAGGCTTTTTCCAAAATTGGTTTAGTGCCCGACAGCGGCGGAACGTTTTTCTTGCCTCGACTCATCGGTTTGCACCGCGCCACTGCCTTGATGTTCTTGGGCGATAAACTCACCGCCGAAGAAGCGTGCAAAATGGGCATGGTTTACAAATTATATCCGTCGGCCTTTTTCCTCGAAGAAGTACAAACCTTGGCCGAAACCTTGGCGCAAATGCCCACCTTGGCCTTGGGCCTCACCAAACGGTTGTTAAACCAATCGATGGAAAACAACCTAGAACAACAATTGGCCTTGGAATCGGCCATCCAAATACAAGCCAGTTCCTCACATGATTATCAGGAAGGCGTAACGGCCTTTGTTGAGAAGAGAAAACCGCAATTTCGAGGGAATTGATTAACGATTGAAGATTTTTGATTTTTGATTTTTGAATTTGAAAAAAGTATAAAGATGAATCCACAGCAATTAGAAGACCGCTTGATTCAATTTTCTGTTAATGTCATTTTACTTTGTAAAGGGATTGATAATTCATATGCTGCACAACATTTAGCCAATCAACTCATTCGATCAGCTACATCAGCCGCTCTAAATTATGGAGAAGCTCGAGGAGGAGAATCAACAAATGATTTCCTGCATAAAATAAAAATATCTGTAAAAGAATTAAGAGAAAGCAGTGTAAATATGAAAATTATGAAAGGCGCTGCATTAGTTTCAAAAACCAATTTATTAGACGAAATGATGAAGGAAAATGATGAGTTAATTTCAATATTTGTGGCAAGTATTAAAACCGCTACATCTAAAATTAGAAATAATAAATAAGATGACTTTGATCAATCAACAATCAACAATCCACAATCCACAATCCACAATCAATGTGGCTATCATCGGTTCTGGAACTATGGGTTCTGGCATCGCGCAAGTGTCCGCACAAGCAGGATGTACAGTAAAGTTGGTAGATGTAAATGCAATAGCCTTAGAGAAGAGTAAGTTGGCACTTGAAACTACCTTATCCAAATTGGTTGAGAAAGAAAAAATCGATGCCAATGAAAAAGCGCGTATCCAAGCCAACATTTCCTATGTGTCCGAATTATCGGCATTAGAAGATGCTGATTTGGTGATTGAAGCCATCGTCGAAAATATAGAAGTCAAGCGAAAGGTTTTTGCCGAGCTCGAATCGGTTGTGTCCAAGCACTGTATCTTGGCCTCCAATACCTCGTCTCTTTCTATCGCTTCCATTGCCGCGGCTTGTACCTCACCCGAACGTGTAATCGGAATTCATTTTTTTAATCCGGCACCACTGATGCAGTTGGTGGAGGTAATTCCGGCGGTGCAAACTAGTGAAGCCGTGCTTCAAAAATCGGTAGAAATTATTTCCAGTTGGAACAAAACCGTAGCGGTAGCCAAAGACACGCCTGGGTTTATTGTAAACCGAGTGGCGCGTCCATTTTACAGCGAAAGTCTTCGCATTTTCGAAGAGGGAGTAGCCGATTTTGCCACGATTGATTGGGCCTTAAAAACCATCGGGCAATTTAGAATGGGCCCCTTTGAATTGATGGACCTCATTGGGCACGATGTCAATTATGTGGTGACCGAAACCGTGTTTACCGCCTTTTATTTTGATCCCAAATTCAAACCGTCTCTTACCCAAAAACGCTTATTGGAAGCGGGGTTTTTAGGCAGAAAATCAGGCCGAGGCTTTTACAATTACAGCCAAGATTTGCCACAGCCCACAGAAGATGTGCAATTGGCCAAACGCATTTTTGAACGCGTGATTGTGATGCTCATCAACGAAGCCGCCGACACCTTGTTTTTAAATGTTGCTTCAGCAAAAGACATAGACAATGCGATGACCAAAGGCGTCAATTACCCCAAAGGCCTTTTGGCTTGGGCCGATGAATTGGGCATCGAATGGTGTGTAAAAAAATTAGACGAACTCTATAATGAATATCACGAGGATAGATACCGATGTAGCCCAATTTTGAGACGTATAATGGCTGCCAATATTCAATTTTATACATAACAAATTCCAATTCCGAGAATTCAGTTCAAAAATCAAAAATCAAAAATCAAAAATCAACAATCGTTAATCTCCATGGAAGGAACCAAAATACCTGAAAAGATGCTCTCGCAAGATCCCTACAGCCAATGGCTGGGCATCACCATTTTGGAATGTGAGGTGGGACGCTGCAAAGTAGGGATGACGGTGCGCAAGGAAATGCTGAACAGCATGAACAAAGCCCATGGCGGAATCACTTATTCGTTGGCGGATACGGCTTTTGGCTTTGCGGCCAATACCCACGGCAAATTTGCAGTGTCCATTGAAACCTCGATCAATCACATTGAGGCTATAAACGAAGGCGATTATTTGGTAGCTGAATCGGTGATTGAAAAAGTGAATACAAAATTGGGATTCAACATTATAGAGGTTCGTCGAAAGTCGAAAGTCGAAAGTCAAACGGATGAACTCGTGGCACTTTTCAAAGGAGTGGTATATAGAACAAATAAAGAATGGGAAGAACAAGATTAACGAATGAAGATTTTTGATTTTTGACCCGAGAGCTCTGCTCGAACAGGCGAAGCATCTTAGAAGTTTTTAAAATCAACAATCAAAAATCGTTAATCAACAATCAAATAAATCAATATGGAGTCATACATCATAGACGGAATTCGCACCCCAATAGGCAGTTACCAAGGCGCTTTGGCCGCGGTACGTCCCGACGATTTGGGTGCCTTGGTCATTAAAACCTTGGTCGAAAAAAACACACAAATACCGCCATCGGCCTATGACGACGTCATCATGGGTTGCGCCAATCAGGCGGGCGAAGACAACCGAAATGTGGCGCGCATGTCCTTGTTGCTGGCTGGTTTGCCATATACCGTTCCCGGAGAAACCGTGAATCGTTTGTGCAGTTCGGGCTTGTCGGCCATAATTCACGCCAATCGTGCCATCAAAGCCGGCGACGGCCATGTGTTTATAGCCGGTGGAATTGAGAACATGACCCGCGGACCATTGGTGGTTTCTAAACCTTCATCGGCCTTTGGAACCGATTCAAAAATGTACGATTCCAGTTTTGGCTGGCGCTTTGTGAATCCGAAATTACACGCGCTATATGGCACCGATGCCATGGGAGAAACCGCCGAAAATTTGGTGGATCACTATACAATCAGCCGCCAAGATCAAGATGCGTTTGCTTTACACAGCCAACAAAAAGCAGCAGCAGCACAGGCTTCGGGACGATTGGCCAAAGAAATTGTGTCGGTAGAAATTCCTCAACGCAAAGGCGAAGCGATTCAATTCTCAAAAGACGAATTTATAAAACCAGCCACTTCAATGGAAGGCTTAGCCAAGTTACGACCTGCCTTCAAAAAAGACGGCAGCGTGACCGCCGGAAATGCTTCAGGCCTAAACGATGGCGCTTGTGCAACCCTCATTGCCTCAGCCCAAGCGGTGCAGCAATACAACCTAAAACCGTTGGCACGCATTGTCAGTTCTGCGGTAGTAGGTGTAGAGCCACGCATTATGGGAATTGGCCCAGTAGAAGCGTCTAAAAAAGCGCTGGAAAAAGCAGGTTTAACGCTCGATCAAATGGATGTCATCGAACTCAACGAAGCCTTTGCCGCGCAGAGTATTGCCTGCATTCGTGCCTTGGGATTACAAGATAACGATCCCAGAATCAACCCGAATGGAGGGGCCATTGCCATAGGACATCCGCTGGGTGTAACGGGTGCTAGAATAGCCTATTCGGCTGCATTAGAATTACAACTCACCGGAAAACGCTATGCCTTAATTACGATGTGCATTGGCGTTGGACAAGGCTATGCGGTGATTATTGAAAGAGTATAGATTAACGATTGAAGATTAACGATTTTTGATTTTTGAATAATTGAAATCAACAGCAATAAAATGCAGAGCATGAATAAAACACAACATTACGTACTCGGAAAATGGACCTCGGCAACAGGAGAGGGGAAACCTTCGTTTGATGCCGTAACCGGAGAATTCATTGCCGAAACTTCAGTAGAAGGCTTGGACATTCCAGCCATTTTACACTACGGAAGAACCAAAGGTGGCGAGCAATTGCGCAAAATGACTTTCCAAGAACGCGGCAATATGCTCAAGAGTTTGGCGATGTATCTCAGCAAACGCAAAGAGGCCTTCTATGAACTCAGTTACAGAACGGGCGCCACACGTTTGGATTCTTGGATCGACATCGAAGGCGGATTCGGTAATTTATTTGCCAATGCCTCCTTGCGAAAATTATTCCCCAACCAACCCTATCACGTAGAAGGCGATCCCATCGATTTGTCCAAAGGCGGCCGATTCATGGCGCACCACATTTTGGTGCCTAAAAAAGGCGTGGCCATACACATCAATGCGTTCAACTTTCCCATTTGGGGCATGCTCGAAAAATGCGCCGTCAACTGGATGGCCGGAATGCCCGCTGTGGTATTGCCAGCTCCCGTTACGGCCTATTTAACTGAAGCCGTGGTGCGCGAAATTATCGCTTCTAATATTTTGCCCGAAGGCGCCTTGCAGCTCATTAGCGGCACCGCCAAAAACATATTTGACACCGTCGACAGCCAAGACGTGATCACCTTTACCGGATCAGCGGCTACGGGGCGTTTGCTCAAAGCGCTTCCGCGAATTATTCAAGAAGCTGTTCCGTTTACCATGGAAGCCGATTCCTTAAATGCTTCAATTTTAGGCGAAGACGCCGTTCCAGGAACACCTGAATTTGATTTATTCATCAACCAAGCGCGCAGCGAAATCACCGTAAAAGCCGGTCAAAAATGTACAGCCATTCGTAGAATGATTGTGCCAGCTAACTTAATGGATGAGGTACAAGCTGCTCTGGGAAAAGCCTTAGACAAAGTAACGGTGGGAGATCCTCGACTCAAAGAGGTGCGCATGGGCGCTTTGGTGAGCAAAGACCAAGTGAATGTGCTGAAAGGAAGAGTGCAGGAATTAAGCCAAACGGCTCAACTCGTTTATGGCGATTTAGATAAGATCAACCTATTGGGTGCCGATGCAAAAGGAGCGTTTGTATCCCCAATTGTATTGCGCGAAGACCATCCATTTACCAATTTGGCCGTACACGAAACCGAAGCATTTGGTCCAGTTTCGACCTTGATGCCTTATGCAAATCTAGACGAAGCCATTGCATTGGCGCAACTGGGTAAAGGATCTCTGGTTTCGTCGATTGTGACCAATTCAGATGCGATTGCCAAAGAATATGTAGTGAATGCCGCTTCGCACCACGGAAGAATTTTAGTGCTCAACCGCGAAAATGCCAAACAAAGCACCGGACATGGTTCACCCTTGCCCCAGTTGGTGCACGGAGGACCAGGACGTGCAGGAGGTGGCGAAGAAATGGGCGGCGTGCGCGGAATTACGCATTACATGCAACGTTGCGCCATACAAGGTTCGCCCACCACCTTAACTGAAATCACCGGTATTTACCAAGCCAATTCGGCCTACAAAGAAATTACCCAACATCCGTTTCAGTACCATTGGGAAGACATTCAACCGGGCATGTCGTTGCGTACGCACAATAGAACAGTTACCGATACCGACATCATCAATTTTGCCAACATTACCTGGGATCATTTTTATGCCCACACCGATATCACTTCCCTGGATGGCAGTATTTTCAAGAAACGAACCGCACACGGCTATTTCATTTTGGCTGCAGCAGCAGGATTGTTTGTCTACCCCAACAAAGGGCCAGTGGCCGCCAATTACGGCTTGGAAGAATGCCGTTTCTTGCGTCCCATTTACCACAACGATACTGTGTATGTTCGCCTCACCTGCAAACAAAAAGTAGACCGTGATGTAGCTTCGGCCGAACATCCGAGTGGAATCGTGAAATGGTTTGTAGAGGTGTTTGACACCACTGATGAGTTGGTGGCTGTGGCAACCATTCTCACGATGGTACAAAAGAAACAGGAAGTTTTTGTAGAAATGACCGACGAAAAAATTGCCGAATGCCTCCAAAAATTAACTGAAAATTCAACACCAAGTTGGGGCATTTTAACGCCACAACACCTGTTGGAACATTTGGAACACGGCTATAAAATCATGTCGGGAGAAATTCAAGATTTTGACATTGCCACACCCTCAACCATTTTGGACAAAGTACACAACTCCCTATACAATTACGAGAAATTCCCCATGGGAACCAATTTCCCCACCATGAAAAAAGGCGAAGTGGAGGCTTTAGTTCATCCCGATTTTGACACTGCCAAAGCCAAATTTTTGGAAGCTAGAGCACAGTATAAAGCCTTTTTCACCGAAAACCCAGAAGCCGTTTTAAAGAACATGGTTTTTGGTGAATTGAATAAATATGAATCGTATTTATTGGAAAGAAAACATTTGAATCATCACTTTGAACAATTTGGATTAATAATTAAAAATGAATAATTAATAAGTATGGTTGAAGCATATGTACAGTATAAAATTAACGATAGCATTGCTACAGTTGAGTTCTTCCATCCAGAACAAAATTCGTTGCCTGGCGCTATTTTGGCCCAATTGGCCAATACGATTTCAGAGGTAGGAAATATGTCCGAAGTAAAAGTGATCATCCTAAAAAGTGGAGGCGATCGCACCTTTTGTGCCGGAGCCAGTTTTCAGGAACTCATCGCCATTGATGATGCGGCCACCGGAAAAGTATTTTTCTCGGGCTTTGCCAATGTGATCAACGCGATGCGCAAGTGCCCTAAGTTTATCATCGGCCGCATTCAAGGAAAAACAGTAGGCGGGGGAGTTGGCATTGCCGCTTCAACCGATTATTGCATGGCCACACAATTTGCCTCCATCAAATTAAGTGAACTCAACGTGGGCATCGGACCTTTTGTGGTGTCACCCGCGATCGAACGCAAAATGGGCGTGTCGGCTTTGTCGCAAATTGCCATTGATGCCAATACCTTTTATGACGCCAACTGGGCCCGAGAAAAAGGTTTGTTTGCACAAGTATTTGAAAGCATTGAAGCAATGGACGAAGCCGTACAAGTATTTGCCGAACATTTATGCACCTACAATCCCGAGGCCATGCTCGAAATGAAAAAAGTTTTTTGGCGCGGCACCGAAGATTGGGATAATTTATTAGCCGAACGCGCGGCCATCAGCGGACGCTTGGTTTTGTCTGATTTTACAAAAGAAAAATTACAGAAATTTAAATAAGGTGGTAGGATTTAGGTGGTAGGTCTTAGAAGGAAACCTACAACCCACAACCTACAACCCACAACCTAAAAAAAATGACCTATTCATTCAACGGATTCACCCCCGTCATACACGAAAGCAGTTTCATCCATCCGCAAGCCGCGGTAACGGGCAACGTGATTATTGGCAAAGATGTGTATGTGGGACCTGGAGCAGCTATTCGCGGTGATTGGGGCGAAATCATCATCGAAGACGGCTGCAATGTGCAGGAAAATTGTACGATACATATGTTTCCGGGCAAGTCCATGGTGTTGAAAGCCGGCGCACACATTGGGCACGGGGCAATCATACACGGAGCCAATATTGGTATCAATTGTTTGGTGGGGATGAATGCTGTAATTATGGATGACGTAACCATTGGCGACGAATGCATCATTGGCGCCTTGAGTTTTGTGAAAGCCGGTACGCAAATTCCCAACCGCAAAATGGTGGTGGGTAATCCAGCCGAAATAATCAAATCGGTTACGGATGAGATGATTGAATGGAAAACCAAAGGAACAGCGTTGTACCAACAATTGCCCAAGCAGTGTTTTGATACCCTGAAAGCCGTTGAACCTTTGCGAGAAATCCCAAAAGACAGGCCTTCACAGGAAGCCTTTTATGCAACATTAGCAGAATTTAAAAATAAGTAATTAGTCGTTAGTGAAGAGTTATTAGTAATTTACTTGATGACTTTCAACTTTCGACTTTAAGACTAAAAAAACATGTTCGAATTCAAACTGCCCAAAATGGGTGAAAGCATTACCGAAGCCACCATCATCAACTGGGTAAAATCAGTAGGCGATTATGTGGCCGCTGAGGAAATATTACTCGAAGTCGCCACCGATAAAGTAGACAGCGAAGTCGCCTCGCCAGTTTCGGGCGTAATCACCGAAATCCGTTTTCAGAAGAATGATGTGGTTGAGGTAGGGACTGTGTTAGCTCTAATTGAGGTGGTAGGTGAAAAAGTGGTAGATGAAAAGGTGGTAGGTAGTAGAAAAGAGGAAGTAGTTACTAACATCACAACCCACAACCCACAACCCACAACCCACAACCTCAATAAAACCTACAACCTACAACCTACAACCTTTATAAGCCCCCTCATCATCTCCATCGCTCAAAAAGAAAACCTCTCCATCGAAGAATTGCAAGCCATTCCTGGATCAGGTGCCGACGGGCGTTTGCAAAAAAGCGATGTATTCACTTATCTTAATAATAGAAAATATCCACTTCAATCTAAACCGATAACCGATAACCGACAACCGACAACTTTTGCAAAACCTAAAATTAATTTCGTAGAAGGCAAAGACCGCCTCGTCGAGATGGATCGCATGCGCAAGCTCATTGCAGATCACATGGTGTATTCCAAGCAGACATCGCCGCACGTGACTTCATATATTGAGGTGGATGTAACCAATTTGGTGCAATGGCGCAACGACAACAAAGATGCTTTCCAGGCCAAACACCAGCAAAAACTCACTTTTACACCGGTGTTTGTGCAAGCTGTAGCTCAGGCTATTCAGGATTATCCGATGATCAATGTTTCGGTTGACGGCAACACTATTGTGGTGCATCAGGATATCAATATTGGGATGGCGACCGCTTTACCTTCTGGAAATTTAATTGTGCCTGTTGTAAAAAATGCCAATCAAAAAGAGTTAGTTGCCTTGGCCACCGATGTTAATTTTTTGGCCGATGCAGCTCGAAATAACCAATTGAAACCCGAACACATTCAGGGCAGCACCTTTACGATATCCAATGTGGGCACCTTTGGCAGTTTGATGGGTACGCCCATCATCAACCAACCCGAAGTGGCCATTTTGGCCTTTGGCCTCATCAAAAAAAGAGCCGAAGTGCTCAGCACGCCACAAGGCGACGAAATTGCCATACGCAGCATGATGTATTTGTCATTGTCCTTTGACCACCGTGTAGTCGATGGCTTTTTGGGCGGATCCTTTTTGCGCAAAGTAGGCGATTACCTCGAACAATTTTCAACTCAACAATCTATTTAAAATACCTTAGACCATGTCTTATCACATTTCAATTACCCAAGCTACTTCAACTAACGTTCAAAACGTGGACATCAACAACATTCCCATGGGCAACGCCTTTACCGATCACATGTTCGTGTGTGATTACGAAAACGGCGCATGGGTTAATCCTAGAATAGAACCGTTGCGCGCCTTGCAGATGCATCCTGCTTCGATGGCCTTGCATTATGGTCAAGCCATTTTTGAAGGTATGAAAGTAACCATGGGTCAAAACCATACGCCTTTGTTGTTTCGCCCCGATAAAAATGCAGCCCGATTAAACAAAAGTGCCGATCGCATGGGCATGCCTGAGTTTCCCGAAGATTTGTTTTTGCAAGCCTTGATCGAATTTGTGCGCATTGAACGCAATTGGGTACCAACCCAAGAGGGAAGTGCCTTGTATTTGCGTCCGTTTATGTATGCCGATGAGTCGTTTATTGGCATGCGTGCCGCGACGCATTACAAATTTATCATCATGGCTTCACCTGCAGGACCATATTTTAATCGCCGTATTAAATTGTATGCCGAAAATCATTATGTGCGTGCGGTCAATGGCGGAACTGGCGAAGCCAAAGCAGCAGGTAACTACGCCGCAGCCATACGTCCTACCGAGTTTGCCAAAGCCAAAGGTTACGATCAGGTGTTGTGGTTGGATCCCAATCATTTTGAATACGTGCAAGAAGTGGGCACCATGAATATCTTTTTCAAAATAGCTGGTACATTTTACACGCCCGATCTGAGTGGTTCGATCTTGGCTGGTGTCACGCGCATGAGTGTCATTGAATTGTTGAAACACAAAGGCTACGAAGTGATTGAGCGTCCTATCTCTTTGACCGAAATTAAAAAAGCCATCGCCGACGGCACGCTCGAAGAAGGATTTGGCGTGGGAACCGCCGTAGGAATTGCCTTGATTGACGAAATTGGCAACGAAGAGTTTACCTTGAAATTCCCTGAATCAAATCCGGTGGGCGACGAAATTAACACTCAAATCAACGCAATCAAAGTACAAAAATCACCCGATGTGTTGCATTGGTTAGTGCCTGTTCAATAATACAACCTGTTTTTCATGCTTCCAAAATCAATACTCGAACGTGCATTTACCACCATGGCCACTGCCAAAGTCATGGCTGCCTTGTACGAAGACAATTTTAAAGTCGTTTCCAAATACGTGCACGCCACTTCTCGTGGTCACGAAGCCATTCAAATCGCCATGGCCATGCAGTTGTTGCCGCAAGATTATGCCTTTCCGTACTACCGAGATGAGGCGATGTTGCTCGGTATTGGCATGCAACCGTATGATTTGATGTTGCAATTGATGGCCAAAAAGGACGATCCCTTTTCGGGTGGAAGAACCTATTATTGTCACCCGAGTTTGAATGCGACCGATAAACCCAAAATTCCGCACCAATCCTCGGCTACGGGTATGCAAGCTATTCCGGCTACCGGCGCTGCGATGGGTTTTTGGTACAAAGAAAACACCGGAATTGCTGCTGAAAATGAACTTAAACCCTTAGTGGTTTGTTCCTTGGGAGATGCCTCAGTAACCGAAGGCGAAATTGCCGAAGCCTTTCAAATGGCGGCCTTAAAGCAATTGCCCATCTTGTATTTGGTACAAGACAACGGTTGGGATATTTCGGCCAATGCCAAAGAAACCCGCGCCCAAAATGCCTTTGAATATGCGAAGGGATTTCATGGCATTGAAGCCATTTCGATTGACGGCGCCAATTTTACAGAGAGTTACTTGGCCTTACAAAACGTAGTACAAACCATTCGGGAGGAACGCCGACCATTTTTGGTGCACGCCAAAGTACCCTTGCTCAATCACCATACTTCAGGTGTCCGCATGGAATGGTACCGCGATGATTTGGACGAGGCGAAATCCAGAGATCCTTATCCGGTGTTGGTTCAACAGTTGTTGGCTGCCGGATGTACCACAGAAGAAATAAAAAATATAGAAAATACCGCAGTTGCCCAAGTTCAAACCGATTTTGACCGGGCACAACTGGCCGATGATCCTTCACCTGCCGATTTATTTACGCACGATTTTGCCCCAACGCCAATTACCGCTGAGGTGGGCGAACGCAATCCGGAGCGTGAAGAAAAAGTGGTGATGGTAGACTGTGCCTTGTTTGCCGTAGAAGAATTGATGCGACAACACCCCGAATGTTTGTTATACGGACAAGATGTAGGAGCACGTTTGGGTGGTGTGTTTCGCGAAGCGGCTACCTTGGCACAAAAATTTGGAGATACCCGTGTGTTCAATACCCCCATTCAAGAAGCTTTTATTGTGGGTTCCACCGTGGGCATGTCGGCCGTAGGCTTGAAGCCCATTGTTGAGGTACAGTTTGCCGATTACATTTGGCCGGGCCTCAACCAATTGTTTACCGAGGTGAGTCGTTCCTGTTATTTGTCCAATGGCAAGTGGCCGGTGAGCATGATTTTGCGTGTGCCGATTGGCGCTTATGGTAGTGGCGGACCCTATCATTCGTCGTCGGTAGAAAGCGTGTTGACCAATATTAGAGGCATAAAAATTGCCTATCCGAGTAACGGCGCCGATTTAAAAGGATTACTCAAAGCGGCCTATTACGACCCCAATCCGGTGGTGATTTTAGAACACAAAGGCTTGTATTGGAGTAAGGTAAAAGGTACCGAAGCTGCGCGTGTAAACGAACCCGCAGAAGATTACATCTTGCCTTTTGGCAAAGCCAATATTGTACAAGAAATTTGGGAGCAAGAAACCCAAGAAACGCTTACTGTCATTACGTATGGCATGGGCGTGCATTGGGCGCTGAATGCCTCAGCTGATATGAAAAACCAGGTGGAGATCATCGATTTGCGTACGCTCTATCCACTTGATGAAGAAGCCATTTTTCGTTCGGTGAAAAAAGCCAAAAAATGCTTGGTCGTAACCGAAGAGCCTACCAATAATTCGTTTGCAAGAAGTTTAGCAGGCTTGATTCAAGAACATTGTTTCCAACAGCTCGATGCACCAGTATTAGTTATCGGTTCCGAAAATATGCCGGCGATTCCACTCAACAGCACCCTAGAATTCACCATGATTCCCAACGCCGATAAAGTGCGGGAGAAGATGCTGGAGTTGTTGGGGTATTAGGTTTCGGTTCTCGGTTGTCAGTTCTCGGTTCTCGGTTGCTTTCTAAGGACAATCTCTTATCTCTCATCTATTAGTCTAAACTCTATTTTGCCACGAATTCACGAATATTAAAAAGCGATTAGCTATCATTAGTTTTTGGTAGAAATCAAAAATCAGCAATCAAAAATCAACACCCGAGAGCTTTGCTCGAACTGGCGAAGCAATCGTTAATTCGTAGGCGGATATTTCGCCAAGATTTCAGACACAAATTCGGCGGCTACTTTGTCTTTTTTGTCTTGCTTGCTCGTGAGATAGCCGGTGCCGTTGCCTTGCCAGAACAACTCTTTCTTTTTGGTGTCAATAAAATCAATGGTCAACACGCCTTCAGTGGTGGTCGTAACCGTAGCGTTGTTCATGCCAAAATACGGATTCCAGCCGCGTCCCCAACCGTACCCATAACCCGCATTGAATTGGTTTACGTTTACATTTTTCTCCACCTTTGTGCTGATGTTCACCAAGAAATCGGGCGTGTCACTTTTGGTAAAACCTTTAGCTTGCAAGGTAGTGTCAATGGCGCGCAAGATGCGTTTTTTGTCTAGGTCAGAAAGTTCTACTTTGTCAATGCCGGTTTTGTAAAACGCATAGGTTTTGTAGGTGCTAAAATCGGTTGATTTGTCGTAATCGGTGGCTACTGTAATTGAGCCGCACGACACTACGAATAAAGCTAAAACGGGAAAAAGATGTACAATTTTCATGGGGATTATGTTTAAAATTAACAATTAAATAAGTTGTCGTTTACCAAGTTTGGAAGAGTAACCTGCAATAAGGGTTGACTTTTCATGGCGCGTTTGATGGCAAAAATAGCGCCTTCATTACGGGCCCAACTGCGTCGAGAAATACCGTTATTTACATCCCAAAACAACATCGATTCCAAGCGGCGTTGTGCATTAGCCGATCCGTCTAAGACCATTCCAAATCCACCGTTGATTACTTCGCCCCAACCTACGCCGCCGCCGTTGTGTATGGAAACCCAAGTGGCTCCTCGAAAGCTGTCGCCAATGACATTGTGTATGGCCATGTCGGCTGTGAAACGTGAACCGTCATAAATGTTGGAAGTTTCGCGGTAGGGCGAATCGGTGCCTGAAACGTCGTGGTGGTCGCGGCCTAAAATAATAGTGCCAATGTTGCCTTCTGCAATCGCTTTGTTGAAGGCCGATGCAATCTTCATGCGGCCTTCGGCATCGGCATACAAGATACGTGCTTGCGAGCCTACCACCAATTTATTGGCTTGTGCGCCTTTGATCCATTGGATGTTATCGGCCATTTGTTGTTGAATTTCTTCAGGAGAATTTTTCATCATTTCCTCTAGAACGTCACAAGCAATTTGGTCAGTTTTGGCTAAATCTTCAGGATTTCCTGAAGCACAAACCCAACGGAATGGTCCAAAGCCGTAATCAAAACACATGGGGCCCATGATGTCTTGTACATACGAAGGATATTTGAAATCAATGTGATTCTCGGCCATGATGTCGGCACCTGCACGAGAAGCTTCGAGCAAAAAGGCATTACCATAATCAAAGAAATAGGTGCCTTTGGCGGTATGTTTGTTGATGGCTGCGGCATGTCTGCGCAAGGTGTTTTGCACTTCGGTTTTGAATTTGTCTGGATCGCTGGCCATCAAAGCATTGGATTCTTCAAACGAATAGCCCATCGGGTAGTAGCCGCCCGCCCAAGGATTGTGTAACGAGGTTTGATCGGAACCCAAATCGATGTGCACATTTTCTTGATCAAAACGCTCCCAAACGTCTACGATATTGCCCAAATAGGCAATCGAAACGACTTCTTGGTTTTGCAAGGCCATTTTAACGCGCGGTACGAGTGCATCCAAGTCTTCACATATTTCGTTGATCCAACCTTGGGAATGCCTGATGTGCGTAATTTTTGGATTGACTTCGGCACAAACGGTAACGCAGCCCGCAATATTTCCGGCTTTGGGTTGTGCACCACTCATGCCTCCTAAACCTGAGGTGACAAATAGTCCGCCTTTGGGGCTTTTCTTTATTTTTCTAAATCCGTTTAATACGGTAATGGTTGTGCCGTGTACGATACCTTGTGGCCCAATGTACATATAACTTCCGGCTGTCATTTGTCCGTATTGCGAAACACCCAAGGCATTCATGCGCTCCCAATCGTCGGGTTTGGAATAGTTGGGAATGACCATGCCGTTGGTCACCACTACACGCGGAGCATCGGCATGCGAAGGAAACAAGCCCATAGGGTGGCCCGAATACATGACCAAAGTTTGCTCGTCGGTCATTTGGCTCAGGTATTTCATGGTGAGCAAATACTGGGCCCAGTTTTGAAAAACTCCACCGTTTCCGCCATAGGTAATCAATTCATGTGGATGTTGGGCCACAGCATAATCCAAGTTGTTTTGGATCATGAGCATGATGGCTTTGGCTTGCTCCGATTGGCCGGGATAATCTGAAATTGGCCGGGCGTACATGTTGTAATCGGGACGAAAGCGGTACATATAGATGCGGCCGTACTCGGCTAATTCGGCTTTGAATTCGGGCAAAAGCGTGGCGTGATGCTGCGGTTCAAAATAACGCAAGGCATTCTGAAGGGCCAATTTGGTTTCGCTGGCGCTTAGAATTTCTTTGCGTTTAGGCGCGTGATTGATGGCCGGATCATAGAGTTTGATCTCGGGCAATTGTGCGGGAATACCTTGTTGAATTTGTTCTTGAAACGTCATGCGAGTTGCTGCTTATTTTTTTATCGGATTAAAACTGTCGGTTTTTTTATCATAACCATAAGGGCAATGACGGCAGCCACTTTTGCAACAATAGCCGCGTTTTAAGTGGTGCTTTTCGGTAAAGCATTTAAAGCCTTCGGGCGTGAAATAAAAATCTTCGCCTTCTACTGGTGGGGTTGCTTCGTTTTGTTTTGCCATGCTCAAAAGTACAAATTTACTACGCAAGAAAAATAGCGATTAGCCAAAAAAAAGACCTTAGTTTCCTAAGGTCTTCTTTAGAATATAAAGGGTGGTTAATAGATGATTTTCTTTATAATTCGAGCCCCTGATTGGGTCGTGATTTCAATTAATAAAGTGGTGTTGTTTTGTTGAATTTGGCTGATGCCCAATTGCGTTGCATTGACCTGTTTGTTGTCGAATAATTTTCGTCCCAATACATCATAAACTACTATACTTTGCATGGACTCGTTGCTCGATTTGATTTGAATTTCTTGATTGGCTACAACGCTAATCGAGTTATTTAATTCAAATTGGGAAGCACCCAATGCGCCATTGGTAAACACCAACTGAAAACGATTGGTACAATTTCCGGCCTCGGCTGCAAATTGGTATGGGGTAGTTTTTAGGTCGTGAATGAGTTGCAACGAATTGTCTTTGATGTAGATGTTTTGCGTGTTAAACAAACCGTCAACACCAGCTATGGCAAGGGAATAACTTCCAGCAGTAGGCAAGTGCATGCCTATTGGAATTTCATCTGTTACTTCAAATGGCAAGGCACGTCCCTGAATAATAAAGGATTCGCTGCCAATTTGAGAATATACTGACATGGCCGCTGTAGTGCTCGTTTTACAATCAAAGAAACTGTCTTTGTCCATGCTAGCTCCTTCTATGTAGCCCACTAAGGTTCTATCTGAATTGCCATTGGCGTCAATCAAATCTACCCAAATGCGGTTGCGTTCGATAGATTCCACATCAACCGGCGTTTGCCCAGGACGGTAAAACAAACTGTTTGAATAGGTGTAATTACGCATGGAATTACTAAACATAACTGTATTTGATGCGGCTGGTCCGTCTTTCATTTCAACAAAGAAACCTTGTCCAGCGCCAATAAATAAATCGGCGCCTGCTGCTGGACAACAGCTTGCTCCTGTAAAGTTATAGGTAAAATAATCGCCTACCGTGTAATTGTACACAAACGAATTGTAGAATGGATTGGCAATTTGAGCCGGTAAAGTCCCGTGTGTCCATAAGCGAACATTTCCTTCGATTTTGGCATTGTTGTCAAACAAAAACTGACTAGCGCGCAAAGCCGAAGGGTAGGGGTTTCCAATAAGGTTAGCATTGTCGCTGTAATTGGTGATTTCTATGCCATTCAATCCGGTATGAAAGGCTGTATTGGTATCTGATCCACGAGAAATGGGGGTGGTGATAATTCCGTTATTGGGCACCCCTACAAAGGTGGCATTCAAATTGGCACCCACTGAGGTAAATGTACTTGGACCACGCGCAATATAGCCTTTTCCAGCTGTCATGATGCTTCCTGTTGCACCTTGCCAGTTGCCTTGCCCGCCATTTGGATTGGCTACGGTGGGGTTCCACGTATAAATTGGACCAGAAACAAGCGGTGCCACAAGTGAATTAATATTAAATCCACTCACAGGCGAAGACCAATAGACATAATCGAGATTGCGAATGTTTTGAGCGGTACGTTTGTACGTGATATTTCCAGTGTTGGTCGCATTATTTACTTGCAATAAACTTGAATTGTTTTCGATGATAAAGTTACCGGTAGGTTCAACTTTTACCCAATCGGTAACTGTAACTGAATTTGCAGGTTGAATGGTTAAGGTCGCTCCATTTTTTACGGTAAGGTTTCCAGCCAATCCATTGTAGCCGTTTCCGGAGATTATTGGGTTGTTGGCCGTAACCGGAATTACTACACAATCGGTATTGTTGGGAACGCCTACTGGAGTCCAGTTGGTTGCAGTGTTCCAATTTGTACTCACTGATCCATTCCAGTTTTTTCCATTGTTTACCGTAACGGTCGTGTAATCGGTTTTGGTCATGGTGGTACCATCGCAAAATGTATAGACCACTTTGGCCGTATAGTCAGTGGTTGCAGATGGACAAACGTTTAACACACTTGACGTTCCTAATACTGGGCCAGTGGCAGTTGTCCCTTCATACCAGGCTAAGGTTGTTAAGCTCGGTCCTGCAGGAGTAAAGCGCCATGCTTCATTTGTTACATTCCAATTGGCATCTAGACCGTTACGCGCAGGAGCTACAATAGCCTGAGTACCGGTGCTGTTTTGAATTCCAATTATGGCATTTCCATCATTCCAAGTAGCACAAGTGGTTTTTGTTTTAACATAGACATCAATTACATTGGTATTTTCATACAATACAATCATACCCGTGTACAAACTGCTGTTGCAAGCTGCAGAAAACATAGGGATGTCATTCCATGAGGCGACTAGAGCTCTACAACCTGAATTTAAGGTAATCAGTTCCCAACCAATTTCACCACCTACACTTGGATCTATATCATGGTAAACTCCAAAAATAGTATTCAAAAACAAGGTGTTGTTTGGTAAATTGTTTGCAAATGACCAAGTGCTGTAACCGCCCGGTGCATTGTTGGTTAAATCAAAAGACAGAACGCCATTTGATCCAATGGTGCATTGTGAATAATTATTGCCGTAATAACAGAAATTAAAAGGCAAATTGATAGCAGATGACCACCTGTCGTCAACATTCACACTCACGGGATTTTTTAAACAACTAAATTGGTAGGGGGGTGCATAAGGGATAGAGGCCACCGTATAGGTGGTTGTTTGTTTCATGTCAAGGAAGGTGGCTTCCAAATCAACACAAGAAGAGGCGGTGCAACTTATAGGTGTAGGATCAGCACCATTTAAGCTCAAACCTCCCGATACAACCGAAGGGCAGGTCAAAGTAGTAGTTCCGATACTATTTCCAATTGTACAATTGGGTTGCGACCAATAGGTAGCTCCTACCCATACTCCTACGCCTAAAGCGCCACCACAGTTGGAACGAATCCAAATGTAGTAAGTGGTTAAGGGTGTTAAACCGGTTAAGCTTAAGCTGGTTACACCTGCTGCCAAACTTCCGGTAGGTGTAGCTGCTGGTCCTGGTGAAACCGATGAGGTGCTGAGGTAATATTGATAACCATTTGCCGGAGCAGGTGAGGGTGCTGTCCATGTAATGGTTGATGCCGTTTGTGAAATGACGTTAACAGTAATAAACGTTGGATTTCCTGAACAAGGTGGTGGTGACAATACTGTAAGGGTATAATCTTCTGTTTCCCCATAAGTAATCGTTCCACAAGCAGTTGGATTAGTATTCAAATAATCGGCACGAATACGCATGCGGTGATTGCCAACAGCTGTTGTTCCTGGAATTGTAAATGATCCTGTAGCAGTTGCCACCCATCCATTACTTGCGTAGACCAATTCACCAATATCATTAAAATCCATATCGTCATTCCAGTCAACCCAAATGTTAAACCCAAATGTGCCGCCTACAAATGAACTGGAGAAATTGACGGTGCCAAAATTTTGCTGACTTACTGCCATCGTAGTAAAATTTCCGTAACCATTCGCAGACAAGGTGGTGCCATTGTTGGTAATGTTGGCTGCTCCTCCTGTGGTAGAAAAGTCTGAAATATAATAGCCTGTAGCCGTCGAAATCGAGGGGCAATAGCCAGTCGAAAACATGTCATAAGCCGACCAGCCACTAAAGTTTCCGCCTCCGCAATTGCTACGCACAAATACATAATACACCGTGTTTGGCGTCAAGCCTGTGAGAGGAATTGAAGTAGCGGTTGTAGCTGTTCCCGCACCAGTTGGAGCAGTACTGCTGGTGCTGAAAAAATATTCATACCCTATAGTTGGTGCAGGAATTAAAGCGGTCCAATTAATTGTGGCTGAAGTTGTTGTGATAGCCGTGGTAGGATTTATGGTTGGCACAACGCAAGTAGGCGAGGTAGCACAAATCCCAAAAGTTCCATTGTTGTCGTTGCTGTACTCCCAAAAGCGAATGTATACGGTAGTTCCTGGCGTTAAACCTGTTGCTGTAAGGGTAGGCATCAGGCCATTGGCACTGCTGTCGTCGTCACATTGCAACAATGTCAGTGCGCCACACGTACCGGTGTAGAAGGCCATTCCTCCGTCGGTAATTACGCCTGTTTGGGTATCCACTGTCAAGATTCCGGTGAAGGGAACTACGGCACTAAACCAAATATCGCCTCCACTGTAACTGGCACAACCAGGAGCAGGTATACCCGCGCTGGCCGTGTTTGCAGCGTTGGAATAGGTAGTGTAATTGCAAGCTGAACTAACTGTAAGTGGAATCGCATTGGCACATTCGTCACCCAAAATTGGTGCAGGCGCTGCAGAGGTGAGTGAAATATTATCTACTGCGGCTGGCGGTTGAGTTCCTCCACTATTGTTATTACTCCACTCAAACACTAAACGGCAAGTAGTTCCTGCATAGGCCGCCGGAATAGTATAAGTTGCATTTGCCCAGGTGTTTTGACCACTAAAATTGGCTCCCAATTGAACTACACCTGTAGGCGCAACCCCTGCAGCGGCAAGCGCAGTTCCATACACTGGAGTTGTTGTAGAAGGAATGAGGTACACACGCATTTTGTCACGTGCAGCATCTCCATTTGCGATCCAACTGAAGGATAAATTAATGATTGTTTCACCAGCAGGCACGGTAAAGTTGCGGTAAATATGTGAAACACGTGTGGCATTAATAGTGAAAGCATGAGTAGGGGGAACTCCTGCAGTATTATTTGTGATATAAGCAGCATAGGTACCAGAAAAACCTGAAGTAGCACCTGAATCACAAGTCCATTGATTTTGGGTAGCTGTTCCGGTAGTGGCAGTCCAGCCATTAGCAGCAAACGTATTTCCCAATTCAAATCCACCGGCGCCGGCAGGAGAAATAAGGGTGGTTTGTGCGTAAAGGGAAATATTGGTTATACAAATCACAAGTAAATAAAAGAACCTTTTACATGCTTGGAAGGGAATAGTTTTATCTATTTTTGATACCATATATATGAGATGTTTTTTGCTAATTTGTTGTAAAATTACACCATAAGTTACCAAATGATTTTTTTATTCGATAACTAGCATAAAAAATCGTTAAAATTCACAATTGTTTAAGCAATTTGAAACAAATGATTTGTAAACGTTAGACTAATTACCTTGAACCAAAATATTATTTTCAACAAAAATCCTGTTACGCTTTCCATAAAACGTGAGGATTTATTGCATCCCTACATTTCCGGCAATAAATTACGAAAATTAAAATACAACATTACCACAGCACAAGAGCAAAATCAAACCCAATTACTCACTTTTGGTGGTGCCTTTTCCAACCATATTGTGGCCGTAGCTTCGGCAGGAAAAGAGTTTGGTTTCCAGACTATTGGCGTAATTCGAGGCGAAGAATTGGCTACGCAAATAGATGACAATCCCAGCCTAAAATTTGCCCAAGCATGCGGCATGATATTGGAGTTTGTCAGTCGGGAACAATACCGGAATAAATACGAAAAAAGCGCTCTAGAATTTTGGCAAAAAAAGTACGGTGAATTTTATCTTTTACCCGAAGGAGGCAGCAATCCATTAGCAGTAAAAGGCTGCGAAGAAATCCTCACGGAAGCCGATGAAGTCTTTGACTACATTTGTTGTGCAGTAGGAACGGGAGGTACAATTGCGGGGCTGATCAATAGCGCTCAACCGCATCAAAAAATAATTGGTTTTCCGGCCTTAAAGGGTGATTTTTTCCCAGAAGATATTCGTAAATTTACCGCCAATAAAATGGGGGAATTCATTACCGATTATCATTTTGGAGGATACGGAAAAGTAACTCCCCAACTGATTCAATTTTTAAACGATTTTCATGACCAACACCACATTCCTTTAGATCCGATTTATACTGGAAAAATGGTTTTTGGCGTTATGGACTTGATAGAAAAAAATTATTTTAAAAAAGGAAGCAATATTTTACTGATTCACACGGGTGGATTACAAGGAATTCGAGGTATAAACAAGATTTTAAGTCAAAAAAATCAACCGCAAATCACGTACTATGAATAACAAAATTGGGTTACTGATATTGATTTTTTTTCTCTACAGCTGTGGTACAAATCGATCGATTGTTCGCGTTAGTGTGCCTGCTTCCAAACGAGTAGTGGTTCAGGTAAACAAGAAGAAAACTACGCCGCCCAAAAAGCAAGCCGCTAAGCCTAAGGAAACAAAAACCGCTCAAACCTCAAATCCAGTTGTAATTGAACAACGCTATGAGGCGGCCATTGAACAAAACAAATCGAGTGAAAATTCAACTGTGGTGTCTAAATCAGAAATTTTGGAGGCCACCACGAAAGTAAAGGTAACTACCGAAATGGTATTGGCTTACATCGATCAATTCGACGAAATCGCCAAAAGTAACATGAAACAATACGGCATTCCCGCTAGTATTATCTTGGGTCAGGGTATATTAGAATCAGGTGCAGGAACAGGTCCTTTGAGCGTTTTGGCCAACAACCATTTTGGGATCAAATGCCACAAAGAATGGACTGGACCTAGCGTAAAATATGACGACGATGCCGCCCAAGAGTGTTTTAGAAAGTACGAGCAATCCAATCAATCCTACCAAGATCACGCCTTGTTTTTAACATCAAGACCCCGCTATAAAGGATTATTTGAATTAGAAAAAGGCGACTACAAGCAATGGGCCTTGGGTTTAAAAGCGGCAGGTTATGCCACCGATCCCAAATATCCAGAAAAACTCACCGGCATAATTGAGCGTTACCAATTACAAAAATACGATGCCGAGGTCTTGGGTATTGATTATGTGCCAACCAATGTGACAACCCCTTCATCAGCGGTAGTCCAAGCAGGAAATACAAACACCTATACCGTAATGCCCGGTGACACTTTGTATTCGATTTCTAAAAAATTCAATTTGAGTGTCGATGAGTTGCGCGCCGTAAATGGGTTGACAGACAACACACTTTCAATTGGACAGACATTACAAATAAACTAATACCATGTTATACCAACGCAGCAGTCAATTATTCGCCGAAGCCGAACAAGTTATTCCTGGTGGAGTAAATTCTCCCGTTCGTGCATTTAAATCAGTGGGGGGAACGCCTATTTTTATTGCCAAAGCAAAAGGGGCCTATTTGTATGACGAAGATGGAAATCGCTACATCGATTACATCAATTCATGGGGACCTATGATCTTAGGCCATGCCTACCAGCCCGTGGTAGATTCGGTAACTCAACGTGCTGCTTTGGGAACTTCTTTTGGAGCGCCCACGGCTTTAGAAACCGAGATTGCCAAATTAGCCGTTTCTATGGTGCCCAATATAGATAAAATACGATTTGTCAATTCGGGAACCGAAGCTTGTATGAGTGCCATTCGATTGGCTCGCGGGTTTACTTCCAAACATAAAATCATCAAGTTTGCAGGGTGTTACCACGGCCATTCCGATTCGTTTTTAATTCAAGCGGGAAGTGGCGCAGTCACCTTTGGATCGCCCAACAGCCCGGGTGTAACTCCGGGTACGGCACAAGATACTTTGTTGGCGCATTACAATAATTTAGCACAAGTTGAACACTTGTTTGCTGCTAATCCCAATGAAATTGCTGCCATCATTGTAGAACCGGTGGCCGGAAACATGGGTTGTATACCTCCAGCGCCAGGATTTTTAGAAGGACTTAGAGCGCTTTGCGATCAGCATAACGCCCTTCTTATTTTTGACGAAGTGATGACTGGCTTCCGATTGGCCAAAGGCGGTGTCCAAGAATTATATGGTGTGCAAGCCGATATTGTCACCTTTGGAAAAGTAATTGGTGGAGGATTGCCTGTAGGTGCATTTGCTGCACGTGCTGAAATCATGAATTATTTAGCGCCTCTTGGACCGGTATACCA
Organism: Flavobacterium sp.; assembly: GCA_017987725.1. GTDB lineage: Bacteria > Bacteroidota > Bacteroidia > Flavobacteriales > Flavobacteriaceae > Flavobacterium. The sequence continues at coordinate 33,352 of JAGNTC010000003.1, forward strand.
AGCTGGAACCTTGTCGGGAAATCCGCTAGCCATGGCTGCAGGTTTAACCATGCTCCAAGCGATTAATTCAGATACGGGTTTGTTTGCGCGTTTGGAACAAAAAACAAATTACCTTGCCGATGGGATTGATAAAGCGTTAACCAAACACCAACTTGATTTTACCATTAATAAAGTGGGATCCATGATTTCGGTGCACTTTTATGCTTCGCCTGTGGTAGATTTTTCCTCCGCTGCAAAAGGCGATACACCCAGATTCAAACAGTTCTTTCACGGCTTGTTAAATGAGGGTATTTATATTGCGCCTTCGGCTTACGAATCATGGTTTATTACCGATGCACTGAGCTATGATGATTTAGATCAAACGATAGCAGCAGTTCAAAAAGTTGCATCAACGTTATAGACATAAAAAAAGCACCCATTTAGGTGCTTTTTTTTTGATTTAATTTGAGCTATACATTAGTTAGCTAGTTGTTTCAAGATTGAAGGGTATTTGGCAAGTTCTTTGCGTTGATCTTCAGATAATCCAGCCATCAATTTATTTTCAAAAATCTTTGAAATATTTTCTTTCTCGGCAGCGGTTAATTTTGGATTAGCTAACGCATCGTGCTTCATAACCATTAAGGAATACAAGTCTTTTTTAAGGTTTTCAGCAACGGTAACTTTTGAAACTAAAGCAGCAATGTCTTTTTTTGCAGCTTCATCCGAACTCATTTTCATGTCTTGTGCCGATGCATTCAACACAAATGCAAAAAATACCACAACGAGAGAAATAATTTTTTTCATAACACTTTAATTTTTAGTTTATCGCCCAAATCTAATTGATTTTTTTTGAAGTGACAAAATATTTTTTTTGAGGATTTAATTTTCGTGCGGAGTTCTTTTTTGCATCCGCTCTTTGCGTTTGTTTTTTTGATCTGTTTTGATTTGCTTCCAGGTTTCAAATTGAGCAGCAGTTAGAATTTTTTTCATTTGTGCTTCGTGAGCTTGTTCTTGTGCTTCCCGGTTTTTTTTCAGCTGTTGACGAGCTGCTGGATCAAGTTTGTGGAGACTGTCTTTTTTTACTGCTCTTTCGGCACGCTTGAGAGCTGCTTTTTGATGTTGTTCAGTCATGATTTTTCGAATTTCGGCTGTTTGATTGTCATTCAAATCCAATTCAATCTTCATTCTAGAAACTTGGATTTCTACTCTTTTTTCAGGAGACAAATCGTTGGTTTTACTTCTTCTTTCTTGTGCAAAGCCTACTGCAGTTAGCAGTAAAACAGTTGCGAGTAACATCTTTTTCATGGGATTTATTTTAAGGTTCCCTACTAGGAACAGCCAAAGTTCATTTGGTTTAATTGCCCGTTGAATTTAATTCAGCACTACTGTTTTGTTTTCGCCGTCCACCACTACTTTGGTGAGTCCGTGTTTGGCCAAACCTTTCATGGCGGCATCCCATTTTTTGCCGCTCAATTGCGATTTTTCTTTTAGGCTTCCGAGTGCTTGGTTATTTTCGGATTTCAATAAACTGATAATCAACTTTTCATCTTCCGATAGTTCGAGCTGTTTTTTCTCCGGACGCATTTGCGGGAAAAACAACACTTCTTGTATCGAAGGATTGTTGGTCAAGAACATGATCAATCGGTCCATTCCAATTCCTAAACCAGATGTTGGTGGCATTCCATATTCGAGGGCACGCAAGAAATCTTCGTCAATGATGCCGTTGGCTTCGTCATCGCCTTTGGCCGCCAACGCCATTTGGGCTTCAAAGCGCTCGCGTTGGTCAATGGGGTCGTTTAATTCAGAATAGGCATTGGCGATTTCTTTGCCGCAAACCATCAATTCAAAACGCTCGGTCAACTCCGGATTGTCGCGGTGTGATTTACACAAGGGCGACATTTCTTTGGGGTAATCGGTAATGAACGTCGGTTGAATGAAATTACCTTCGCATTTTTCGCCAAAAATCTCGTCAATCAGTTTGCCTTTACCCATGGTTTCGTTCACTTCAATGCCCATGGATTTGGCGGCGGCAAACAATTCTCCTTCTGATTTACCCGTAATGTCAAAACCAGTAAATTGTTTGATGGCATCGGTCATGGTCACGCGAGCATAAGGCGCTTTGAAATTAATTTGGTGTTCGCCAAATGTTGCTTCAGTCGTGCCATTTACTTGCAACGCACAATATTCCAATAAATTTTCGGTCATGTTCATCATCCAGTTGTAGTCTTTGTAGGCTACATAAATTTCCATGGCGGTAAATTCTGGATTGTGTGTTCGGTCCATTCCTTCGTTTCGGAAGTTTTTGGAGAATTCATATACGCCGTCAAATCCTCCCACGATCAATCGTTTCAGGTAGAGCTCGTTGGCAATACGCATATATAAAGGAATGTCTAAGCTGTTGTGGTGCGTAATAAACGGACGAGCAGCAGCCCCTCCAGGAATCGATTGCAAAACAGGAGTTTCCACTTCCATATAACCCGCGTCATTGAAGAAATTTCGCATGGCGGTAAACAGTTTATTTCTTTTTTGGAAAACTGCTTTCACCTGTGGATTCACCACCAAATCTACGTAGCGCATACGGTAACGCAACTCGGCATCGGTAAAGGCGTCATACACATTTCCGGCTTCGTCGGTTTTGGGCAAAGGCAATGGACGTAATGTTTTACTTAAAAAAGTGTACTGATCCACTCGGATACATTTGGCACCTACTTGGGTGGTAAATAAAGTGCCTTCTACACCAATAAAATCCCCCAAGTCGGTCAATTTTTTGAACACTTGGTTGTAGGTAGTTTTGTCTTCATCCGGACACATCATGTCGCGGTTCAAATACAATTGAATGCGGCCTTCGCTGTCTTGTAATTCGGCAAAACAGGCTTTTCCTTGGTCTCTCATGCTCATCAAACGTCCGGCAACAATCACTTTTTTGCCTTCTTCAAACTGCTCCTTGATTTGCTTCGAGGAATGATTCACAGGAAATAATTGAGCAGGGTAGGGATTTACTCCCAATTCGCGCAAGGCATTGAGTTTGTCTCTTCGGATGATTTCTTGTTCGGAAAGTTGCATAGTCTTGTTTTTGAGCGACCAAAGATAGCGATAATTTAAAAATGACCCAATGGCAAAATCGCTTCAGTCTGTATCTACTTTTATTTGTCAAATGGATAATTTTCGATGTGCTTCACATGGCTAAACTTTGTACTTTTGTGGCTCATTAATTGACATGAACAAAGTAGTCGAAATACAAGAACTGGGCTGGCAGGACTATCCAAAAGCCTGGGACTATCAAGAGCAATTGTTTCAAAAAATTGTGGCTATCAAATTGGCTAACCGCACCGCCGAATGGCCTGAGCCAACACCTAATTATTTACTTTGGGTTACTCATCCACACGTATATACGATGGGCAAAAGCGGTTCTATGGATAATTTGCTGTTGTCTGAAGCGCAATTGGAACAAAAAGGCGCTTCGTTTTATAAAATAAACCGAGGTGGCGACATCACCTATCATGGCCCAGGCCAAGTGGTGGGTTATCCCATTTTGGATTTAGAAAATTTCTTCACCGATATTCATCAATACCTGCGTTACCTGGAAGAAGCCATTATTTTAACTCTTCAAGAATATGGTCTCGAAGCTACACGAAGCGAAGGGGAAACGGGTGTTTGGTTGGGTGTGGGCACTCCCTTTGCTCGAAAAATTTGTGCCATGGGAGTACGGGCTTCGCGCTGGGTAACCATGCACGGATTGGCTTTGAATGTGAATGTGGATTTGGGTTACTTTGACCACATTATTCCTTGCGGCATCAAAGGAAAAGCAGTCACTTCATTACACGTAGAGCTTGGTGTCAATCAGGTAAATGAAACCGAAGTAAAACAAAAAATAGTTAAGCATTTTCAAGCACTCTTCGCTTGCGAATTCCTAAATTAAAGTTCCAATTTTAATTGTTCGGGCAATAATCTAAAACTTTCTCGGTGGTATTTACAACTGCCATATTTTCGGATCGCTTCTCGGTGTTCTAGGGTGGGGTATCCTTTGTTTTTATTCCAATGGTACATTGGGAATTCCTTGTGCAATTGTTCCATGTAGTCGTCACGGTAGGTTTTGGCTAATATAGAGGCAGCGGCAATACTCAAATATTTTGCATCTCCTTTTACAATAGTTTGGTGCGGGATATTGGCTACCGGTTTAAATCGGTTGCCGTCTACTATAATATAGGTAGGAGTAGGTTGAAGTGCAATCAAACTTTGTTGCATTGCTTTGATCGATGCATTCAAAATATTGATTTCGTCAATGATATGATGGTCTAAATGGGTGACTTTGAAATCTATTGCTTCGGCTTCCAAAATGGGACGCAATATTTTTCTGTTTTTCTCGGAAACCTGTTTGGAATCATTGAGTAGTGGATGGTAAAAATCAGGCGGAAGTAAAATGGCTGCTGCGGTAACGGGTCCAGCCAAACAACCTCTTCCTGCCTCGTCGGTGCCGGCTTCGTATGGTGTGTTGGAATAGTTAGCAGACAGCATTGTTTGTGAATACGTTAAAAGAAATTCAAAAATACTGCATTTTTCTCAGTCGCTAAGGAATTAATTTTCAATCATTCCCGCATTTTGTGTTTTTTTTAACTTTCGATGAATGGCTTATTGTCTATATATATTTGCTTTTTTAATATTTAATTAAGAAGTTTGCCGAATAACTAACTCAAACTAACTTTTTATGAGATCTAAGTTCAAATGGATTTATATGCTTTTGCTAGCATTAACGATGCAGTTCTCGTTTGCACAAGAGAAAACTGTAACAGGTGTTGTTTCGGACGAAACAGGACCATTGCCTGGTGCAAATATTGTTGTAAAAGGCACTAAAAAAGGTACTCAAACCGATGTAGACGGAAAATATTCCATCAAAGCCAAACAAGGAGAAGTACTGGTTTTTTCATTTATTGGATTGTCTGACATGTCTATCACTGTTGGATCTTCTAATGTGGTTAATGCTAAAATGAAATCCGGTTCAGGTGTTGAATTGGGCGAAGTTGTTGTAACATCTCAAGGTATCAAAAAAGAGAAAAAAGCGTTAGGATATGCGGTAACAACCATTAAAGCAGAAGATTTTGCTTCCAAACCCTCTACCGATGTGGCTCGTGCCTTAACCGGAAAAGCTACTGGAGTAAATATCCAACAAACCAGTGGTTTGTCAGGTTCTGGAACCAACATCATTATTCGTGGGTATTCTTCTATTACAGGAAGTAACCAACCATTATTTGTGGTAGATGGTGTGCCTTTTAACTCAGATACGAACAGTGATGGAAACTTCTTAGAAGGATCTACCAATGCCTCTAGCCGTTTCTTGGATTTGGATCCAAACAGCATTGAGAGCATCAGTATCTTAAAGGGATTGAGTGCTACTACTTTGTATGGATCTTCGGGTAGAAATGGGGTTATCTTAATTACAACCAAATCGGGTAATACCAAAGACTTGAACAAAAAAATGGAAGTTAATTTCTCACAATCCATGTATATGACACAAATTGCCTCCTTGCCAGACTACCAAGACAGTTATGGTATGGGGTTTGACAATAATTTTGTGACTGCATTCTCTAACTGGGGTCCTGCATTTGGAACGCAAGGAACACAAGGAATTTTAGCCGATGGATCAGTAACGCATCCCTATGCGTATTATGGTTCTACTGTTTTTCCACAATTCTTCAATAATCCCGGTGAATTGAACGAAACGCCTAAAACGGTTGCATACAAACCTTATAATAATGTTAAGCCATTTTTTACTACAGGTACAGTAAATACTACCTCTGTAAGTATTGGTGGCCGTGCTGAAAATACCGCTTACAACTTAAGTGTTGGACATACAAGAGATGAAGGATTTGTTGAAAACAATACCTATCAACGTTTAAACCTTAGTACAGGTGGTAGAACAAAATTATCAAATGGTTTTACCTTAAGTACAACAATGAACTATGTGCGCACAGAGAAAACATCACCGCCAACTGCTGCTGGTTTTGGTTCAAACGCAGCTGCGCCATCTGTTTTCGCTAATATTTTGTATACACCTCGAAGCTTAGATTTGTTTGGATTGCCATTTGAGAATCCAAATACTCGTGCTTCTGTAAATTACAGAACAGATATTCCAAATCCAAGATGGACGTTAAGAAACTCAAGTGATAATGAATCTGTTCGTCGTTTCTTTGGAAACTACACAGCCACTTATGAAGTTAATTCTTGGTCAAATTTATCCTACAGATTGGCTTTAGATAACTATACTCAAAACAAGAAATACTACATCAATAAAGGTAACGGTCAACCATTTGACAACGATGGTTTCTTGAGAACAACGGTTCGTGAAAGCACGATCTTTGATCATACTTTAAGTTATAACTTTGACACCAAAATTGATGCCGACAAAAACTGGAACATCGATGGTACGTTAGGTTTTAACCCAAGACAAGAAAACAAAAAATTTGATTACGTGGCCAGTACACTTCAGTTTGTGTATGGGTTGAACGAACATCAAAATTTTGAGAATCACGTTGGGTTTTCACAAAAACAAAACTTTAATATTGTGGGTATGTACGCCAGTACAACAATTGGTTTCAAAAAGTATTTGTATTTGAACTTACAAGGTCGTAACGACGTGTATTCATCATTACAACCAGCCAATCGTAGTTTGTTTTATCCTTCTGCTTCAGTATCATTCGTGCCAACAGATGCATTTGATTACTTCAAAGGCAATAAATATGTAAACTATGTTAAAATGCGTGTTGGATATGGATCTTCTGCAGGTTTCCCTGATCCCTACAAAACAAGAATTGGATTGAATACCAATACAAGAGCCTTTTTACAAAGTGATGGTACAGCGATTAATACCATCTCTCCAAGCAACGAATTGGGTAACTTGAATCTTAAACCGGAGTTAGTAAAAGAGCTTGAGTTTGGTTTAGATGGAAAATTCATTGACAATAGAATTGGAGTTGATTTGTCTATCTATAACAAAATTTCTACCAATTTGATTGTTGAACGTGACTTGGATCCATCAACAGGATACGATTTTACCACAGACAACGTGGCGCAAGTAAGTAACAAAGGGATTGAGTTGGGTGTAAATATGTCTTTAATTCGCTCAAAAACAAATGGACTTACTTGGGACATTACTACAAACTTTACCAAAAACCGTAATTATGTTGATGCTTTAGGTTTAGGTGATGTAAAACAATTGGCCTTTGCCGGATTTACCAACTTGGGTAACTTCGCTATTGAAGGAAGACCTTTTGGGGTAATCATGGGAGGTGCTATTTTGCGTGATGCCAACGGAAACTACGTGGTAGGTTCAGATGGAAATTATGTAGAAGACTCTGAGTTAAGAGAAATTGGAGATCCAAATGCCGATTGGCGTTCTACGGTTATCAATGAGATTTCGTACAAGAACATCACGTTTGGCTTCCAATTGGAGTACCAAAAAGGAGGGGATATTTACTCTACTACTGCCGCGGCCTTATTGTCACGTGGTTTAACCAAAGACACTGATTTTGATCGTACGGGTACATTTGTATTGCCAGGGGTTAATGTGAATGGAAATGTAAATACAACACAAATTGGTGTAACCCAATATGGTTTTAATAATTCTGGTTTCTTTATTCCAGAACAAGCGGTTTACGATGCAACCAATTTGAGATTACGTGAAATTTCTTTGTCGTATTCTGTTCCTAAGAAGTTGTTAGAGAAAACACCATTTGGTGCAATTACGATGTCTGTTGTAGGGCAAAACTTATGGTTTAACGCCTTCAACTTCCCAACCCATTTAAATTTCGATCCAGAAGTATTGAGTTTAGGTGTGGGTAATGGTCAAGGTTTTGATTATTTAACTGGACCTACGGCTAAACGTTTTGGTTTCAACTTTAACTTAACATTCTAATTAATTATGAAACGATATACAATATTTTATAAAGTGTTTCTTCTTGCCGCTGTGTTTTTTGCCAGTAGTTGCGAAACGGTTGATTTGGAACAAACAGAAAATCCAAGTGCTGTAAACCCTGATTTGTTGGATCCAACTTTTGCCTTCAATTATGTGCAATTGCAGTTGCCAGGTTTTGTGAATTCTACCAATGGATTTACACAAGGCATTACACGTCAGATGGCTATGACAGGTGGAAGCACCTATGATAATGCCTATGCGCCAGTAAACTTTAATGGTCACTGGAGTACAGCTTACAATTTGTTGAATGCCATTAAAGTAATGGAGCCAAAAGCTGTAGAGCGCAATCAAAATTACATTTTAGGTGCGTCAAAAGTTATTCGTTGCTATGTTTTGATGACCTTGGTTGATGTATATGGTGATATTCCTTACTCTGAATCATTACAAGGTAGTGCTAACATTACCCCTAATTTTGATTCAAGTGCTGCAGTATATGACGGTATTTTAACCGAGTTAGATCAAGCAATTGCTACTTTGCAATTAACAAACAATGGTTCGGTTACTGATTTATACTATACTTCTAAGGAAAAATGGATTACTTTGGCTAATACATTGAAACTTAAAATGTATAACAATTGTAATTTATTAACCACCATCGGGACGCGTAATGTAGCATCAGAAATGAATGCCATTATTGCAGCCGATGATTATATTGATACTCCTGCTGAAGACTTTGTGTTCAAATATGGTTCTTCTAGACAAAATCCAAATACCAGACACCCGATGTACAATGACCAATATGAATTGGGTGGTGGAGCATATCTTGGAAACTACATTATGTGGGCAATGACTACTGAGAAATTGGCTACCACAGCGTTTCCAAATACCATAGATGAGCCAGGTGATCCACGTGTTAATTTCTACTTCTATAGACAAGACGCTAATCCAGGAAATGATGACAATTTTGTGTTACCAGGAAGAACGCGTCCAGAACATTACAACGAAACAAGATATAGCTCATTCTACAGTACTAGTATTGGTGCTTGTTATACTGTTTCCAATTGGATTGGTGGAGCATTGCCGGCTAACGGATTTTGGGGAAGAGACCATGCAAATAATTCAGGTATTCCTCAAGACAATGACAAAAGAACGGTAGCAGGTGTATATCCTATTGGAGGAGCTTATGGTGCAGCTGGTTCGGTACAAACGCAAGGAACAAAAGGTGCTAAAGGAGCTGGTATTATGCCAATTATCTTATCTTCTTGGGTGCGTTTTATGAAAGCAGAAGCCATGTTAAAAGGGATTATTTCAGGTGATGCCAAAGCTGAAATGTTGGCTGCGATAGGACAGTCTATCGACAAAACAACTACTGTTATTCCTGTAACTCCTGCATTAACTGCAGCTGATATAGCCGATATCAGTGTAAAAAAACAAAAGTATTTGGATTACATTTCAACTACCTATGACGGTTTGAATGACGCTAGAAAACTAGAATTGCTAATCAAAGAGTATTATATAGCTACTTGGGGTAATGGTATAGAGCCATACAACAACTATAGAAGAACAGGTTATCCAAGCAATTTTCAGCCTACCTTAGAGCCTAATGCTGGTGTATTTTACAACTGCGCCTTTTATGCCGGAAACTGTGTAAATAATAACCCAAATGCTCCAGCTAATGAC
>JAGNTC010000154.1 GCA_017987725.1 Flavobacterium sp.
GGTATTGGGCGTGTGAGTATAAGTTGGGCAAAGATAGGGTTTTCTTTTTTGGTTATTTAGTTGTCGGTTTTCGGGTGTGAGTTGTCGGTTAACTGACTAGAAATTTGAAAGATTGAAAGATTAAATAATTTAAAAATTCAGTTTAGTAGCCCCAGATTGGTCTTTAAGTTAAAGCAGGTACAGAGTTTAGTCTCTCCTTTTTTTTTTCACGAATGCACGAATGACTTTGTGTATATATATTTTTATTCGGATTATCGTGATTGATAGAACTTGCAAAATGCAACAAACTTGAAACTTAAAACTTGACTCGAGGCGACAGCCGACAAATGGAGCATAGCGGAATAAACCTGAAACTATCTGCTCAACAACTCTATCCCTTTCTCCAACAACTCCGGCTTAATAAGCACGATGCAAAATACCCCGGCAACGATGAGGAATTTGAGTAAGTTGTGCAAAAGCAAGAAGTCGCGTTTGGTTTGGGCAGACCACAGTTTTTGCATAAAGTAGAGCATGACCATGAACCCAAAGTAAAAATAGGCGTCCATATAGCCCACATCATACACTGAAATCAAGAAATATACTGGCAATACTGTAAACAACAAGAGTGCTGTTATCACTGCTTTTGACGTTTGAGCACCATAGGTAATGGCAATGGTGTGGTAGTTATTGGCTAAATCGCCCGAAATATTCTCCAGATCTTTGACCATTTCGCGAACCAACAACAGCAAATACAAAAACAAAGCATGAAAAATAATCACCTCATACAAATTCTTGTAGTATAAAAAAATAGCAAAAATGGGCAATACCGCTAGAAATGCCGCCATCATATTGCCAAAAATGGCGTAGCGTTTTATTTTGTGCGAATAAAACCAAATGAGAAAAATGTAGACCGAAAAATAAAGTACAGCACGAAAGGACACAAAAAAAGCTATCAGTGCCACCAAAAAATTTAAACTAAAATAGACTTGGAGTTTGGTTTTTTGGCTCACCAACCGATCAATATAGGATTTGGTTGGTCGGTTGATCAAATCCTTTTTGCTGTCGTAAAAATTATTGATGATGTAGCCCGATGCCACGGTGAGGCTCGAAGCCAAAATGAGGATAAATAACTGAAAATCAAGTACGACTGAAAGCGGTGCTTTTTCGGGAGCCAAGATAAAAATGGCCGATAAATACTGTGCTAAAATCAGAATAGGAATATTGTAGCCACGCACCACCGAAAACAAACTGATGCTTTTTTTGATAAGCAATTTGTGTTTTTTGCTTAGCATGCTAGCTAAATTAGAATTGGTAAACCACCTCTAATTTGTAGTCCTTGAGTGCAAGTTTGGCTTTTTCTAAATCTTCGGTGAAGCCCAAAATGTAGCCGCCACCACCTGATCCGCAAAGTTTTAAGTAGTAATCATTCGTGTCGAGTCCTTTTTGCCATAGTCCGTGAAATTGCTCCGGAATCATGGGTTTAAAGTTTTGCAACACCACTTGTGACAATTTTTTGGTATTGGTAAACAAGGATTTCAAATCGCCGCCCAAGAAATTTTCTACGCAGGCATCTGTGTATTTCACAAACTTATTTTTAAGCATGTTGCGGAATCCTTGGTCTTTCAAATTTTCCATAAACAAGGTAACCATGGGAGCGGTTTCGCCCACGATTCCCGAATCCAACAAAAACACTGCGCCTTTACCCGAAGTGCTTTGACTGGGGATTCCGGTGGCTTCTAGATTGTCTTTGGAATGAATTAAAATGGGAATGCTTAAATAGCTATTTAGTGGGTCTAAGCCCGAACTTTTTCCGTGAAAAAACGATTCCATCTGACCAAAAATGGTTTTCAAGGTCAAGAGTTTTTCGCGGGTTAGGTTTTCTAAAACGGTGATTTTATCAAAGGCATATTTGTGGTAAATCGCGGCTACTAAAGCGCCACTGCTGCCCACGCCATAGCCTTGTGGAATGCTTGAATCAAAATAAAGTCCTTGGGCAATATCGGCATATAATGCCGTAATGTCAAACTGAACTAATTCAGGTTGATCGACTTGCAATTGTTGTAAATAAACAGCAAACTTAGCCAAATTGGCGTTCGATTGCAGGGCCTCTGTAGTTTGCGCACCATCCGATTTCAAAGCGCCATTGTATGAATTATACGGAATGGACAATCCTTTGGAATCACGGATAATGCCGTATTCGCCAAAAAGTAAAATCTTAGAATAAAATAAAGGACCTTTCATTTTTTAATTAATAATTAAAAGTGAATAATTAATAATTTTCGTTCTACTAATGCTTTTTCTCTATGCAATCCCAAATTCACGGGAAAAATCAAAATTCAACAATCAATAATCAACAATCAACAATCATTTGCGCGCCATTTCCAATTTCGTCACAAATATACTGTTCCTTTTGGCAATAGCCAACCAATTCAGCTTGAATAAATTGCAAACAACTTTCTTTATTTGCTAACGGATACAACACATGAACATTGGCCCCGGCATCGAGTGTGAAACAAATGGGCGTATTCGTGCGAGATCTAAATTGCCAAATGCGTTGAATAATCTCAAGCGTATTGGGTTTCATCAAGATAAAATAAGGCTGCGAACACATCATCATGGCGTGCAAGGTCAAGGCCTCACTTTCAACCAAGGCAATAAATTGGTCCAAATTACCCGTGGCAAAAACTTCCTTCAACTGTGCCAAATGTTCGTGTGCCTGAGCAAAGCGGTTCTGGGCAAAGGGATGTCCGTGCATGAGCTCGTGGCCCACCGTGCTTGACACCTGTTTTTCGCCTTTATCCACCAACAAAATGGTGTCTTGGTATTGCTCAAAAACCGAATGGATTTCACCCGGAAACGAAATGCCGTACTGGTTTGAACTGCCTTCAATGCTGGGTGTTTCGCCCCAAACCACCGCGCTGCCTTTGATGCTACGGCAGGCACTTCCCGATCCCAAACGCGCCAAAAAAGAGGCTTTTTGTGCCACATAATCGGCTGAAAGTTCTGGGTATAATTGCTGCTCCAAATGCATGATGTTTACGGCCAAAGCCGCCATACCTGAGGCGGATGAGGCAATTCCCGAGCTGTGTGGAAAGGTATTGTGAGAAGATATAATAAAATGATAGTCTTTTAAGTACGGGCAATAAGGCGCAATACGCGCAAAAAACTGTTCCATTTTGGGATGAAACTCGGGTTTGGGCTGTCCTTCAAACAGCAACTCAAACGAAAAAGCATTTGCCGCATTTTCGCGACGCGTAAACTGCATACTCGTTACCGTATGGCAATTTTTCAAGGTAAAACTAAGCGACGGATTGGCAGGAATTTGTGCATCTGCTAAACCCAACTCGTTTTTTTGATGGGACAATTTTCCCCAGTATTTTACCAAGGCAATGTTGCTTGGGGCACTATAGGTTGCGGTTCCGCCACTCACTTGTGCGGGGTTACCAGTTGGAATAAAGTCAGCTGCGTTGCGCATGGATGGATGTTTTGGCAAATATAGTTTTTTTCTCCATGTTGGAAGGTGCTCGAAAAGCATGCCGCATTCCTATCGATCAATCCGAAACAAATCGGCTGATAGACCATCGCATAAAAATTTGCCTTTTGACGTGGTAGTAAGCGTGTCTTGTACGAGCTGCAATAAACCGGAATCCAGGTGTGGCTGTGCCTGTTTTTGTACATAATCCAAATAGTCTGAACCAAATTGGTCTTCGACTTGCAAAAGAGACACTCCCCAAATGGTGCGCAATCCTGTCATGATGTATTCGTTATAACGATCCTGCATACTTAGAATTTCTGATTCTGAAGGCAATACCCCTTTTTCAATATTGTTGATGTACTTTGCATTATTTGACACGTTCCAAGATCGTGTTTGGCCATCAAAACTATGGGCTGATGGGCCAATACCCATGTATTTTTTTCCCAACCAATAACTTGAATTGTTGCGCGAAAAGTAGTTTGGCTTTCCAAAATTGGACAACTCATAATGTATAAATCCATTTGTTTCAAGCGTTTCCACCAATAGCCTAAAATGTGCTTCGGCCAAGGCTTCATCGAGTGCCGGCAGTTGCTTATTTTGAATAAAATGATGCAAAGCCGTTTTGGGTTCTACCGTTAAGGCATATGCCGAAATATGTGGTACCCCAAACGATAAAGCCGTTTCTATATTTTGACGCCAATTTTCAGTCGATAAATTGGGCATGCCGTAGATGAGATCGAGGGTGATGTTGTCAAAATAGGTGGTAGCCAAAGCCAGACACTCTTTGGCTTGAAGGGCATTGTGGGCGCGGTTCATCAGTTGTAAATCGACATCAAAAAAAGACTGTATGCCAATACTCAAGCGGTTGATTCTGGTTTGTGAGAGTGCCAAGAGGTAATCCGGAGTCAAATCATCGGGATTGGCTTCGAGGGTAATCTCTGGTTGTTCAATTACGGGGAAATGACTGAAAACAGCATCCAAAATCCAATTTAACTCCACAGCTGTCAGGACCGAAGGTGTTCCCCCACCGAAATAAATGGTTTCAACTGCTTCATCAAGCCAACTGTCTTTGCGTAAATGGATTTCCTGAACCAAAGCGTCAAGCAATTGCCTTTTGCTCTTGACCGAAGTCG
>JAGNTC010000155.1 GCA_017987725.1 Flavobacterium sp.
CCATCATAGCCATACAGCCAACAAAGAAAGTAAATCCTACATAATCAGTAGGCAACATTTTCGAAATTAACGAAGTAAATAAAGAAAAGTTTGTCATAATAAATAAAAATTAAATTGGTTAAAAAATTGGTTAAATAAGAATGGTTTATTAATGTTTAAGCGAATGTAAAAAACATTAAACAAAAAACAATGCGTTTTGTCTATTTTTTTTTACTTATTTTTAAACAAATTTTAAAATCAATGTTAAAATATTCGAATTTCGCAATCGTAGCAAGCTTTTTCGGCCTATGGATTGATTCATTTGTTCCACAAGCTTTTCAAATTTATGTAGGTTTTTTACTAATTTTTAGCTTCGGAATCTTACATGGGGCCAATGATTTGACCTTAATAAAGAATATAAATCCACAAAATAAAGCGGCCAGCTATTGGAAAATACTAGGCTATTATGTTGGAATTGTACTTTTTGGGGCATTGCTTTTTTATTTGCTACCTGCATTTGCGTTACTCCTATTTATTATTGTTAGTGGTTATCATTTTGGGGAACAACATTGGAACGCGAAAATCCAATCAGTGCCTCCGGTCCCTAAAGCACTATTTGAAACAAGTTATGGAATGCTCTTGTTGTTTATACTATTTGAGTTTCATCAATTACAAGTACAACTTATTATATTCGATATAACGGGAACTCGAATTCCCATCTTGCTCATTCAGAATGTATTTTTTCTCCTTCTATTCAGTACCATTGGTTTGGGCTTTTACTTATACTTTATATACCAAGCGAATAAAGAATCTATTTTTATTGAACTGTTTTACTTACTCGTTTTTGCCGTCCTTTTTAAAGTATCGAGTTTAATTTGGGGCTTTGCCTTGTATTTTATTTTTTGGCACAGCATTCCATCGATTCTCGATCAGTTGAGGTTTTTGTATGGCCAAGCTACACCAAAAACGTTCAAGCAATATTTTTTGTCTGCCGCTTTGTATTGGGTCATTTCTCTCATTGGTATAACATTGCTCTATTTTCTTTTCCGGGACTTGAAACTATTTGATGCTCTCTTTTTCTCATTTTTAGCCTCCATTACCTTTCCGCATGTGTTGGTTATTGAAAAGATGTTTCGGAAGGAAACGTAAATAATAAGCATAAAAAAACCGAGCCATTGGCTCGGTTTTTCATTTGAACACTAGTTAAACTAGTTATGTGCAATTATTTAACCTCTTCAAATTCTACGTCTTGGGTGTTGTCCCCTTGCGCATCAGCTTGTGGTTGAGCATCGGCAGCTTGCCCTTGCTCACCTTGTGCATACATGGCTTCAGTAGCGGTTTTCCAAGCAGCATTGATTTTGTCTAAGCCCACTTGAATCGCATCTAAATCTTGATTTTGGTGCGCCATACGCAACTCAGTCAAGGCCAACTCGATTGTTGTTTTGTGCTCGTCGGCCAATTTCTCGCCCAACTCTTTCAACTGGCTTTCAGTTTGAAAGATCATGCTGTCAGCTTCGTTCAATTTCTCAGCACGCTCTTTGGCGATACGGTCGGCATCAGCATTAGCTTCCGCATCTTTTTTCATGCGCTCGATTTCTTCAGCAGTTAAACCAGAAGACGCTTCGATACGAATGTCGTGTGATTTACCAGTTCCTTTATCAGTAGCCGATACTTTGATAATACCATTGGCATCAATATCAAAAGTCACTTCAATTTGTGGAACGCCTCTAGGTGCTGGTGGAATACCGTCTAAGTGAAAACGACCAATGGTTTTATTATCCACAGCCATGGCGCGTTCTCCTTGCAACACATGGATTTCAACACTTGGTTGTGAATCGGCAGCCGTAGAGAATACTTGTGATTTTTTGGTTGGAATAGTTGTGTTTGATTCAATTAATTTAGTCAAAACACCACCCATCGTTTCGATACCCAATGACAAAGGCGTAACATCTAACAACAATACGTCTTTTACGTCACCCGATAAAACGCCACCTTGAATAGCTGCTCCAATGGCCACTACCTCATCTGGGTTTACTCCTTTTGACGCTTTTTTACCAAAGAATTTTTCAACCTCATCTGCAATTCTAGGCATACGTGTTGACCCTCCTACTAAGATTACTTCGTCAATATCAGAAGTTGATAAACCAGCGTCTTTCAAGGCTTTGGCTACAGGCTCCATAGAGCGTTTAACCAAGCTATCAGACAATTGCTCAAATTTGGCACGGGTTAATTTTTTAACCAAGTGTTTTGGTCCAGAAGCAGTTGCCGTTACATATGGCAAGTTGATTTCTGTTTCAGCTGAAGATGACAACTCAATTTTTGCTTTCTCTGCGGCTTCTTTAATACGTTGCAAGGACATCGGAGCCAAACGCAAGTCAATGCCTTCCTCTGATTTGAACTCATCTGCTAACCAGTCAATGATGGTTTGGTCAAAATCGTCTCCACCCAAGTGCGTGTCTCCATTGGTTGACAATACTTCAAATACACCGTCACCCAATTCTAAGATCGAGATATCAAATGTACCTCCACCTAAATCGTATACCGCAATTTTTTGGTCTTGTCCTTTTTTGTCCAATCCATAAGCCAAAGCCGCAGCAGTAGGCTCATTGATGATACGCATTACTTTAAGACCTGCAATTTCACCAGCCTCTTTCGTAGCCTGACGTTGTGCATCATTAAAATATGCTGGAACAGTAATAACTGCTTCCGTTACCGTTTGACCCAAATAGTCTTCGGCTGTTTTTTTCATTTTTTGCAAGGTCATCGCTGACAATTCTTGCGCGGTATACAAACGACCGTCGATATCTACACGAGGTGTGTTGTTGTCTCCTTTTACTACTGAATACGGAACGCGTTTTGATTCTTCGGCCGTTTCAGCATAACTTCTTCCCATAAAACGTTTAATCGACGCGATGGTTTTAGTAGGGTTTGTTACTGCTTGTCTTTTGGCAGGATCACCTACTTTAATTTCTCCGCCTTCTACAAAGGCAATGATAGAAGGTGTAGTTCTTTTGCCTTCCGAGTTAGGAATTACTACCGCTTCGTTTCCTTCCATTACAGAAACACATGAGTTGGTTGTACCTAAGTCAATTCCAATTATTTTTCCCATTTTTTATTATTTTTAAATTTTTGAGTGTCCAATTTTAATTACTCGACTAGCCAACAGACAAGGATTGTGCCAAGACAACTGTCGTACTTTAATTGTCAGTTTACGCCTTATTTGTCACCAAAAAATATGACAACATGACACAAAACAGCAGCTAAGTCACCCTCAAAATGTCGGCTTGGCTCGAGGTTTAGATTTTACGAAATCGTTATAGGAAATCTGCAGGGCTTTGCGTTATATTTGCCAAACTAATAGATTTTACATGGAACATTGTATTTCGGTTTTTGATATGCTCAAAATTGGCGTAGGCCCATCGAGCTCGCATACGTTGGGACCTTGGCGCGCTGCCTTGGCTTTTATTGCTGAGCTTAAATCGGCACAGCGCTTTGACCAAACCACGCGTATCTATGTCGAATTATACGGCTCCCTTTCCTTGACCGGAAAAGGCCATGCCACCGATTATGCGGTAATGCTAGGCTTGAGTGGACAAGATCCCGAATTTATTCCGGTGCAAGACATCGAACGCATCGTCAAACAAATTCAATCGGCAGGAAAATTAAATCTAGACAACAGTTTTCCCATTTCCTTCTCGCCTGATCAAGACATCCTATTTCATAAAAACTTTTTGCCGTTTCATGCCAACGGTATCCGATTTACAGCAGTTTTTAATGATACTACTTCATTCGAATCTACTTATTATTCTATTGGCGGTGGATTTATTGTGCAAGAAGACGAATCCAATGCAGCCAACAGACTCGAATTAACCTGTGCATTTCCGTATTTGGTCAAAACCGCCGACGATTTGTTGCGCTATACACAAAGTGAACAAAAAACCATAGCTCAAATTGTGTATGCCAACGAAATCTCGATTCGACCTGAATCAGAGGTAAATAGTGAATTGATGCGCATTTGGCACACCATGCTCGAATGCATGTATATCGGCTGTCATTCTGAAGGCATTTTGCCTGGTGGATTGAACGTGCGCCGCAGGGCGTTTGACATGCACCAAGGTTTGATTGGTTTATCCAATTACCATTCGCCACAAGAATGGTTGGAATGCATCCGCAAAACCGAAGTAAAATTTAGACAAATCCTGAAATGGGTTTCTTGTTTTGCCTTGGCAGTCAACGAAGTCAATGCCGCTTTGGGTCGCGTAGTTACTGCGCCCACCAATGGCAGTGCTGGGGTAATTCCTGCGGTATTGATGTACTATTTAGTAATCGAGAATCACCAGGCTGGCGAAAAAGAAATCAAACAATTTTTATTGGTGGCCGGCGAAATTGGCAGCATCTTCAAAAAAGGCGCTACCATATCGGCAGCTATGGGCGGCTGTCAGGCCGAAATAGGCGTTTCTTCAGCAATGGCAGCTGCTGCTCTGTGCGAAGTAATGGGCGGCACCTCC
>JAGNTC010000156.1 GCA_017987725.1 Flavobacterium sp.
CCGCATCATAGGATTTAAAATTAGGCACTGCAATCAGTATAGTTCCGTTGGGTTTTAGTATTCTCTTGAGTTCTTTAATTTGTAGTTCCAAATTGGGTAAATGTTCCAAAACATGCCATAAAGTAATCGCATCAAACGAGTGGTCAGAAACCGCTGCGGTGCCCGAAACAAATGTAACGCCTTTGGATGCTGCAGCTTGTTTGGCTTTTTCGTTGGGCTCAATGCCTGTGGTCAACCATCCTGCTTTTTGAGCGAGTTGCAAAAAATCACCCGTTCCACAACCCATGTCCAACAGCGATCCTTTTTGGGGCTGAAGCAAATGCAAAAGGCGCACTTTTTTTTGCAGCGCATTCCTTTTTACAAGATGGTATGCTTTTTCAAACCAAGAGCGTCTCGCGTCAGTGTGTGAAATATAGTCTTCACTTTCGTAATACTTCCCTAGATGTTCAGCACTTGGTTGCGGCGAAGTATACAACATGTCTGTTGTGGTGTCACGATACAATTGGAAAATTTCTTGGCTTACCGTAAAATCTTTTACCTGATCTAAATACAGGCTTGAGTTTGTGTTTTCCATTAGTTGTTGTAATATTCGTTTTTAAGGTTCTTTACATAGGTTAACACCACTTGTTGATATAACGACTGATCAGAAAGACAATCTTCGTTGGTGGCAGAAACTACTGAAAAGGCGATGAATTTTGGTTGACTACCGTATTTGGCATTCTCTGGTTCTTGGTTGATTTGGGCATAATTTGAACTGCCGATGTACTTTTCAAATTCTGCGGCATCGTATACAATGAGTTTGCATTTGTTTCCCTGAATGTTAACCCAAAACTGTTTATCAAAGTAATTGGAGTTCTTGAATTTGAGTGACAAAAACTTTTCTATCGGCGGGTTTTTTTGGTTGTTCTCAAACACAAAAGCCGTAAGCGGTTTGTTTTTTTGAAGCTCAATTCCGTTGCTTACCAAAAGGTAATCTGTTATTTGAATCGTTGAACGCGCTCCGCCACACTGTATAAATAATGCCACACAAACAAGTACAACCGCAGCAAACAGGGGGCTTTTTGGTATTCGTTCCACGTGAAACATCTTATCTTCCCATATAAATTAATAAAACCGAAATGTCACTTGGTGAGACGCCGCTAATGCGCGAAGCTTGTGAAATAGTAACGGGTTTTATTTGAGCTAATTTTTGACGGGCCTCGATGGACATCGATTTGATTTTTGAATAATCGAAAAATTCGGGGATTTTTACGTCTTCTAAGCGCGTCAATTTGTTGGCATTGTTGCGTTCTTTTTCAATGTAGCCCGAGTACTTCACTTGAATTTCAGCCTGCTCCAGTATTTCTTCGTCCAGTTGATTTTCATCGACATAGGATTTTACTTTTTCTAAAGTAAGCATGTCTTGTAAATCAATTTGAGGTCTTGAAAACAGCTTGAACATTTTGTCTGATTGCGACACCAAAGCCGAATCATTTTTGGTCAACAATACATTTGCTTCGTCGGCACTTATGCTGGTTTCCTTATAAAAAACAACCATTTTTTCGGACTCTGACAATTTATATTCCATGCGTCGCAAGCGCTCTTCTGAGGCCAAACCGATGGCGTGTGATTTAGGTGTTAGTCTAAAATCGGCATTGTCTTGACGCAACAAGGTGCGGTATTCGGCTCGCGAAGTAAACATGCGATACGGCTCTTCGGTTCCTTTGGTAATCAAATCATCAATCAATACCCCAATGTACGCCTCGTCGCGTTTGAGAATAAATGGTTCTTTCTCTTGTACCTGCAAAGCGGCATTGATACCGGCAATCAAACCTTGCGAAGCGGCCTCTTCATAGCCAGTGGTGCCGTTTATTTGTCCGGCAAAAAACAAGCCTTTGACCAATTTGGTTTCTAAGGTGTGTTTGAGTTGTGTAGGTGGAAAATAATCGTATTCAATCGCGTAACCCGGACGGAAAAACTTGACTTTTTCGAATCCTGCGACCGAACGCAGCGCTTTAAATTGTACATCCTCGGGCAACGAAGTAGAAAACCCATTCACATACACCTCGACTGTATTCCAGCCTTCGGGTTCCACAAACAATTGATGTCTTTCTTTGTCGGCAAATCGGTTGATTTTATCTTCAATAGACGGACAATAACGAGGTCCTAAACTTTTAATTCTACCGTTAAACATCGGCGAACGATCAAATCCTTCTCGCAAGATGTCGTGGACTTCTAAGGAAGTATACGTCATGTGGCAGGATTTTTGGTGCGTGAGGGGTTTGGTGAGGGGTGAATACGAAAACTTGGCTGGTTGGTCGTCGCCTTTTTCTTCGTTCATTTTGGAATAATCAAGAGATCTTCCATCCACACGTGGTGGCGTTCCGGTCTTCATTCTGCCTGATGTGAATCCAGCGGCTATCAAATCTTCGGTAATTCCAAAAGAGGCGCTTTCTCCTGCTCTACCGCCTCCAAATTGTTTTTCGCCGATATGAATTAAGCCGTTCAAAAAAGTACCGTTGGTGAGCACGACTGTTTTAGCTTGTATTTTGACACCCAAAACGGTTGTTATCCCCACTACCTTTTCATTCTCGATTAGCAATCCATTGGCCATTTCTTGGTAAAAATCCAAGTTGGGCGTTTGTTCCAACATCCAACGCCACTCTTCTGCAAATCGCATACGGTCACTTTGTACACGTGGCGACCACATGGCTGGACCTTTGGACTTATTGAGCATTTTAAATTGTATCGCGGTTTTATCAGACACAATGCCCGAGTAACCTCCAATAGCATCAATTTCGCGTACAATTTGCCCTTTTGCAATGCCTCCCATGGCTGGATTGCATGACATTTGCGCGATGTTTTGCAAATTCATAGTCACCAACAAGGTTGAACAACCCATATTGGCGGCAGCCGCTGCAGCTTCACAGCCCGCATGTCCAGCACCCACTACAATTACATCATAAACATCTTTAAACATAGTATTGCATCTTGTTATTGTTCCACGTGAAACATCGCTATTTTTTCGTTTTCTTTTGAACGCATAAGCTGTTCATCGGCAGCTGATTTGTCTTTGTATCCGCAGTAATGTAATACGCCGTGAATCATTACCCTAAGTAACTCATTATCAAATGTTTGATTAAATATTTCTGCGTTTTCCCGAACCCGTTCAACCGATATAAAAATATCGCCATTCAACTCGTTTCCAACCGTGTAATCAAAGCTAATGACGTCAGTCAAGGTGTCGTGTTGCAAATAGTTTTGATTGAGCTCAAGTAGATAGTCATCATCGCAAAACACATAGCTAATTTCGCCCTCGCGCTTTTGCTCGGAAGCAATAACCTGAGAAATCCAGCTTTCTATAGCGGTTTCATTGGGTAATTCAAACTCGGTTTCGTAATTAAAACTAATCATGTGCTTGGAAATAATCCTGTACTTTTTGAGTATAATTGGGTCGCAAAGGTAAGCTTTGTCGGTTTAAAATCTCAACGCTTTGGATATAATGTTGTAAGGCCGCAGGCAATGGACTGGCTGTATTTGTATAATTGGTGGTGTTGGTTTCGGCTTGCCTTTTTTGTTCCTCTCCTTGCTGTTGAAGCGCTTTGTCCAATTTTAACAGCTCATATTTTAGATTCATGGCTTTTTGTAACAGCTCATTGCTAAAACCTTTGTTGATGAGTTGTCGTTCTATTTGCTTCATCTGATCTAAAGCGCTTTGACCGGAACTGCCCATGCCTTTTTTGGCCAATTCACGTTGTAATGATTCGCGTAATTGTTGCTGTTCTTTATAAATCTCCATGATAGCACGCGCATCGCCTTCGCCATCTTGACCGTTTTCTCCCGATGAACCTGGCGTAGAACCCGATTGGCCTTCTTTGCCTGATTTTCCCGACTTACCATCCTGACCTTGTCCGGGCTTTTGACCCTGACCAGGACTTTGACTCTCACCTGGTTTTTGGCCTTTTTTCATGCCGCCTTTCATTTTTTCGCCTAATCCTTCTTGCTTTTTAATGATGTCTGGCAACTGCAAACCTTGGCCTTGTCCTTTACCCGGTTTGGGTTTACCCTCTCCCATTCCTGACAAAGACATTTGCATAGAATTGAGTGTGTCGCTCAAAAAGTCAGCTAATTTATTGGCGGCTGAAATGGTGTACTGTTGGTGCGATACACCTTTGGCAATTTGGGCGTCCGCTAAACTGCTCAATGATTTGTCAAGATTATATTGCACATTACCTATTTCAGTGGTAATGTGTTCGGCAATTTTGGGGTTGCGCAACGACAACGCAAATAAACTGTCGTCTACGTGCTTGAATTGTAATTTTAAATCTTGTTGCGTTTTAAGCTGTTTGGTAAATGAGGGAGCGCCGCGTTGTAAACCTTTAAATTGAACGATTAAATTCTCCTGTGAAAACGAGAAAGCCAATAAATTATCCAACACTTGGCGCAGCATTTTTACATCTTCTTCCATTTGCTCTTTATCGCCGGCCGCCATACTTTGACCC
>JAGNTC010000157.1 GCA_017987725.1 Flavobacterium sp.
ACATGAAACTTTTACTCCTAACCGCCATTCGCGAATTTGAAGCAGACATTAAAAAAATGCTCAAAAATGCACAGGTACATTCGTATTCCTATAAAGAAGTTCGAGGCTATAAAAACAATTCCGAAGAATTGGAAACCAACTGGTTTGGATCCGAAATGCACGAAACCGATTCGATTTTATTTTATGCCTTTGTGCCTAAATCAAATTGTACTACTGTTATTGAAGAAGTCGCCAACTTTAATGCATTACAAGAATCGCTTTCGCACATACACTTGGCCGTGATCAATATTGAACAATCAAACTAAAACTATACATATGAAAAATAGAATTATTCATGCAGTGGCAGGAATTTTTATCTTAGCCAGCATTGCCTTAGCCCATTTTGTAAACCCAAATTGGATTTGGTTTACCGTTTTTGTGGGAGCAAACTTACTTCAATCGGCATTCACCAATTGGTGTTTGATGGCCGATATATTATCAAAATTGGGCGTAAAAGACTAAGAAATATAGGTCGATCAAGTCCTACATTAATTGAAAAATAAACTTATTTTTACACCAAATTTGAAGTATGAAAATCGAACAAATATACACGGGTTGTATTGCCCAAGCGGCTTATTATTTAGAGAGTAAAGGCGAAGCAGCCATTTTTGATCCACTGCGTGAAGTTGAGCCGTATTTGGCCAAAGCAGCTGCCGATAACGCCAAAATTACCTACATTTTTGAAACCCATTTTCATGCCGATTTTGTATCGGGTCATTTGGATTTGGCTCAAAAAACCGGTGCAAAAATTGTATTCGGCCCTACCTCTAAACCTAATTTTGAAGCTTTAATAGCCGAAGATAATCAAGAATTTAAAGTGGGTGATTACACCATAAAATTGTTGCATACGCCCGGGCATACGCTCGAAAGCAGCTGTTATTTATTGTTGGACGAAAACCAAAAAGGCTACGGCATTATTACCGGAGACACTTTGTTTATTGGCGATGTAGGCCGACCAGATTTGGCACAAGCCTTGGTGGAGGACCTTACCCAAGAAAAATTGGCTTCCTATTTATTTGATTCGTTGCGCAACAAAATCATGCCTTTGTCTGATGACTTAATTGTGTTTCCTAGTCATGGTGCCGGCAGTGCATGCGGCAAAAACATGAGCAAAGAAACAACCGATACCTTGGGTAACCAGAAAAAAACCAATTATGCCTTGCGAGCCGACATGACCCGCGAAGAATTCACAGCCGAATTATTGGATGGCTTGGGTTTACCCCCTGCCTATTTCCCGCAAAATGTGTGGCTAAACAGCCAAGGTTATACTTCGTTGGATGCCATTATGAAACGTTCAATGAACGCTTTATCGGCGGCGCAAGTTCAGGAACACGTACAAGACGCCAAGACAATTGTGTTGGATGTGCGTACTGAACAAGAATTTTGCGCGAGTCACATTCCCAATTCCATCTTTATTGGATTGCAAGGAAACTTCGCCCCTTGGGTAGGCGCATTGTTGCAGGATGTTGAACAGCGTTTGGTTTTGGTTGTTCCGGCTGGGAAAGAAAATGAGGCAATAACCCGTTTGTCTCGTGTGGGATTTGATCATGTAATAGGTTTCTTGGACGGAGGAATGGCTGCTTGGGAAGCGGCTGGATTTGCTACTGCTCAGATTCATTCCATTTCGCCTGCTACTTTTGAAAGCGAATATAAGCCTAACGCTATTGTAGTAGACGCACGCAAACCAAGTGAATTTGAAGCCGAACACCTCGAAGGTGCCGTAAATATTGCTTTAGACACCATACAAACTCATCTTGATGAAGTTCCAAACACCCCTTTTTATTTGCATTGTGCCGGTGGATACCGTTCGGTAATCATGGGATCCGTACTGAAACGAAATGGATTTCATTCTTTTACAAACATCGAAAAAGGAATGGCTGGACTGAGACAAACAAAATTACCGCTAACGCAATTTGTATGTCCATCTACCTTGGCAAAATTGTAGCCGAAAAATAGTCTTAACTCATAAATTTAAATACTTTTGCACTCGTAAAAAACTTTAATCCAGCATGAATATGAAATCACAGTTACTTAGATTTTCTCTCTTTATTCTTCTTGTTACTTCTGCATTGCTTGTGTTCTCTTGCAATAAAGCCGGTGAAAATGAATACATCATTACAGGAACAATCAAAGGAGTTGACGGCAAAAAAGTGTACTTAGAGGTACAAGACGACATGACCGGCGCTTTTAAAACATTGGACACCGTAGTGGTTGAAGGTGGGAAATTTACGATGAAAGGTTCGGCCAAAGAATCCGATATCAATCTAATTCAAATTGAATCAGTTGAGGGTAAAATTCCATTTATTTTAGAGAATGGTGACATTGAGATGGACATCAACAAAGACAGTTTAAGCTTGGTGAAAGTAACGGGAACGTACAACAACGATGAGCTTACCGCTTACCGTGAACTTGGATCAGCCATTCAGAAAAAAATGATGAAGTTCCAAAAGGACAACATGGCAAAAATGAACCTTGCGCAACAAAAGAAAGATACCGCTACCATCAATGCGTTGAGCAAAGAGTACTTTAAATTTCAAAAAGATTTTGCTGCTCAATCGGAAGAATATGTAAAAAAACACCCAAAATCGTTTATTTCCTTGTTGTTGATTGAAAGCTTTTTTCAACAAATGGTTGAACCTGCCAAAATCACTACCTATTTCAATGGCTTAGACAAAGAATTAAAAGCCAACAAACACGGTAAAAAAATCAAATCACAATTGGATTTAATCAACAAACCAGCTGCGCCTGTAGGTGTTGCCGTTGGTGCAATGGCTCCCGATTTTTCGGCTCCAGACCCGAATGGTAAAATGGTGAGTTTAAAACAATGTATGGGTAAAGTTACCTTGATTGATTTCTGGGCGTCATGGTGTAATCCATGTAGAGCTGAAAATCCAAACAACGTGGCTATGTACAATGAGTTTCATGCTAAAGGATTAAACATCATTGGTGTTTCCCTTGACAAAGACGCTGCCAAATGGAAAGAAGCCATTGCCAAAGACAAATTGACTTGGCCACAAATTTCTAATTTAAAATACTGGGACGAACCGATTCGCGTAACCTACGGGGTTGAATCGATTCCTGCTACTTTCTTGTTGGATGCCAACGGAACAGTAGTTGCCAAAGATTTAACCGGCGCTGCCTTGAAAGCCAAAGTAGCGGAGTTGTTGGCGAAATAAATATAAGTTGGATGCTGGAAGCTGGAAGCTGGAAGCTGGAAGTTGGGAGCTGGAAGTTGGTTCCGAAAACTCTTGATTGATTTTGAAATTTCAAATTAGCATCTCTCCTCTAACGTCTCTACGTATATAAACACAAAAAAAAGGATACTCAACCGGGTGTCCTTTTTTTATTTCATTCTTTTTCAAAGCCTTAGTAAAAAGGGCAAATAAAGTCCCCTTTTAAATTGGTAAACCGCAAAACAGTTTTTATATTTGCTCGCCTTAAACAGGTTTGGGGAGATACTCAAGCGGCCAACGAGGGCAGACTGTAAATCTGCTGTGTGAACTTCGCAGGTTCGAATCCTGCTCTCCCCACAAAAAAATAACAAACCCAAAATAACAAGCTCGCTTGATTATTTTGGGTTTTTGTTTTTTTGTGAAGGGTTCCCCCTTACGGATCATTTGAAAAATAATCCTCTATCTAATTCCAAAGTTCTTTTGCGCACTGGAAACCTTTAAGAAAGTACTTATTTGCAATGCTCGCTTGATGGTTTTTTTGTTTTTAAAAGCTTGAAGGGTTCCCCTTTACGGATCATTTGAAAAATAATCCTCTATCTAATTCCATAGCTCATCTGCGCAAAGGAACCCTTTAAAGATTTTCTATTTCGCAATACTCGCTTGATGGTTTTTTTGTTTTTAAAAGCTTGAAGGGTTCCCCCTTACGGATCATTTGAAAAATAATCCTCTATCTAATTCCAAAGTTCTTTTGCGCTCCGGAACCCTTTTCTGAATTTCTATTTTGCAATGCTCGCTTGATGGTTTTTTTGTTTTTAAAAGCTTGAAGGGTTCCCCCTTACGGATCATTTGAAAAATAATCCTCTATCTAATTCCAAAGTTCTTTTGCGCTCCGGAACCCTTTAAGAAAGTACTTATTTGCAATGCTCGCTTGATGGTTTTTTTGTTTTTAAAAGCTTGAAGGGTTCCCCCTTACGGATCATTTAAAAAATAATCCTGCTTTCTATTTCTTAGTAACTTTTTCCTTGGGAACCCTTCCCTACCTGCTGGCAGGGAGGAGGAGATAATTATTGTATAAAGTATTAAGAAATTAGTATTAAGACTTAATCCTTAACCAACCCAATCGTCTCCCCGCCTTTAACCTCAAACACTTTTTGATCAATTTTAAAATAAACCGAAATGGCCGATGGATTGGTAACTGTAGTTTTATCTACTGAAAACTTCAAGTTCTTAAACGCATTGAGGTAATCAACCAAATCGA
>JAGNTC010000158.1 GCA_017987725.1 Flavobacterium sp.
TTCGAACAGCGTAAATACGCAAATAACTGAGCCCGGAGCTAGCTATGGTTGTTTGGGTTTGCATCCAAATCCTACTTGGTTTTACTTGCCAGTAAGCAATCCAGGGCCCATCAATTTAATGGTACAACAAAATTCGTCTATTGCATTCAATGCGAACGCCTTTGATGTGGATTACATTGTATATGGTCCTTATACCAGTCCAACGGCGCCGTGTTACAATCAACTTACGCCTGATAAAATTGTGAGTTGTAGTTATTCGTCTGCAGCTACCGAATACCCGGTGATTCCAAATGCCCAAGCCGGTCAGTATTATTTAATCATGACAACTAATTTTAGTAACCAACCCGGTTTTATTAAAATTTCGGACATCGGAAACGGAAGCGGCGGTGGAATCGATTGCTCGGGTATGCGATTGAATGCCTTTTTGGATACCAATGCCAATGGCGTGCAAGACAACAACGAACAAAACTTCCCATTGGGTCAATTTCAATACGTGATCAATCAAAACAATGTGGTCCACAACCTGACAGCGCCTACAGGCACGTACAATATTTATGAAACCAACGCATCCAATTCGTATGCATTCAATTATACCATCAATCCATCTTATGCGGGCATGTATCAAGTAGCAGCAACGGCTTATACGGATGTACATGTAGTGATTGGCGGCGGAATGGCAACCTATAATTTCCCGATTACCATATTGCAACCCTACCAAGATGTAGCTGTTACCATAGTGCCCTTAAACGCACCTCGTCCTGGGTTTATTTACCAAAATTTAATCACCATTACTAACCTAGGCAATCAAATGGTGGCCAACAGTAGTTTGAGTTTTACCAAAGATTCGGCCGTTACTATTTCATCGATTACTCCAAGTGGAGCCGTTTCAAATGCTACTGGATTCACCTATTCGGTGACTAATTTATTGCCTTTTGAACAGCGCAGCATCACGGTGTACATGCAGGTGCCTGTCATTCCAAACGTAAATGCAGGAGAGTATCTAAGTAATTCGGCATCGATCACCAGCCAAAGTGCCGATATCTTGCTCGAAAACAACAACTCTACGGCAACCGAGATGATTATCAATGCATACGACCCCAACGACAAAATGGAGTCACACGGAGAGAAAATTTTGTACTCGAGCTTTAGCAGTGCGGACTATTTGTATTATACCATCCGATTTGAAAATACGGGTAACGCCAGCGCAATCAACGTGATGGTGAATGACCTGCTTGACGAACAACTCGATGAAAATTCCATTCAAATGATCCGCAGCAGCCATGACTATGTTTTAGATCGTGTGGGACGCAATTTGACTTGGCGATTCAACGACATTCAATTGCCTCCATCCATTGCCGATACCGAAATTGGCAAAGGGTTTATAAGCTTTAAAATAAAACCCAAACCAGGTTTTGCGATTGGCACCGTTATCCCAAATGCAGCTTCCATCTATTTTGACTTTAACCCGGCCATTGTAACCAATACATTCCTCACGAAGTTTGTGACTACCTTAGGCACAAATGCTCCCGATTCAGTTGCATTTGCTTTGTACCCTAACCCAGCCCAAAACCAAGTTGCTGTGCGATTAGGCAACGCCTCGTCTACCATAGAAAACATTAAAATTATGGACTATATGGGTAAAGTGATCTGGCAACAAGCAGGAACAGCTGCGACCGAAACAGTTGATGTACAGCAATTGGCCAAAGGCATTTATTTAATTGAAATAACGACAAGCCAACAACAAGTAGCCACTCAGAAATTGGTGATTCAATAAATTGTCCATGACTAAATCTAAACCAGCTTGAAAGAGCTGGTTTTTTGTTTGTGGCAAGCTCGTCTTTGTTTTTGATTTATTTACTACTTTTGATCCGCTAATGCTACTGCTATGAATGCTAAATTCGCTTTGTTTCTTGTCTTGCTATCGCTGGGTTCTTGCCAGTACTGGGATAAAAAAGTGCCCAACAAAGCGGCCTTGTTGCAAAAAGAACTACAAGCCATCAATTGGAACCAAGTAGACGAATACCCTTCTTTTGCGCAATGTGATTCATTAGCCGATTCCAAAGCCAATCAAGCCTGTTTTTTTGACTATTTGTCGCAATTAATTCAAGCGCGATTGGGCGCAGATACACTGAGCATAATGTACCCCAATTTGGATACCATATCACTTAAGGTAACCGTCATGCCCAATGCCACATTCACCTTTGAGCCACAAGTTTTAGACACGGTGGCCTACAACAAAGTTCTTATTGATAGTGTGTTTAAAGCACGATTAGTGGGGTTTCCCAAAGTCAATCCAGCAATTAAAAGAGGTTTGCCGGTTAAAACACAATTTGTATTACCGGTAGTATTGCAAAAAACAAACCCCTAAGACAATTTTCGGCCTTTCCAGGTATAGGTGCCAGGTATGGCATGCAGTGCCACAAAAACGCAGTAAAACGGATAAAGTAAACTGCTCAACAACACAAAACGTAACCGTGTAGTGTGCGTGTTTTTTTGTGCCTCACGCATGAGCAACCAATCTAAGGTAAATTTCAATGCCGTAGCCCATACAAAAGCCATGCCCCAAGTGGGTTGAGTTATACAATAAGCGCCCAGCACCAACCAACTTGCATTTCCGAGTAACACCCATACAGCCAAGTCTTTCCCAAAAACACTGTTGTAGTGACCAGTTTTAGAAGCCCATCGCGTGCGTTGAATGAGTAATTGTTTCCAGCTTTGCTCGGGTTTGGTGAGTACCAAATGCGCCTTGCTTTTCAAGTAATGTACTTTTGTGGCATCATCCGCCATCGATTTTTGCAGCAGGAACACATCGTCACCGCTGGCCAAGGAGTTGTTTCCAGCAAAACCTTGCAAGGCTTGAAAATGGGCTTTGGTGTAGGCCAAATTGGCGCCGTTGCACATGAATCCCAAACCCATCCCAAAACTACCTTGGGTGGCGCCTTGTAAACTGAGTAAATCGAGCAATTGAAATTGATCTAAAAATGTAGAGGTAGTGTTATAATTGACCGCCCCAACCACCATATTGGCTGAATGCGTTTGCAGGTAGCTATCGAGCACGCTCAGCCATGTAGAAGGCACACTGCAATCGGCGTCGGTGGTGATGATCCATTGCTGTTGCACGATGGGAATGGCTCGCGCAATCGCATCTTTTTTGGGCGAATGACTCATGCGAATGTTTTCGAGTAAGGTAGTTTGTATGCTTCCATTGGCCGTTCGCCATTGGTAGAGCAGTTTTACTGACTGGTCAGTTGAAAAATCATCCACAAAAATGAGCTCAAACAAATCGTGCGGATAATCCAGGTGTTTAAAGCTTTCGAGCAAGTTGGGTAATTGTTGTTCCTCGTCTCGAAAAGGAATGATAACCGAAAAAAAAGTAGTGGGTTTTTGGGTCAATCCAACAAAGGGTTTGAGTTGCTTTGCTCCCCAAATTAATTGACCAATCGTGAGAAAATAGCCGCCCAACAGCAACAAACAAATTATTCCGATCATGGGTTTGTAAGGGGTTTAAAGTTCAACACAAAATAACTCCCAATGAGCACCGGTATCACCACATTTAGGAACCACATCAAAGAAGTGATGAGCAGAGGAATCCATGAATTGATTCCCAAAAGACTACAAAAAAACAAGGCTACTCCGCCTTTTACCGCAAAGTCCAAAAACTGAAAAGAAGGCAAGGATGACGACAGAAAATAAATACTCGTGATGGCCGACATCAATGTGAGGTAGGGTAAATCCACTCCAAAAAGCAGGAATAAAAAATAATATTGATGCGAAAAAACCAAGTAACGACTCAATCCCAACAGCATGTTTTTTTGGTGAATGCGTTTAGGGATTTCATTGATTTTTTGCGTAAAACGTTCAATAGAGTAGCCTTTGATGGTGATTTTTTTTACCGAAAAAAGCAAGCCAAGAAGCAGTACAAAACCAGCAAATAATGCCAGTACGGTGCGTGTGCCAAAAACGGGGTATAGTGCATTAAAATACAGCAGCCCAACTGCCCCAAACAGCACGGTAATGATCATTTGAATTCCGTTGCAAAGCAGGTTGAGAAAAATTATTTTTTTGGTTTTATTTTTTTCAAAATAAACCGCTTTACCGGCATATTCACCAAAGCCGTTAGGGGTAAATATTCCTGCAGTTAATGCGGCAAATACCTGCACTGCCGATTGTCCTTGCGACATAAAACGAAAACTACCCACCAAGTTTTGCCATTTTAGTATTTCGAAGTAGCGATTCCAGACACTCAAACTCAAAATAAAGCACAAAAAGAAAATAGAATGTTCGCCCATCGTTTCCCATAGTCGACCCCACTCAAGTGTTTTTGAATTCGAAATTTGATTGGATATAAACCACAA
The DNA here is from genome assembly GCA_017987725.1 of Flavobacterium sp. GTDB lineage: Bacteria > Bacteroidota > Bacteroidia > Flavobacteriales > Flavobacteriaceae > Flavobacterium. Next base: position 4,356 of record JAGNTC010000158.1, read on the forward strand.
AGCTGCCACAACAATAGTCCATTTTGCTAGGGTTGTAAGCTCATTTTTGTATCGGAGTATCCACT
>JAGNTC010000037.1 GCA_017987725.1 Flavobacterium sp.
TTACAGCACTCTTGTTGTTTACAGTATTGCCAGTATATTTCTTGATTTCAGTATATGATGTGGGCTATATGGACGCCTATTTTTACTTTGGGTTCATGCTCATGCTCTTCTTTTTGCAAAAACTGTGGTCTGCCCAAACCAAACGCGACTTCTTGCTTTTGCACAACTTACTCAAATTCCTCATCGTTGCCGGGGTATTTTGCATCGTGCTTATTAAGCCGGCGTTGTTGGAGAAAGGAATCGTGTGGATTGGGAAGTTTATTTGATGAAATAGCTTTTTGCCACGAATGCAAGAATTATAAAAATTCCAATACTAGAAATACCAAATTCCAAACATCGGGACTTAAACTGGGGCTACTAAACTGAATTTTTAAATTATTTAATCTTTCAATCTTTCAAATTTCTAGTCAGTTAACCGACAACTCACAACCGATAACCGACAACTAAATAACCAAAAAAGAAAACCCTATCTTTGCCCAACTTATACTCACACGCCCAAAACCCATGAATAAAAAAGACGGCTCAGCCAAACGCAGTAGTTTCCGCACCGGAAGCGCAAGACCAGGTTCTAGCAAACCAAAACCTGCCATGGCCAAACGAGCACAAGGACCTAAAAAGCCCAAGCCAAGTGTAGCCTCTGCGGCAGCGGCGGCCAAACCAGAACGCAGACCCAATCAGGCACCCAAACGCGCCAAAAGTCCAGACGAAATGCGATTGAATAAATACATCTCCAATTCGGGTGTTTGCTCGCGTAGAGATGCGGATATTTATATTCAATCCGGGAATGTAAAAGTAAATGGCGTACCGGTAACCGAAATGGGATTCCTGGTAAAACCCGGAGATGTAGTCAATTTTGATGGCGTAGAACTCACACCTGAGCGCAAAGAATATATCTTATTAAACAAGCCCAAAAATTTTACTACGGCGCTTGACGAAGGCCAAGAAAACCGCAACGTATTGGAATTGTTGCGCGGAGCCACTACTGCTAAAATTGCCGCTGTAGGCCGAATGGACAAAAACACCACCGGTTTGTTGTTGTTTACCAACGACACCGATATGATCCGCAAATTTGGCTTGCCCAATCAAAAATCACCCAAAATTTACCAAGTTTCCTTGGATAAAAATTTAAAATTCGAAGATCTCGAAAGCATTTCAACCGGTGTGACCCTTGATGGGCACCGTTTGTATGTTGAAGAAATTAGCTACATCGAAAAAGAACCCAAGACCGAGATTGGCCTTAAGTTGCGTACTTCCAATGTAAAAGTGGTACGCGCCATTTTTGAAAACTTTGATTACAACGTACTCAAAATTGACCGCGTTTCGTTTGCAGGACTCACCAAAAAGAATTTGCCTCGCGGCAATTGGCGTTTTTTGACCGAACAAGAAATCATCAATTTAAAAAATATGTAACCTAAATTCCTGCTGCAAAGCGGGAATTTTTGCCTTAAGCCCATGACTACTCCCGAACAAATTGCCTTCAATTGGTTGGCCGCATTCAATGCCAAGAAATTGGATAACTTATTGGCCTTGTATGACGAACAGGCCGAACACTTTAGTCCCAAATTGGCCCAACGTTTGCCCGAAACCAAAGGTCTTATTCAAGGAAAAGCAGCCTTAAGGGACTGGTGGGCCGATGCCTTTGATCGTTTACCGAGTTTGCATTATCAGGCGTTGACGATAACCGCCAATGCTGATCGTGTGTTTATGGAATACCTCCGCCAAGTAGACGGTGAGCCCGACATGAAAGTGGCCGAGGTATTGGAAATTAAGAATGAAAAAATTGTATTTTCGCGGGTATACCACGGATCATAACATCTACTATGAAATCACTAAAAAACAGCGTGTATGCGCTTTTGCTTGCCCTTTCTGTCATGGCTTGCAGCTCGAAAAATGAAACTAATTTTTCAGCATTTACCAAACAGTATTTTGACGATAAAAATGCGCTTTTCCCCTTAGACGCCACCCAATACGGTCAAAACCAATACAACGACCAATTGCTCTTTGAAATGACCGACAGCTACCGCCAAAAGCTGGGTGAATTTTATGCGAGCTACGAAAAAAACTTGGCGCAATTTGACAAAAAAGCCTTGACCGAAGAAGAACAAAACAGCTACGAAATCATCAAATGGGAAGTGGCGGTTGGAAAAGAGGTATTGCAACAACCCACCAATTTAATTCCGATGCAGCAGTTTAACGGCACGCACCTTACCATGGGGCAATTTGCCGGAGGGACTAGCGCGCAACCTTTTGCTACTGAAAAAGATTACCGCAACTTTTTGGTGCGCATGGAAAAATATGCCGTGTGGATTGACTCGGCGATGGTGTACATGAAAAAAGGAATGGCTCAAAAAGTGGTTTTGCCCAAAGCCTTGACCGTGAAAATCATTCCCCAATTTCAAGATTTAATTACCGCCACTCCCACCGATAATTTATACTATTCGTCTATTAAATTAATGCCCAAAACCATTCCAGCTGCTAAGCAAAAAGAATTAGCTGCCGCCTATGCCCAAGTAATCAGCCAAAAATTGGTGCCACAGTTCCAAAAAATGGTCAGCTTTTTGCAGAATGACTATTTGCCTGCCTGCCGAAATACCAGTGGCATTGGGGCCTTGCCCTTTGGCAAAAAGCTGTATGCCGCCTATGCCAAGCAATGGACTACCACTTCGCTTGATCCCGAAACCATTCACCAACTTGGGCTCAAAGAAGTAGCGCGTTTGCAAGCTGAAATGAAATTGGTGCAGCAACAAGTAGGTTTTTCGGGTACGTTGATGGAATTCATGAACGAGGTACGCACAAGCCCAACACTCAAACCCTTTACGACTCCCGAACAGGTATTGGCCAATTTTGACCGCATATACCAAAAAATAAAACCCAATGTGGATCGTTTGTTTGCCGTGCAACCCAAAACCAAATTTGAGATTCGCCGCACCGAAGCCTTCCGCGAAAACAGTGCCAGTGCCGAATATGTGCAAGGAACGGCCGATGGCACAAGACCTGGAATATTTTATGTGCCGATACCCGATGCCAAAGAGTACAACGTACTCGAAGACGAAGATTTATTTTTGCACGAGGCCATTCCCGGTCATCATTTTCAGGTTTCGTTGCAACAAGAAAGCACCACTTTGCCCGATTTTAGAAAGTTCAATTGGTTTGGCGCTTATGGCGAAGGCTGGGCCTTGTATACTGAAAGTTTAGGAAAAGAGTTGGGCTTGTACCAAGATCCGTACCAATATTTGGGCATGCTCAACGACGAGATGCACCGCGCCATTCGTTTGGTTGTGGACACCGGCATCCATTGCAAAGGCTGGACGCGTGAACAAGCCATTGCCTATTCGATGCAAAATGAAGCCGGAGGCGAAGCCAGTATAACTGCCGAAATAGAACGCTACATGGCCATTCCGGGCCAGGCACTTTCCTACAAAATTGGTCAGCTCAAAATTCTTGAATTGCGCCACAAAGCCGAGTCGCAAATGGGCAAGCAGTTTGATATCAAAAAATTCCACGAGAAAGTATTGGAATCGGGCGTGATGCCTTTGGCTTTGTTAGAAAGCAAAATGAATGCGTGGATGGCGGCTGAAAAATAAACTTATAGCTTTAGAACTAGCGAAGTCGCAACAGCATAAGTTGAATTTTTGGCACCAAAAAGCGGCGCATTCGATTCAAAATTTTTGACTTCCATTCGCCACAACCAATTGTCACCAATTTGACAATCAAGGTTGGAGGATAGCCCCAAAATTTGGCTGCCTGTGGTTGTTTGGGTTGGGATGATGAGTTGGTTTTTATCCCTGTAAAATTCCGCACGAAAAGCAGTTCTAAATTGGCTGTTTATTTTATACCGAGCAATTCCCACCGGGGAATACCAAATACCCGATTTTGAATTTGAAATTTTATCGTTCCCAATATCGAATCCAAAAGTGAATCCCACTTTTTCAGTGGGCTCATAAATGGCATATACGTTGTGAAAATGGCGCAACGACTCTTGATTTTCGATATAATCATAGCCAATAAAATTACTGTAATTGAATTGCAAATTGGTTTTGGGCTTGTAATTGAGTTGAAAACCATAGCTCGGATTTTTAAATTCTTTTACAAAATTTATGCGTTGCCAGCCGTTTAAAGCTAATACGGCCAGATTCCATTTTTCGAATGGAGAGGTGTAACTCAGTTTTATTCCCGTTTCAAAATAGGGCGAATTTTCAGCCAAAATACTGCGCGTTACCGTCCAACAATCGGCGCTGATGGCGCTTTCAAAGCCAATATGCGAAGGCATAACTCCTGCATCAAGCCAAATGTTTTTTTTGTTAGACAATTTCACTCCCAAATTCGCTTCTAGGATAGGTTTTGCCCACTTAGGCTCAGCAGCCAAATTGTATTTGCTGTAATCACCGGCCATCAAAGCTACATTGCTTCGCATCCGCTTGCTTTGGTGATTTACTTTCACAAAAGCCAAATTAAGACTGGGTTGTTGACCTTTTTTGTGGTTGTAAATAAATTCCGGGTATGTTTTATCAGCAGAAAACGAAGTTGAATTCGCATAATAGGCTTCAGCGTAGGCGCTTACAGTAAACAAAGGGTGTCGGGGAGTTTGTGCCAAACCCAGATTTGTAATCAGCAAAAGGAGAAATAAGGCACGGCTTTTATGAAAAGTAAAAGGCAGTAAAACGGGAATTTGCATGAAGTTTTTTTGCAAATTAAGTCAACATTTATTAAAATTTTGATGATTTTTTCAAAATATACGTATCCGATTTGTACGTTTAGTCAACCAGTATTTTTTGAACAACTTGTTCGTTTTCGCGCGTGATTAGTTTTGCGATGTATAGGCCGTGCGCCAAGTTTGCAGTAGAAAATTGGTAGCGCTGCGCGTTGCCCATTTGGTTTTGGCACAGCAATTGTTTGCCCGCAAGATCATACAGGGTAATCGACGAGAGGGCAACTGCATTTGGGTTGACCACTTCGAGCATGTGCTCGCTCGCTTGGTGCGTAATCACAATTTGACTTGTTTGTGTAGGATTAGTGCTCAAACTGTTTACAAAGGTGAGTTCAAAACGGTTGTGGTGCGTGCCGGCCTCCAAATTAACCGTATATGGACTGTTTTTGATGTTATGGTAGCTGTCGTTTGCGGCGTCATACAAGTAAATGGGTTGAGCAGTATCGAACTGCGAAACTACACTCGCGTCAAAACTAAAACTGGTTGATGTGGCGGTTTTTATTCCGAGCGGAATTCGTTTATACAGTTCAAATGCGGTGCCTTGAATCACGTATTTGTGGTTGTCCAAATCAAAATACACATCATAGGGAAGCGCCTCATCGGAGGGCGATAAAGCATCGATGCCACGATCAATCCCATCGGTTGCAGTGGGCAAGAAAACCAAGGCCAGTTGCTTGGTGAATTGGTTGTTCATGATGGTGTTTAAGCGAATAACCGAAAGTTGTTCAGGACCTGTATTGTCTCTATTGAGTTGATCCTCTTTTTCCAAAACCCGCTCAAACTGCGAATAAACATCGGCTTCTTTGTAGTAGCTGCGGTGTGCATTTTTTAGTGAAACCGAGACAGGCGCTCCAGTTGCTTTGCCCTTTATCATAAAGCCTTGTCCAATCGGAGCGTATTTGCGTTGAATGGCCAGACCAGATGTGGTACCCACTACATTGAGTGTGCCGTCATTGTTGTAGGAATTAAATGTTGCCGGCACATAAACGCCATAGGTAGTAGGGCCAGTTCCAATAGGCGAAAAGGTGCCATATCCGCCTTGGTAATTTACCAAAACGTGTGAGTTTATGGTTTTGTTTTGTTCCCAATAATAAGCAATTCCAGTGCAGTCGGTGTTGGAAGGATCAAGTAAAAAAGCGTTTACATGCAAGGCCGAAGGATAGGGATTTCCAGTTAAGGTGAGTTTGTCGGCGGCCACATTTACCGTGATGGTACCGTCGTTGGGTTTGCCCCGAAAATCATAGCGTTGCGCCCCTCCCGGATTGTTGGCTGTAGATTCACCTACCGTAACTGGATCAGTTCCCGCAGTGCCTTTCATGGTAAAGCCTTGCCCCGCTGCGATGGTTGATGCCGCTGCAGTTTGCACCCATTCGGAGTAATTTATACCCGACAAAAAGCGCCAAATCCAATAACTGGCGATAGACAAACTAGCTGCACTAGACGCACCATCATAGCCGGTTACAATTGTCGCAGGATTACTTGCGGTGGCTGAGGTGGGTACATGAAATTGGGTGATGCCAAAGCTTTCGTTTCCTGGCGTTGCTGAAGCATTGCCCACAGGTGAACACCAATAATTATAATCAAAATGATCGGAGGTTCCCTCTTGAAAAACCGATAATCTTCCCAAACCTTTGTTTGTAGAGGATCCGGTTGTGCCTTGAATCAGTTGGGCTTCGTTGCGCAAATACAAAAACCCGTTGTTTTGAATATCAACATCTTGGTTTACAAAAAGCACTTCATTTTTTACAAATACATAGCTTGTACCACCCACATACAATTGAGCTTTTGCCAGATTTGTGCTGCAGCAAACCACAAGAAACAATAAAAGTGACTTATTCATATTGGAGGGATTTTGAAATAGCAGCATTTCGCGCTGCCTTTTCAGGAATTGCAACCCATTTGTTGGTTTGTTTAGTTTCTGAATACACCGATTTGCCTCAAGTACATTCAGAGAATAATTTCAAATATCACGTTTTATCTGTTAGTAGTCAAGTTTAATTTCTACTCCTAGGTGCCAATTGGTTGGTATTTACATCACAAGAAATTGCAAATGGGTATACAATTTGAGGTTGATTTTTAGTTGCTTTTTTCCTCTCTCTAGAACACATTATTCGGTATCCATTGTCTTTGGTGGGGTTTCGATGCTTTTTCAAATCCATGATTTCGATTGAATACAAATAAAACTATTGGTTGGGATACTTTTTTACCACTTGAACTTTTTTTGGGCTTGTATAGTTATTATATATGTGTAGCCTATTTTTTTTGACCATTTCTGGTTTATTTTTATTTTTATTTTAGTGCAAATAGATCATTCTTGTGCTCCTTTTTTTTGGCGATGTTATTCGAGCCAAAATGTAAATGATGAACGCATGCATTCAATACCAAAAAAGACCAAATTATAGTGGGTTTAGACGCCCTTAAAATAAAGCATTATGAAAACACTTTTGTATACCGTACTTTTTTTAGGATTTTCTAGTTCAGTTTTTGCTCAAGTAGGCATTGGAACCACCACACCGCAGGGTGCCTTAGATATTGTAACCGTTGCAGGAGCACACAATGGACTGTTGATTCCCCGTGTTCCGCTAACAATTGGCACAACAAATGCCTTGCCGTTGGTAGCTCCTACGGTTTCTGAGATGATATACAACACCAGTACAGTTGGAGGTGCTACACCAGGTTTTTACTTTTGGAACGGTACAAGCTGGGTGCGTTTTGTTACGGGTGCGGTAGCCGGATGGTTAACTACGGGTAACGCAGGACTAACCGCTGGAACTAATTTTATTGGCACTACCGATGCGGTGGATGTGTCCTTCAAAAGAGGCAATGTGTTATCGGGATATATTGGTGCAACTAGTACGGCATTTGGCGTTGGTGCGTTGTCAAGTGGAGCAGCCACAACCAGTACCGCCTTTGGAAATAATGCTTTGTCTGTGAGTACCGGGGCAAATAATGTGGCTTTTGGCCAAAATGCCTTGCGGGATTGTGCGGGCTTAGCAACTTATAATACAGCAGTGGGAGCAAACGCCCTAAAAGGTATTAACAATGCGGCATCGCAATACAATACAGTGGTAGGCGGCGAAGCCATGGGACTTACTACTGGAGATGTGAGTAACTGTACTGCTGTGGGTTATCAAGCGTTGAATTCAATTAGTGGAATTGGTGCTGCTCGAGGCATCAATAATACTGCAGTTGGCTACCAAGCAGGTAATACCATCACCACAGGCACAAACAACATTGTCATTGGTTACCAGGCTCAGGTTGCAAGCGCAACAACTAACAATCAAATACAAATAGGCAATAGCGCCATCAGTTTGGCCCGCTGTCAAGTAGCGTGGACTTTGAGTTCAGATCAGCGATTTAAAAACAACATCAAAGACTCCGAATTGGGACTTCAATTCTTGCAAACACTTCGTCCGGTTTCTTATTTGCGTTCCAATGACACCCAGGCCAAAACCGAATATGGATTTATTGCCCAAGAACTGCAAGCTGCCTTTGAAAAGGCTGGAGCGTCCAATAATGGAGTGATATCCAGTGATGATGCGGGTAAGTTGGGTGTGCGTTACAACGATTTTATCTCCATTTCGGTAAAAGCCATTCAAGAACAACAACTTCAGATCGAAGCCCTGCAGCAATCTAATGTTGAATTGCAAAAAACAATCGCCGCTATTTTGGAGCGTTTGGCTGCTTTAGAGCGCAAACAATAGTTTCTTTTCAGGTTTCTTCTATATAGATTTTCTATTTTCTTCAACAAGCGCTTAAATCATTTTTTTGATGTGCTTTGTTTATTTTATTTCAATCTTATTTTTCTGCCTACGTTAGCAGCATTAGTTTACTCTAGGCGTTTTTTGTAGTTGAATCTCATTTATTTTTCAAGCTCACTCTTTGTGTCTTGACTATACCGAAGGGTAAAATAACACAACATTAGTACATCATTTTGTTTTTTGTTTAGTTGATTTGGTCACTGCTATCAGTTGTTCGCTCCATATTTTTAACTATAACGTTTGCGTTTACTTCGCTTTTTCAGTTCAAACTCGGTTTCCTTTTTTTGTATAGTTTATATATAGCCGTGATGAAATTTTTAAAAGAAGGCCTTGAATTATATTTGAGAAACTTAATTATGTAACCAATTAAAAACCAAACTATGATGAAAAAAATTCTTTTATGTTTTTTCCTGATGACTATTTCATTGGGATTTGCACAACCGGGTGCGTCACCATCAGATCCGCCGGCTAGGAATGCCTGGGATGTGCTTTCGGTGTACAGCGATTCCTACAGCAACCAAGCTGGGGTAAGCTTTTTGAATTTTGGTGGAAGTACCATCAATGCCGATTTTACCCCACCAGGAGGTAATCCTGCCAAGTACTACACTGGGCACAGTTATTCAGGTATGCAAGTCAATACGGCGGGAAGCTTAAATGTCTTGCAAATGACACACTTGCACTTTGATGTATATTCGCCCAACTTTAGTTCGATGGCCATCAAATTGGAATCGTCGACTGGAGCAGCTAGAGAGTTAGCCGTAACCGGTTCTGTTGTGCCTTCTGCTTCAACTAGAGACCAATGGATCAGTGTAGATTTGGCTTTAAGCACCTACGATACAGGAAATATTTTAACGAGTTTGAAATACATTGTACCAGTAACTTTTGGTCAAAATGCAACTTTGTACATTGACAACGTATACTTTTACCGACCAGCTACTACACAGCCACCAACTTTAGGAGATTTTTCAGTTCCTTCGCAATTGATAGGTGCTGCGCCAATTACCTTAACTGCTCCTACTTCTAATAGTGGTGGTGCATTTACTTTTACCAGTAGCAATACAGCTGTAGCAACCATTAGCGGAACTACATTAACGATTGTAGGACTTGGTTCTTCAAACATTACGGCTACACAAGCAGCTGATGGCCCTTATGGCGCTGGAACAGCAATCGCTGTTTTCAATGTAACACCCAATGCTGCACCTGTTCCGCCAGCTCGTAATACCTGGGATGTAATCTCCTTGTATAGCGGTGCCTACACGAATCTTGCCAACACCAACTTCAACCCGAACTGGGGACAATCTGGTTTTGGTGCTTTTTCAGCTACTGCTTTTGAAGGAGATGATGTGTTGCAATACCCTAACTTGAATTACCAAGGTACTGAAACAGCTGCCGATGTAAATGCGATAGCCATGACAAAAATGCACATCGATATTTTTTCACCGACCTTAACATCTATCCGTTTGTCTTTGATTAAAACAACCGGAGGTGCGGTAGAAAAACCAATCACTTTGCCTTTAACTGCAGGGGTTTGGAACAGCTTTGACCTTGATTTGACATCTGCTACATTTGCTGGCTTGGATTTCACTAAAATCCGTCAACTAAAATACGATCAGCCATCTGCCGCAGGTCAAACTTTGGTGGTTGACAACATCTATTTCTGGAGAGACGCCACTACGCTTCCTCCAACTTTAGGTGAATTTACGGTTGCTCCACAACTAACAGGAGCAGCTCCTTTTGAATTAACTGCCCCAACTTCAAATAGCAATGGTGCATTTACGTTCAGCAGTAGCGATACAGCAGTAGCGACCGTGAGTGGAACTACCGTTACAGTGGTAGGAGTAGGTTCAACAGTAATTACGGCTACACAAGCTGCTGATAGTGGATACGGTGTGGGAATTGCAACAGCAACTCTTGATGTTACGCCAACGGCTGCGCCAACACCTCCTGCAAGAAATACTTGGGATGTGATTTCGTTATACAGCGGATCATATACCAATGTTGCGGGAACCAATTTTAACCCGAACTGGGGACAATCTGGATTTGGTGCTTTTTCGACAGCTTTATATGAAGGCAACGAAGTATTGCGCTATGCAAATTTAAACTACCAAGGTACCGAAACGGCTGCTGATGTAAATGTTTCAGCTTTGAATAAATTACACATTGATTTATTTTCGCCAACCTTAACGTCTATCCGTTTATCGTTAATTAAAGTTACCGGTGGTGCTGTTGAAAAACCAATTACCTTGCCTTTAACGGCTGGTGTTTGGAATAGTTTTGACATTGATTTGACAGATGTAATCTTTGCCGGTTTGGATTTCACCAAAATCCGTCAACTTAAATACGATGCGCCATCTGCAACTGGACAAACCTTGTCGGTTGATAACATCTATTTTTGGAGAGATGCTACCACGCAACCACCTACATTAGGATCCTTTACAGTGGCTGCTCAATTGATTGGCGCTGCGCCATTTGAATTGACTGCTCCAACTTCAAATAGTGCTGGTGCATTTACCTTTAGCAGTAGTAATACTGATGTAGCTACAATCAGCGGAACTACCGTTACCGTTGTAGGGGCTGGTTCTACTACCATTACTGCTACGCAAGCGGCCGATGGCGGTTACGGAACAGGTGTGGCAACGGCTACACTTGATGTAACGCCTGCTGCGGCTCCAACGCCTCCTGCAAGAAATGCTTGGGACGTGATCTCTTTATACAGCGGAGCATATACACCTTCATCTGGACCTAACTGGGGTGCAGCTGGAACAGATGTTTCTCTATCGGGTGATACAGCTCGTTTTTTCAACGGATTTACCTTGGCTCGTTTGGCATTTGCCGCGACCAATGTATCTGAAATGACACACCTACACATTGATGTGTATTCGTTGAATCAAAATCCATTGTGGTTTGAATTAAATGGAAACCGACGCGTAACCAGTACTCCGGTAAACGGATGGGTAAGTGTTGACATTGCTTTGTCTGAATTTGTTGGATTAAATTTAACTAACGTAAGCTTTTTTGATTTAAACAACCCAACTGGAGCTTCTGCCCCAGTAAAACAAGTGTATTTGGATAATATTTACTTCTATAGAGATGCCACTTTGCAACCACCAACAATCGGTGCGTTGACTGTTCCAACAGGAGTAACTATGGGTGATGCGCCATTTGTATTGACTAATCCAACCACGAATAGCTCAGGTACTTTCTCCTATACAAGCAGCAATACGGCAGTGGCTACGATAAGTGGCAACACCGTAACCATTGTTGGCGGCGGTTCTACAATTATTACCGCTACAGTTGCTACTGATGGAGTGTACGGACCAAGAAGCACAACAGCGACTTTAAATGTTGCCTTTGCTATACCAGGTGCTTCACCAATTCCACCTGCAAGAGAGGCGGCTAGAGTAATGTCCGTATATACTGGAACTCCAGCTCAAGTCTATGCCAACAGTCCTGCTTATAACTTAGTACGTTCAAACTGGACAGGTGGTACTACGGCTAATTTTAATTTTGCCAACGGAGACAACACCTGTATTCAAGTAAACAATCTTGGATTTATTGGATTGGTTGATCAAACCGAGCGTCGTTTAAATGTAACGGGAATGACCCACTTGCATTTGGATGTGTATTGCAATGCGCCATTGTCTAATTTATTTGTATTCCTATTGGCTCCTGGCGATAGAAATTACAATACCGGACCATTAGTGGCTGGATGGAATTCTTTAAGCATTCCATTAACCTCTTATCCTGGTGCTTTGAATGACATTTATGGCTTTAAAATTGAGCAAAATGTGGCACCAAATACCACGCAAATTTACCTTGACAACATCTACTTTAGTAATGACATCTTTACTTTTTACCAAGATACTGATGGAGATGGCTACGGAAACTTAGCCGCTTCAATTGATGCCGTTACTGCGCCTACGGGTTATGTAACCAACAGTACAGACTGTGACGACAATGACAATTCAGTATGGCAAACAGGTAATTTTTATGTAGATGTTGACAACGATGGATATCATTTAGACCTTTCGCCAGATTCATCGGTAACTACTTTGTGCTATGGAGCTACTTTAGCGCCGTTCTACATCGCTACTACACTTGGTGCTGACTGCGACGATACAAACGGTCAAGTTTGGAGATCAGGTAGTTTTTATGTTGATGCTGATGCTGACGGCTATTCGCCAAACGCTTCTTCTGAGACATTGTGCTACGGTGCTTCAACTCCTTCAGGTTATGGAGTAGGCTCACTTGGATTGGATTGCGACGATGCTGTTGCAGCTGTAAATCCAGGACAAACAGAGATCTTGTACAACGGAGTTGATGACAACTGCGATGGACAATTAGACGAAGGCTTCCAATTGACTACTACTTTACAGTCTGTATCTTGTGGAACTACCTTGCCTTCTATGGGATCCTTGATTTATGCTAACATCAATTATTCTGCTAGTGGATACCGCTTTAAAGTGGTAAACAACACGACTGGTGCTACGCAAATTATCAACAGAAGCTTCCACTGGTTTGCTTTGAACATGTTGGCTGATTATGAGTATGCTACTACCTATACTATTTCTGTTGAATTACAGAAAGCAGGTATCTGGTTGGGTTACTACGGAACCACTTGTGCGGTATCTTCCCCAGCTATATTGTCACCAACAGGTGCATTGCAAGTAAATCCTGCACAATGTGGAGCTACTTTAGCCAGTATTGGTTCGGTGGTTTCAACTACACCTGTAAGCGGAGCAACCGGTTATAGATTCAGAGTAACTGATGTTACGCCTGGAGTAACCGGAGACAACTTAGTTCAAGTAAAAGACCGTTCTTACCACTGGTTTACTTTACCAATGTTGAACCGTTTCAACTATGGTTCTACTTACTTGGTTGAAGTAGCAGTGAAAACCACTGCAGGATATTCTGCGTATGGTTCAGCTTGTACGGTTATCTCTCCAGCAGTTCCAACCTTGGTTGACTGTGGTGGAGTAATCGCAACAGATTTCACTTTAGTGAGAACTACACCGTTGAACTCAATTTCACAATACCGTTTCCAAGTGACTAAAGTGTCTGACCAATCGGCAGTTACTTTTGACACCAACAAACATTGGTTCTCATTCCGTGTAAATGTTCCAGGATTTACTTCAGGAGCAGATTATTCGGTAAGAATTGCCGTAATGACTTCAGGAACTTGGTCTCCATTTGGTGACGCTTGCGTTATTACAGCGCCAACAGCTGTTGCTAGAGTGAACGAAGTTGCAGCCAATGAATTTACAGTTGAGGCTTATCCAAATCCATATTCTACGGAGTTCAAATTGAATGTAACTACGTCAACCGAAGGAGCTGTAGAATTAAAAGTATATGATATGTTAGGTAAATTAGTTGAGGCTAAATCAATTAATACGATCGACTACATCTCAGAAGACTTAGGTTCTGCTTATCCAGCGGGTGTGTACAATGTAATTGTAACACAAGGAGAGAATGCGAAAACACTTCGTATGATCAAGCGATAAACCGCGATTTATAATAAAGTTAAAGCCCCTTCGGAAACGGAGGGGCTTTTTGATTTAAGATTGACGATTTTTGATTGGCGATTTTTGATTTTTAGGAATATACTATAAACTTCTATTGGTTTTTTTCTCCAATGAACGAATTTAATTTTTAATTAAGCTTATTGAATTCGATCATAAAAGATGATCATTCGAATGAAATCAATATGCACAAAATCATTTGTGAATTCGTGGCTTTATCTTAAAATAAAAGACGAAAGTTAATTAACGATTGCTTCGCCAATTCCAACAAAGCGCGTCGGCAGCTATTTTCTTTTGTGCAATTTTGTTCATTAAAAGTAAAAAGATATATTTGGGTAGTATTCATTCTTTTTTTCCCTTTAATCAGCTAGGGACTATGAAAAAAATTAGCGTATTACACCTTGGTTCTTCCCCAATATTTGAAAATGCAAAACGAGCAGAATTGGATGCGTTTGGGTATCAAATCACACCGCTTGTTACCATAGACTCGTTGACTGAACTTGAAATGGAGGTTGACGTAGTGCTAATTTCTATCCATAAGGACATGCAGGATATGCATAGCCTAACTCAATTTGCTTCCTCAACACAATTCCCTGTAATTTTAGTACTAGATCAAGATGTTCCTCAGGAGGTTTTGGAAAGTACAAAAGAGCTAAAGGCATTTGGTTATGTCAATCAAAATTCTACTGCTACCTTAATCGATGCCACTATTCATGCTGCTTTGGTGCAATTCGAACAACTAAACAGTCGCGTTCAAAGCGAAGCCAAACTCAAGGCAATAAATAGTATATACGAATTATTATTGCAAATTTCAACCTTGTATTTAGGTAAAACGGACACGAATGACGACATAAAAATCAACGAATCGCTGAGGTTGATGGGCATGTATGTGCAGGCAGACCGAGCCTATATTTTTGATTACGATTGGCAAAACCAAACCACCAGCAATACCTAC
>JAGNTC010000159.1 GCA_017987725.1 Flavobacterium sp.
GATCAGTAAATTGGCATCGGTCACTCCGGCATGATTCAGGGCTTCAAAGGCCATTCCTGATGCAATCGAGGCGTCGCCAATCACAGCGATGTGGGTGCGGTCGGGAAATCCGTTTAGCGCTGAGGCTAACGCCATGCCCAATGCAGCTGATATTGATGTAGAAGAATGGCCCGTGCCAAAAGCATCATAGGGGCTTTCGTCGCGTTTGGGAAAACCTGATAGGCCTTGAAATTGTCGGTTAGTGTGAAACAAATCGCGTCGGCCGGTAAGTAATTTGTGGCCATAGGCTTGGTGTCCTACGTCCCAAATGAGTAAATCATCGGGTGTATGAAACACATAATGTAAGGCAATCGTGAGTTCGACTACACCCAAACTGGCTCCCAAATGCCCTTCTTTGGTTGACACAATTTGAATGATAAAGTCGCGGAGTTCTTGGGCCAATTGTGGCAATTGACTTTCAGGGATCAGCCTAAGATCGGCGGGCGATTGAATCTGTGAAAGTAAATTGTTAGGCATGCCGCAAATGTACAAATTGAATTGTTATTTTTGCTTCATGGATCCAATTTTCACCGACGCCTATTTTATGAAGAAAGCCCTGCAAGAAGCTGAAATGGCTTTTGAAAAAGGGGAAATTCCGGTAGGCGCAGTAGTGGTGGTCGAGGATCGAATTATTGCCAGAAGCCACAACCTCACCGAATTATTGCAAGATGTTACGGCCCACGCCGAGATGCAAGCCATTACTTCGGCTGCCCACTTTTTGGGCGGCAAATACCTTAAAAATTGCAGTTTGTATGTTACACTTGAACCTTGCCAAATGTGCGCAGGAGCCTTGTATTGGAGTCAACTCAGCAAAGTAGTTTATGGCGCGAGTGACGAGCAACGCGGATTTGTGCAACTGGGTACGCAATTGCATCCTAAAACCGTTGTAGTATCTGGCGTAATGGCCGATGAAGCGGCTGAATTGATGAAGCGTTTTTTTGCCCAACGCCGAAAATAAACGCAGCAGTTTTTAAACACAAAAAAACCGCCAATCGGTTGAAAGGCGGTTGATTTAATTAGTCTTTGATCTTCTTACCCTGTTGATCATAAAAATGATACTCTAAATAGGTGTAAGCGTCTCTTGATTTGAGAATAAGAGGAGGAAGCCCAGTGGGCTTCAGGTACATTTGCTTTTGCAAATACTAAACACAAAAAAACCGCCAATCGGTTGAAAGGCGGTTGATTTAATTAGTCTTTGATCTTCTTACCCTGTTGATCATAAAAATGATACTCTAAATAGGTATAAGCGTCTCGCGGGATTATCTTAACCCATTTTTTGTGTTCAAAAAACCATTTGGAACGTAATGATGGGAATCCTTTTTTAAGGTAGGCAGCAACAAATGGATGTACATTTAATACTAATTTTTGTTGTGTCTTTACCAGTCGTTCTACATCTGAAGTAATTCGATCGATGATTAAGATGGGGGCTTCAATTTCGCCTTTCCCGCTGTTGGGATCTTCTTCACGAGTTTCGATATTGACTTCTGGTCGAACGCGTTGTCTGGTGATTTGTACCAATCCAAATTTACTCGGCGGTAAAATTTTGTGTTTGGCCTTATCGTCTTCCATTTCTTCTCGAAGGAAGTCAAATAGCACTTTTCGGTTGTCCGGATTTTGCATGTCGATAAAATCAACTACGATGATTCCGCCCATATCCCGTAAACGCAATTGTCTTGCGATTTCGGCAGCTGCAATCATGTTTACTTCCATGGCCGTATCTTCCTGATTGGTGGCTTTGTTTGATCGGTTACCGCTGTTCACGTCAATAACGTGAAGCGCTTCGGTATGTTCGATGATCAAATAAGCTCCTTTGGTCATGGAAACGGTTTTTCCAAATGAAGTTTTGATTTGTCTCTCGATGTGGTACTTTTCGAAAATCGGTGTGCTTTTGGATTGATAAAACTTCACAATGGATTGTTTGGATGGAGCAATCTCTTGCACGTAATCCTTTGTTTCTTGGTACAACGTTTCGTCATCGATATGAATACCACTAAAGGTATCATTGAACACATCACGCAATATAGAGGAAGCCCGGTTGAGCTCTCCCAATACTTTGGATGGATGAGGAGCAGTTGGTAATTTTTTACACATTGCAGTCCATCTGCCTAGCAGGTTCTGCAAATCTTTTTCTAATTCGGCGGTGTTTTTGCCTTCGGCTACTGTGCGAACAATAACGCCAAAACCTTTCGGTTTGATAGATTGAACTAATTTTTTAAGTCGGTCTTTTTCGCTTTTTTCTTCAATTTTTTGCGAAACAGATACGCGGTCTGAAAAAGGAACCAATACGATGAATCGTCCGGCGAGAGACAGCTCTGCGCTTAGTCGGGGACCCTTGGTCGAAATGGGTTCTTTGACAACTTGCACCAAAACCGATTGGTTGCTCGTAAGCACTTCGGCGATGGTTCCGTCTTTGTCAATTTCTTTTTCAAATTGGAATGTTTTGAGAGATAAATCTTTCAGTTTTCCTGCGTTTACAAGTTTGATGAATTTCAGTTGAGAGGCTAGGTTTGGACCTAAATCATGGTAATGCAAAAAGGCATCTTTTTCGAAGCCAACATTGACAAAAGCAGCATTAAGTCCCGCAACTGGTTTTCTGATTTTAGCAATAAAAATATCGCCCACCTGAAAGTTGCTTTTTTCCTCTTCTTTGTGTAATTCAATTAGTTTTCCATCTTTTAATAAGGCAAAATCTACGGCATCTGAACTAGATCGGATGATTAATTCTTTATTCACGCTGTATATTTTTATCCGAACATTTGCTTAACGGTTGATGGAGTCTAGTATTTTGGGCAAACCAAAACAGCTGTTTCTCGCACCGTTTAGCGTTGTAAGGATGGATTAAGTAATAATTTAACAGGTTGTGTACCCGATGGATGAAATCAAATTCCAATTTAGAGATTCCAATTTCCAGCAACAAGTTTTGGAATTTGGATTTTTAGATTTGAAATTTTTAGGATTTCTATCCGATTTCAATGAACGTTTAAAAAAAAGAAAAAGTAGTTTTAGACTACTTTTTCTTTTTGTGACGGTTAGCTCTCGCTCTTTTTTTACGTTTGTGCGTCGCTACCTTATGTCTTTTTCTTTTTTTACCACTTGGCATAGTTGGTGATTTTTTATGATTAATACTATGTTATTTTGCTTCGTTGTTCGTTTTTACTCCTTCTACAAATACTTTTGCTGGTTTAAACGCCGGAATGTTATGAGCAGGAATTTTAATGGTTGTGTTTTTAGAGATATTTCTCCCTGTTTTTTCTGCTCTGGTTTTGATGATAAAGCTTCCAAAACCTCTCAAGTATACATTGTCTCCAGTCTCTAATGAAGTCTTCACTTCTTCCATGAACGATTCTACTGTGGCTTGAACATCTCCTTTTTCAAGGCCTAATTTTTCAGAAATTTTTGCTACGATATCGGCTTTCGTCATTTTCTTTCGTATTTTATTATAGATAATTATTTTTTTGAGGTTGCAAATATATGAATTTAAAAAACAAATTATCAACCTAATTCATTAAAATTTAATTACATAAAGATATACTTTTGTTTTCCAAAATTTAATATGGATTTCAGTAACTCGCTCATTAAGTGGTATCTACAAAATAAACGGGATTTGCCTTGGCGAAACACAAAGGATCCCTACTGCGTTTGGTTGTCTGAGATTATCTTACAGCAAACACGCGTAGCACAGGGTTTACCGTATTACCAATCTTTTGTGGCTGCATTTCCTACTGTTCACGATTTGGCCAATGCGTCCGAGCAAGACGTATTAAAGCTGTGGCAAGGCTTGGGTTATTATTCCCGAGCACGAAATTTACACCAAGCGGCCCAATTTATATCCACCGAGTTGCACGGTGAATTTCCTGGAACTTACCAGGAATTACTCTCCATTAAAGGAGTTGGCACTTATACTGCAGCGGCAATCGCCTCTTTTTGTTACGACGAGGCCGTACCGGTGGTCGATGGCAATGTGTTTCGTGTATTGGCGCGTTATTTGGGCGTGTCTTCTGATATTGCATTGGCTTCAACCAAAAAAGAATTTACGGCAATGGCTACCGAATTAATGCCTCAAAATGAACCAGCCCTTTTCAATCAGGCGCTCATGGAATTTGGTGCCTTGCAATGTGTGCCTAAAAGCCCCAATTGTGGTGCCTGTATTTTTCAAAACAATTGCGCTGCCCTGGCTCATAAACAGGTGAATGAATTGCCTTTCAAGTCTAAAAAAACGAAAGTAATTGAACGGCATTTAAATTATATGGTTTTTCAAGATGAAGTCCAGCATGCACTTATTCAAAAGCGAATTGGCAAGGGAATTTGGCAAAATTTATATGAGTTTCCCTGCATCGAATC